>JBBRMW010000478.1:0-1551 GCA_038230635.1 Aggregatilineales bacterium | reverse complement strand
TCGAATACCAGCGTTGGACGGCGATAGCGAGCAGCCGTGCGCGCTTTGTGCTGCGATATCCCGATGGATGCATATTGGCAATTATCCTGCTTCTCGAAATAAACGAGATCGCCGCTCGGGTTGACTACCGAGACGCAGAACGCATTCCAATTTCGTTTTGTCGTCTCGGTGATGGCGGCTGCGGCCACCTTCTTGGCGGTCTCAAGATTGATTGGCTCGCCGTAGGGTGGCGGAGCCGATACATCTGGGATCGCATCGTTTGGATTATCAGGATTCGGTGACACCTGAGCAAAGGCTCCGGTACTAATCAAAAGCACGACGCATACGGTGCCCGCCAATGCGATTAGACGATGCATCTATTCCTCCCAAAGGTTGTTTTCCCACCTGTCCCAGATTCAATTCTGGGAGCACCTAGATGATAGCAACCGCTTGAGTTCCTAGGAAGATACAAAGGGCGGTTCCATCAGCGTGTTTCAATCAAAGGTGCCAAGAAGTCTTACGCTTACGAGGCCTTGCAAACGACACCCTTGCCGGGTGAAGTTGGAAACGGCGGAGCAACCTGCGGAGGCCGAACCGGCCTACAACCGCTTTAAGAGAATGGAAGCTGCGTGGCTCGCTTCGGCCGAGGAACAGGGCGAGCAATCACACGTCGGTCCGGATGATGGGCTAAAGGCGAAGAAGTAAGGAGCCTTGCATGGCCGATATTGTGAACCTCGGCGACAAGCTGAAAGCTCAGCGCGAAACGACAGCGCGGTTAGATCTGACCGCCAAAATGATACCGATCATGTCGAGACGGTGGAAAAGTTCGCCGCCATAGGCGCTAAGCCGGACCACATTTTGAGGTTTCTGCAGGCCACGATCGACGAGATCAACAGCGGTAAGCCGGGCTGAAGGGAATTTTTGTTTAATTAATCCGCGAGCGGAGACAAGCCAAGTGCCACAGCAACAAACGTAAGTAATACAATGTGTTGCGCACCTGCAATAAATCGAACGGGTTGGCAGGTGTACAATGCGCAATCATGACTTCGTATCGGATGGATTTCTGGCGGTAACCGCGGCGGGTCTCGTCCTCTTGTGCGCGAGCTTGCTCACGTTCGCTTTCGCGTGAACTGATTGCTTGGAGGAAATTATGGTTGTGAAACACCCGCGCTCGACCAACGTTGTAAGGCTAGGCTCAATCAGCTATCCTATCTGCTGTCCGGAATTGACTGGCGGATGCCGCAGGCAACCTGGCGTCCGCAGGCTTCCGGTTAAGCTGTGGCTTTTTGACTCACGAAGGAAATCCGGCGGGATTTTTTGTGGCGAATATGGTTGATTTGTCGGTGTGACGACGCCCTCCGATCCGCTTCCCGCCGACCTTGCTGCTGCGCACGCGATGATCGTTGCGCAGCGTGAATTGCTGACGCTGGCGAAGAGCGAAGTGACCGTCGGCCGCCTGGAAATCGAACGGTTGAAGCTGATGCTGGCCAAGGCACGGCGCGAGCAGTTCGGGCAATCTTCTGAACGCGGCAGGCTGCTGGTCGAGCAGCTTGAGCTGGCCATCGAGGATCT
>JBBRMW010000477.1:0-1589 GCA_038230635.1 Aggregatilineales bacterium | reverse complement strand
TCATCGTTATCCGCGAGTTTGAGCGTGCCCTCGCTCCCGAAAATGTGCGTACTGTTGCCCATAGTGTGGCGTGCTACGCCGCTCAAAAAGACGGACGCCAGCGCTCCACTGCGCATCTCGGCCAAAAAGCTGACCTGATCATCGGCGGTGGCCGTCCAGTGTTCGCCCGTCGCTTTGTCGATGCGATCCGGGACGCGGGTGGCGACCTGCCCGCTGACTGCGCCCAGATCGCCCAACCAGAAGCGCAACAAATCAAGTTGATGTGAACCGTTCGCGCCGAGCCGTCCGCCGCCCATTGCCGCATCCGACCACCAATCGCCCGCCGCCCGCGATCCCGGATCGCCCCACGTTGCACTGATGTTCACGATATTGACGTGTTGAATCGTGCCGAGCGCGCCCGACTCGATCAACGTTTTGATCTTGCGCCGATTCGGGTTGAAGCGCAGCTCGTGTCCGATGAGGTGTACGCTGCGGAGCGTTTCCGCTGTATCAAGCATGTGACGCGCTTCGTCGGCATTCATCGCCATTGGTTTTTCACAGATCACATGCGCGCCGGCATCCAGTGCAGCCAGCGTCATCGGCGCGTGATAAACCGTCGGCGTGGCGACACCCACCAGATTGACGGGGTGTTTTTCTAACAGCACCCGCCAGTCGTCATACGCCGCCGGGATGTTGAACTGCTGCGCCACCGCCTGAGCGCTTTCCAGGCGAGCGCTGGCAATCGCCACGACTTCTACATCGGGGATCAGAGCCAGCGCGGGCAAATAAGCGGCTTTAGCGAAACTCGCCCCGAAAATCGCGGTACGGATGGTCATCGTATGCCTCGCTCCTTGAGCGCCGCGCCCACCGCGTCAATCCCGGCGAGATCGGCTTCCGAATAGTTGCGCGAGATGAGGATACCTGACGCGCCACCGTCAAACGAGGCGTGAACAGCATCGCGCACTTCCTCCGGCGAGATCTTCTTGGTCGGCCCACCGTCGCCCACGCCGACGCCAATCCCGGAGTAGACCTTGCAGCGCCCGCCCGTCGCCGCGATCAGATCCGCCGTCCACTGCTTGACGTATTCTGGCTTGAAGCCCGCCATCGGCGCTTGGTCGTGTGAGGCGATGTATGGCTCTAGCTCAAGGATGTTGGTCAGGGCAGCATACGCGCCATCCACGCTGGCGTCAGCCAGGATGCCCTTCTGCCACGAGTCGGCAAAATTGGCGAAACGTGCGCCCGCCGGGGTGTGGTACAGCACCGGCTTGAGCCAGTCGGCATGATCGGCATAATCCGCCGGGTCGTACTGCGCCTTGAGATAGGGGTTGTAGGTATTGATGATCTGCCAGATGCCGAGGCCAAACTCGTTCTTGGGATTGAAATACTTCACCAGCCCGCCGATCTCGTGATAGAACTGCTGGTGCGCATCGAGCCACATCTTTTCCCACATAAGCACTTCGGGATGATGCAGGACGTGGCGCATAAACGTGATGAACACGCCGTCGCGGGGCCGATCCCCTTTGCGGACGCCTTGCAGGAAGTGATCGATCTCCTGGTAGCCCTTTATGGCCCGTTCCACGTCGATGCCTCGCGCCCGCGCTTCGGCCTTG
>JBBRMW010000476.1:0-1704 GCA_038230635.1 Aggregatilineales bacterium | reverse complement strand
TTACCGTAACGCTCCGCAGATGTTAGGCGGCCTACGCTAATCGATAAACCATTGTGGCGTAGGCATAATTCGTATCGTCGTAACGATAATGCGTGATGTGGTAGCTGGCGGCCCCGAGGTTCGCTAACCACGTCACGCCTATTTGTAACGGACTGTCAGCGCGTCTATATCCACCGTCATGACCAAACGCCCGCCAGACATCCACGTCGAAGCCAGCATTCCCGCGCACTACGTGCCCCTGCGTTGCGGCTGCGGCGCTGTGATCTACGCCCACCCGCTGGCGCAAAGCTGCACGGCGTGCGTCAAGGCGGATCGCGCTGCGCACATGCGCAACGCCCGCGCGATAAGGGCCAAGGAGCGCGGGCACGATCTGATGCACCGCGATTGCGCGGCCCCCGACTGCGATAAATCGGTTCGCATCTGGGGCATGCCGACAGAAGGCGCACCTGTGCCTGTCGCAAATCAAATCCGAACATATTGGTGATGCAGCCCGCCCAGGACCGGACGGCAAAGAATGTGCCCAGCTCTCTGAACAGGGCGCAATGTCGGTGCATCCTTGTCCAATGATAAGTGCGTCCGCACCTCATTGTGATAATTCATGTACGACAGCAGTACGTGACGGAGATGTCGCTCGCCGAAAACGACAACGTGGTCAAGGCATTCCCGTCGGATCGAACCGATCAGCCTTTCAGCAAATGCGTTTTGCCATGGGGAGCGCGGCGATGTCGGTCGATCGCGAATGCCCATTGATCGAAGTCTTCGGATGAAGACTTCACCATAGGCCCCATCGCGATCGCGGATCAGATAGCGGGGAGTCTGTTCCCAGCCGCACGCTTCCGTGATCTGATTTGCGATCCATTCTGCGCTCGGGTGCGATGTAACGCAAACCATAGAATCTGTCGTCGACCATGCCCCATGATCAATAAGCCGTAGAGCAAACGAAACGAGATTGTTGGCACAACAAACAGATCCATCGCGGCGATCCTATCGGCATGATTGCGGAGGACCGTCTTCCAGCCTTGGGACGGCGAGCGCCTTCCCTTAGCCATGTACTTCGCGACAGTGGTTTGCCCGACCTCGATGCCGAGCTTGAGGAGTTCACCGTGAATCCGGGGTGCGCCCCATAGGGGATTGGCGATACTCATCTCGCGGATCAGCCGGCATATTTTCAGCGGCATCCTCGGCCGGCCACCACGGCGTCTCGACTTCCAGCGCCAGTACAACCGGAAACCCGCGCGATGCCAACGAACAATGGTGTCCGGCTTCACGATCGCCAGCGCATCGCAAACTTTAGGGAACAACCGATAGAGACCAACGAATACCAAGCGGTCGATGGCGCTGAAGGAGAGTTTTTTTGGAGCAGTTCGCCGCAGAACGTTTATTTGCTGCCGCAAAGTCCAAATCTCTGCCTCGAGTGCTGCCCGCGACCGGATCAGATCGACAACCGTCCAACCAATAAGCCTGAAAAGATCCTTCATTACACAACATCATCGCCCGATTCGCCGCTACCCGCCAGCCGGATGAGGTTTACGACAGGGACAAGGCCCTGACGAGCCATTCAGGCGATCGCGATATCCTGTCAGCGCTTGTTGCATTCACCCGCACGGCCGGAGATCCAGCCGGCGCGCTCGCTTATGCAGAGCGGCTGGCAGCAATCACGCCCGATGACCAAAAATTGGTGCGCCTTATGCGGGAACTTTGACG
>JBBRMW010000475.1:0-1730 GCA_038230635.1 Aggregatilineales bacterium | reverse complement strand
TTTCGATGTGGCGGTGATTGGCGTCAGCGGGATCAGTCCAGGTGTAGGCTTAACAGTCAGTAGCCAGGCGAATGCTGCCGTGTTGAGCATTATGATCGAGCATTCGCGCAAATGTATCGTGGTGGCCGATCACTCGAAGTTTGGTCAGGTCTGTTTCGCACATCTTGCGCCGCTGAGCCGCCTCACGACGCTGGTCACGGATATGCGTCCCAACGCGGCCTTATATGACGAACTGCGACGCTTGCAAGTGGGGATTATCATCGCGGACGAGCTGCGCTCTGTCCAATAGAGCGCCGTAAAAACGGGCAGTCGAGTCGTTGAAATGCTCAAATGAGGTGAGTAGAGTTAGGCTTGGAAGCCTTCAAAATATGTGAGAGTGTGCATGAATAACGCGACAGCCTGGACGTACTTCACAAAAGTTCAAGAAGTCCTGGATAAAATTTCGACGACTCAGCGCGACGCTATCGAGCAGGCCGCCCAAATTTGCGCCGACTCGATCTGTAACGATGGGATGGTTTTTTGCTGGGGTGGCGGCCACAGCCGAATGTCGGTTGAGGAGATGTTCCCGCGCATCGGATCGTATCCGGGTTTTTATCCAATGGTTGAACTGGCGCTAACCTATTACACCGATTTCGTTGGCGCGAATGGGATGCCGCAATCCTTTTTCCTGGAACGTCAGGAAGGCTATGTCGCGCCAATCCTCGCTAACTACGAATTTGGGCCGCACGACAGCATGATTTGCTTCTCCAGCACGGGTATCAACGAACTGGTCGTGGAAATGGCTATTCAGGCCAAAGCAAACGGCTTACCCGTGATCGCCGTAACGTCTGTCGCCCACGCCGATTCAACCGTTTCGCGTCACTCGTCCGGCAAAAAGCTCAAAGATGTAGCCGATATTACGCTCGACAACTGCACTCCTGCGGGCGATGCGGTGGTTCAGATACCCGGCCTGAAATATAAAGTCAGTCCAACCAGCAGCATAGGAGCGTTTATCGTCGTGAACACGCTCAAGGCACGTACCGCAGAGATCATGGTTTCTCGCGGAGTTGAGCCTGTCGTGCTGACAAGTCCGCATTTTGCAGATCGCCCGGAAGAAGCGCAGGAACAATTGGCGCGTGTCTACAAAGAGTTCAAACGGCGTAAGCGCAAGATTTATGGCCGCGACTGAGCCGCTCCTGCTGGGGATTGATATTGGCACCACCAACATCAAAGCCGCGTTAGTGACTCCCGATGGGCGCGTGATCGAGCAAGCGCATGTGCCCTACCCAACACAGTATTCCAGACCCGGCTGGGTCGAGCAAAACCCGGCGGATTGGTGGCGCGGAACGATTACCGTTGTCAGGCAGGTAATGGCTAACATCCCACCAGAGCGAGTCGTTGGCATAGGTGTTAGTGGGCAGGGTTGCGCGGTCACGCTCATTGATCAGCATGACCGCGTGATCCGTCCCGCGCTCATCTGGATGGACACACGCTCCGAGGCACAATGCGAGACACTGCGACAGGTCTGTGCGGATGACATTCTGCGGTTGAATGGTAAGCAGCCCGCACCCTATAATGCTGATCCCAAGTTCATGTGGCTGGTTCAGAATGAGCCGGACTCGATTGCCAACGCACGGTGTAGCCTGACCTCGACAGCCTACATCAATTATCGGCTGACAGGCGAATGCGTGATGAACAAGTCGGATGCCAGCATTCTTTTCGCATTTGATCTCAAGCAGGAAACGTGGTCG
>JBBRMW010000474.1:0-1821 GCA_038230635.1 Aggregatilineales bacterium | reverse complement strand
TGGACAGTGACGATCATGGTCTGGCTGCCGCTGGTGATTGCGGCCATCGCCGGCGCGCTCGTGACGTGGATTGGCTTTCGGCACGCGCGTCGTACTTGGCGGAATGGTGACGCGCGGCTCACGTCACCGATCGATCGACTCAGCGATGCGGTGATCAACTTGCTCGAAACGCTCGGTGCGCGCCAGAATCGGACGCAGGCGGCGACGCGCGTCCGCGATTTGTCGAAGCGCTACGGCCTGGAAGTCGATCCGAACGCGATCATCGAAAAACTGCCCGTCGGTTTGCAGCAGCGCGTCGAGATCATCAAAGCGCTCTATCGCCATGCCGATATTTTGATTCTGGATGAGCCAAGCGCCGTGCTAACCCCTCAAGAATGCCAGGAATTGTTCAAGATCATGCGGGGGCTGGCTGCGCAAGGGGTTTCGATCATCTTCATCACGCACAAGCTCAAAGAGGTCTTTCAGATCGCGGACAGCGTGGTCGTGATGCGGGCGGGCAAAGTCGTCGGGACGGCGATCCCCGCGCAAGCGACCGAGGCGTCGCTGGCGGCCATGATGGTTGGGCGCGAAGTGATTCTGCGGGTGGCGAAAGACGAAGCGCATCCCGGCGACGTGATCCTCGCCGTGGCGGGACTGAGCGCGATCGATGAACGTAAGGCGCGCGTGCTCGATGATGTGGCATTTGAGGTACGCGCGGGCGAGGTATTGGGCATCGCGGGCGTGCAGGGCAACGGTCAAACCGAACTGGTCGAGGTGCTGACCGGGCTGCGCGCGCCCTTGAGCGGTGGCTTCACGGTTGTCGGCAAGCGTTTCGTGCATGTGACGCCGCGTGAAATGACGCACAGCGGCACGGCGCACATCCCCGAAGATCGGCAGCGCTATGGCATGGTGTCGGCTTATACGGTCGCCGATAATCTGGTACTCAACGAATATGACGCCGCCCCGTTTGCAAGCGCACCGACGACGCGCCAACTACCGCTGGTGGCCGTGATCTATGGCGGCCTGTTTGCAATCGCGTTTGCGGCCCTCAGTTGGGTATGGTCGTCGGCGCTGTGGCCGGCGCTCAGCGATGCGCTCAAACTCAAAGATTTGAACGCACGTCAGAGTCCGATCCCGTTTCTGGTTTCTGCGTTGAGCGTTGTGGTGGTGACCGCTCTTTTTGCACTGATCGCTTTTTGGATAATGCGGCGGGTTGCCCCACCAATCATGGCGCAGGTGGGCGGCGCAGGGCAGGGTGGCATCACGATCAATCGCGCGGCGATCGATCGGAACGCCGAGCAACTGGTCAAAGAGTTCGATATTCGCACGCCAGGGATCGGCGTCAATGCGGGCAACTTATCGGGCGGCAACCAACAAAAGATGGTGGTCGCACGCGAGTTCAGCCGCAAGCCGCGTTTGCTGATCGCCTCGCAGCCAACACGCGGGATCGATGTAGGATCGATCGAGTTCATCCACCAGAGGATCGTCAAACAGCGCGACGATGGGGCGGCGGTGCTGCTGGTATCGGCAGAACTCGATGAGATCATGGCGCTCTCCGATCGGATCGCGGTGATGTATCGCGGCCAGATCATCGATACGGTGTCCGCCGCGACGGCCACCCGTGAGCAGTTGGGCTTGTTGATGGCGGGCGTCAAAGCCGATCCGCAGCCCGTGTGAGAATCGCCTGATGGTGAAACCAATTAAGGCCGTTCCAGAGAAATAACGACACCTCAACATAAAGGAGCAATCCGTACAAACCATTTACCCAGGCCCGGCAGGCGTTGAAAACGAGACTCCAAGGCAGTCATGGCGTGCTGGGTGAGTTTGACACCGGTCGGATAG
>JBBRMW010000473.1:0-1832 GCA_038230635.1 Aggregatilineales bacterium | reverse complement strand
TAAAATCGCGCGTTCCTTCTCGCTGAGTTGAATGGGCCTCGCTCGCGGACCGGGCATCTTACCCTCACCTGTTTGATGGATTGCTTGTCCAGTTTACACCCTCGTGATCTCTATTGCCATTTCCGCTTTGCTGTACTAGTGCGTATACGGATCGGCGGCGTCGCGCAGGCCATCGCCGAGGAAGTTCAGGGATAGAACGGTCACGACGACCCCCACGCCCGGCCAGAACAGCCAGGGCGCGGTCGAAATGGCGCGGATATTTTGCGCCTCCTGCAACAAGACGCCCTAACTGACGATCGGCTCGCGTAGGCCGATGCCCAGAAAGCTCAAGGCGGTTTCGGCCAGGATCATGCCCGGAATCGCCAATGTGACCACCGCGATGATATGGCTCAAAAACGACGGGACCATGTGGCGAAAAATGATACGCAGGCTGCTCGATCCATCGAGTTGCGCTGCCTTTATGAAATCTTCGGCCTTCAGCGCATAGAATTTGCCTCTCACAACGCGCGCCAGCCCCGTCCAGCCGAGCAGCGAGAGAATCACGGTGATCAAGAAATAGACGGTCAGTGGCGAAATCTCCTTCGGAATCGCGGCGGCGAGCGCCATCCACAGCGGGATCGATGGGATCGATTGCAAAAACTCGATCAGCCGTTGGATCAGGTTATCGATCCAACCGCCAAAGTAGCCAGAGATGCCGCCGAATAGGATGCCCAAAAACAGGCTGAACATCACTCCGACCAGCCCGATCGTCACCGAAACCCGCGTTCCATAAATGGTGCGGCTGAGCATATCGCGCCCCAGATGATCCGCGCCAAACAGGTATACGGGGTTGCCCAGTTGCAGAGGGCCGATCAAATGTATGTCCGTCGTGAAAATGCCGAACAACCGATACGAAACGCCATGAACGAAAAAGCGCACTGGATATTTTACGGTCGGATCGACTTCAAAATTGCGGCGTCCGGCGTCATAATCGATCGTGACTTTATAGCCGTTCACATAGGGTTGAAACATCAGGCCATTCGGCGTTTGGTCGAAAAAGTGGAGCGGTTGCGACGGTGCATACGTGTACCTCGAACCATAATTGTCGGTGGCAAACGGTGCCAGAAACTCGGCAAAAATGGCGATCAGGTACATCAGGATCGTGATCAGGCCGCCCAGCACCGCCAATCGATGCTTGCGGAAGCGCCACCAGATCAGCTGCCACTGACGAGCGACCACAATCCGCGACTCCGGCTCTTCGACTTCGCCAAGCACGGCAGGCAAATCCAACTTAATCGGTGTCTCGGACATTTGGCCTTCTTATTTCGTAACTGCTCAGGGGGAGAGGCAGGGCGGGAAAAAGGGGTTTCCTAGGAGAGCGCGGGTCAAGGCTTCGAGAGCGGAGAGGCCGTTTTTGCGGGCGGTGGATAAGTAGCCGCGCAGCGTGCAAAAAGCCTGGGCGCCGCTCATGGAGCGAAAAGTGCCGGAGATTTTCTGTTGGAGTTTGACCATGCGAATGTCGCGTTCGGCCAGATTATTATCAAAGGGGACGCGAAAATCGTGCATGAAGGCGAGCACCGCCTGTTGACCATCGCGTAAGCGACGCAGCAGATTAGCCGGGCCATAACCAGTGGGTGGATGGGGTGTGCAGGCGAGTTCATCGTCGGCTTGGGCGAGCAGCGCTTCATAGCGGCGGGTGAACCAGGCGTATTGCTCACCCGAAAGTTCGGTGCCGCGCTCGGCCACGGCACGGTCGACGACGTGTTTGACATGGCTCAGGAAAAGCCCCAAATCGGAAGCCCATCCGTGATGGACTTGGACGGCCAAAAAGTACAGATCGCGCAGCTGAAGAG
>JBBRMW010000472.1:0-1850 GCA_038230635.1 Aggregatilineales bacterium | reverse complement strand
TATCCCCGAACGCTTCTTTAGCCTGTTTCGGGAAGGCTTGGATTTCCTGTGCGAACAGCTCGAAGACTTTTCCAGGTTTTGCGGAATCGTCTTTTTTGCTGATTTTCGTTTTACCTAAAAACATGTCCGCCCCCCAGCCGTAATCACGGAGAGGGGCTGGGGGTGAGGTGAATTTGTGGGTAACAGATACCGGGAGAAGGGGTCGGGGGATGAAAGATTTTTCTTTTCTGGGGAATCACTCCGCCGCTTCGGGTGGCTCGGTGTGGATGGTCACGCGCTGCACTTCCGGTAAGTTCGCCCGAATCTGCGTTTCGACGTGTTCGGCCAGCGTGTGCGCCTCCTGGATGCTCATCGTGCCGGGCAGCCAGCAGTGAATCGTCATCGCGTAGCCGCCCAGCACCGGGCGGATCGTCGGCTCATGCCAATGCGCGTCAGGGTACAGATGTTTGGCGATATTGAACGCGCGCTCCTGATAGGCGATGGCCCGCGTGCCGTGTAGAATCGCGCCGGGTTGGCCGCCGCCCGGCTCAATATGCGTGATCACGTCGCGCACGTCGGGCATCGCTTCCTGGACGCGCCGCTCCAGTTCCGTGACGCGGCGGTGCGCCTCGCTGAGCATGAGTGTTGGCTCGACCTCGACGTGCATTTCCAATACCAGCCCATCGCTCGTGAACATTTCCGTCACTTCGTGGATCGTCATGCCAAGCGCATCAGCGGCGGCGCGCGCGATCAGGGCGCTATCCGGTTTGGCGGGTAAATGCGGCACGAACTGCACCTCGACTTCGGTGATGCCCGTCCATTTGGCCTTGACGCGCGTGCTGATCTCGCCTGCGATGGCTGCCGTGTGATCGGCGGTGGTGGCGGGCGCGACCTGCACGTCGATGTCGGCATAGATCGCATCGCCTGCGCCTCGGCTGCGCACGCGAACGACCTGATCGACGCCCGCGACGGTGGCCGCAATCCGCCCGATCTCATCGGGGTTGACGGCTACCGCATCGGTCAGTACCAGTGCCGTCTTGCGCAGAATGCCATAGGCGGTCAGGCCGATCACGCCGACTATGATCAGCGCGATCACCGTGTCCAGCCGCGCATAACCGAGCGCCGTCGCCACCAATCCGATCAATACCGAGAGCGACACCAGCAAGTCGGTGCGGCTGTCGGCGGCACTCGCCAGCAGCATATCCGAATGCAGCTTCCGGGCGTTATGGCGCGTATACGCCGTCGTGATCAGGTTGACCGCCAGTGACAAGATCATCACCGCGAAACTGGCGGGCGGCGCGGTGGCTTCCGGCGGAATGAAAAGGTGCTCGATCGCCGTGCGCAGAATCTCCCAAGCGGCGATCACCAACAGCACGCCCACGCCCAACGTCGAAAGCGTCTCGAAGCGGCGATGTCCATAGGGGTGATTGGCGTCGGGCGGGCGATCGGCCAGGGTGGTGCCAACGATGCCGAGCAAATTGCCGGACATGTCGATGATCGAGTGGATGCCATCGGCGATCATTGCGAGCGCGCCAGTCAACACGCCAACGATCAGTTTGACCAGCGCGATCAGCAGGTTCAGCGCGAGCACTTGCCACAATACGCGCCGCACCTCGCCAAAACGCGGATCGTTGGCGGGCGGCAGTCCTTGTGCGATCGGTAGGGTCAAGGGCATGTCCCTCTCTGGGTCTGGCGAATAGCCTAAACTATACCCTGATTGCGCGTTAGCGATCGTGCTTGTGAGTACGCCGGCCAATCGAATAACTTCACCCAGCCCCTCTGGGGATTGTATCGGGTGCATTCAACGTTGGGGGCGAGATTGGGGAATGGACAAACCCCTCTATCCCCAGCCCTTTCCCCCACGCAGGCGG
>JBBRMW010000471.1:0-1941 GCA_038230635.1 Aggregatilineales bacterium | reverse complement strand
TTTCGTCCGACAGTATTTGTGGTTGAATATCAAATTTCTCAACTCACCTTCCCAAACCGCACTTCTTGTATTTCCTGAAACGCTTGTTCACGGCTTATTGGATACCCTGTGTTATGCCGCTTGATATGGACAAAGTCCAGTGATGGTGAAACCAATCAAATGCCGCAGATTCACCTCACCCCCTCACTCCCCCTCTCCGTAATCACGGAGAGGGGGAAGCCATACCATACAGAACGACGCCCGGTAAATTTACGTGGAATCTGAACACATGTCTGACAAAGAACGAGCCGACGATAAAGCGATCCTGGACGCGCAATCGGAATCCGATGAAGATACGGTGGACGAAGCCTCTGATGAATCGTTTCCCGCCAGTGATGCTCCCGGCTGGATTTCGCAGCGTGGCGAGCCTCCACCCGATGAACCTGAAAAGGACGACTAGATTCCTCAGTGTGTGGGCGTGGCGAGAGTGGTGAGGGCGTATTCTGCGGAGAGCGCACCCAACAGCCCATGCCCATCGAACGACGCGATCGCACACCAATCATAGCTCGCCAGTGTTGGATCGCTGAACTGCGGCGCGCCATCGGTAACGGTCACTTGCTCAAAGGTGATCGATGTCGCTCGTCGCAGCGCGATCACGTAGCCCACCGCTTCCGAGACCGGATTCCAACGCAAAGTCGGCAGGCCGTTTACCGATTGTAGCGTGAGTTCGGTCGGCGGACTCGGCCCATCGGTCATCACCAACAGCACAGCCAATGCGGTGCGGGTGGCCGCCAGCAAATAGCTCGACTGGATACCGTCCAACGTGTCGCGTGGCGAACGCTGCCGGGAGGTATCTTCGACGCCCTCGATCAGCCGGATCGCAGGCAAGCCAGCCGCCTCGAACGACTGCTGATCGCCGGAGTGGCCGTTACGCTCGCTGCTCGACTGCACGACAATGGCGAGTGTGCCCGGATAAATACCCGCCGCCAGCCGCATCTGTCGCGCCAGTGCCCGTGAGCCTGAATCATTCGGGTCGGCAGAAAAGGCGCGCAGCGAATCCGGGCCGGGTTGGCCGATCGGCGAAAGATTGCCGCCGATCGTATCCAGATTGAGCATGGCGCGCGGCACGATTGGCGGTGTCTGAACGTTCAAATAATCCGCGATGAAGGCTAGGCTGCCCTGTCGCCCGGATTCTTCCGCTGTGAAGGCGACAAACATCAGCGTCGTGCGATGTTTTGTCCCGGCCATAATCCGCACGATCTCCAAGAGCGCCGCCACACCTGATCCATTCGCGTTAGCGCCCGGCGCGGGCGCGACGCCGTTGTACTGATTGGCGCTGTCCACGCTGTCATAATGCGCACCAACGACGATCACACCCGCGTTCAGGTCGGTGCCACCCAGTACCGCGACGACGTTTTCGGGTGTTGTGGTCACACCGCCGATCGTCACCGGGACGGGCTGCGTCCATACCTGAAGCACGTTGCTATCCGTCCGCAAGGCACGCAGTTGGCTGACGATGAACGTGCGTGCCGCCTCGATCCCATGTCGCGGATCATCACTGGTGGAGAGGACATGGCGCGTACCAGCTTTCACCAGCGTATCGATCGTGATGATCAACCGATCGCTCTGCACGTCGTCGAGCCGCGCCGTGATCGTCGGATCGACGGGGAGCGCATGACTGATCGGCGTGGCGGTGTTGAGCGGAGCGTTTGGGGCAGATGTCGAGACGATGGCACGCAAAGTCGCCGGCGACGCCCCGCCGACATTGCAGCCCGCCGCGATCAGGACGATCAGCCATGCCGCGAAGAACCTCACCCCCCAACCTTTTCGGGGTACGCATTTGTCAAAATGGACGCGGGAAGCCGGCGTCCCAAAAAAAAACCCCCGTCTTGTTTGGTCGGTGGGGTGGCGCGGCCGCCGATGTTGTAAATAAACACTAATATTTGGGGGGTGGTTTGTTGG
>JBBRMW010000470.1:0-1946 GCA_038230635.1 Aggregatilineales bacterium | reverse complement strand
GACGCCGGGCTTCAGATCGTGCGCGCCGCTCCGATTGACGATGCGGATGCGCTTGCCACGCGCCGCCAGTTCGTCCATAATCGCCAGCCCAACGGGGCCGGCCCCCAAAATTACATGCAGTTCGCTGGTTGGATTGATTGCGTTTGTTGTGTTCATGCTTACGATTTTCCTTTCTATAGATAAGGTGTGTTGAACAAACCCTGCCATGTCTGGCGGATGCTTGAAAAGTCATGCACCTACATCGTTGCACCCATCGACCGCATCATATCGATCACGCGCGACCGAAAATAGACATCCACATCGCCGACGACAGGGCCTATGTGGTGAAACATTTCGAGCATCACCACGCCGTGTATCTGCGACCAACCGATCGTCATCAGATATTGCGCGTGCAGCAGGTCTTCATCTATCACGACTGGCTAATCGGCGGTCTGGATGTGGACGAAATAGCCCAGGATATGCGCACGGATGGACGCCGGAATCTCTCGATAAGCGGCTGCGACCTGGAACTCGCCCGTTTTGAGCGCCTGCCACAACAACCTCGTGAAGACTTCGCCACTGCGACTGGCGGCGGGTACGGTGATGGCGGCGGGTGCGACATAGCTAGGGATCGGATTGCCATAAATCAACTGGAAGGCCATCGGGTTTGCCACTGCCCAGGCTCGATAGGCCATGCTCACCGCAAACAACGCCTTGGTGGCGGGCTGCTTCGCGTCGGTAGGGACGCTGTCGCGGGCGACTTCCAGCGTATCGGCCATCGCGTTGAAGGCATCCAGGATCAACGTGGTAATCAGATCGTCGAGGCTGGCAAAATAGTAGTACAGCGCCGGTGCTGTCATGTCGATGGCGCGGGCAATCTCACGGATCGCCAGACCCGCCGTGCCGCGTTCGTGCATCAACGTCCAAGCAGCGGCTTTAATACGTTCACTGGTGGCTTCGATGACATCTTCTCGACGCTTGCGAGCCATTTAATCTCTTTTTTCTTTTTACACCGTTTAGTTAATTTTACACTGTAAAAACAATCAAGTCAACTGGCAGTTTTCCCAAACCTAGTTGTTGCCCAGAAAAATGGAATTAAAATGTTACGCGCGGCAAAATTAATTACAGGCAAGCTGGACTATGATGTTGCCTATCGCAATGGTCAGTCAGCGGAGCACCTATGTCCTTTTCACTCCCTATGCTCATTCCCATGATAATCGGCGTCGTTAGCGGAGTCGCCGGTCGGCGGCTGTTCGTATATGTGGAGCAGATGCTCACTCAGCGGAGCGCCCAATCGCGCCAGGAACAGCATCAGCAGCGCCTCACCGAGCGGCACGAAGCGCGCACCCCGATGATGGCTGCGATTGAACTGGCCTATATTACTAATAACGACGACCCGCTCCGGGGCTGATGCGGAACCGACTATGGCAGGGACGAGGAAGCCCGTATGAATGGAAAAGGTGAAGTCGGCCAGTGCCAGCCGTCACTTTTGTGGACACGGAAACTTCCTCTTGCCACCAGCGCAAGACATAGTATCTGAAAGCATGGCATTTTAAGCCACGCGATCAATTCGCACATGGATAAACCCGTACAGGCTGAACTACGGCAGCCCCTATCCCGTTTGCAAACGCATTCGGGACTACTTTTCTGAGAATGTTATACGACCCGTTCACATCAGCCTGGATAGTGCGCCCATCAGCGGCGCGAAACAGGCCGCGTTTGATGCGCTTGCCGGCATAGCGTTGGTGCTTGCCAATGTCCTCTAAATCGAGAAAACTGCACTTCGAGGTGTAGCTTTCTTCCGTCACGATGACCCGAACGCCGACCAATTGGGCTTTGTAGGTGAGCATCTCAATGAACTGCGCGTGGGGAAAAGGAGTGAAGTGGTTTGTCAAGCCCAAAATTCATCAATCGGATGATGTCTGATTCGGTTACAAAAACTCAAACGACGCTCATGTTTCATCGCG
>JBBRMW010000469.1:0-2110 GCA_038230635.1 Aggregatilineales bacterium | reverse complement strand
ACCCACTGCCCGGCAGTATTATCCGGTAAGCAGTCAATAATCGCAGGGACAAGAGTCGTTTTGATGCCTTGACACTTTATCGGAGGAACAAGAGTCGTCATTCGGATGTTTTCTCACCTGTATCAAGCAAGTCGAGATGTCGCGCTTGTTCGATGCTGATTTGCTGACCGTGTTGTTTGTAAGCTGCATAGGTTGCTAGTGGTCTAACGCTGTAAAGGTGATGGGATGAAGAAAGGGGGGAATCTGGTGGGCAAGGAGACCAGACGATGCCCAAGAAAATCGATATTGAATTGAGCGCGGACGAACAAGAACAACTGAATGCGCTGTTGAGCAAAGGAAAAGTGGGCGCACGGGTGCTGAAGCGTGCGCAGATTGTGCGTTTGGTGGCGTTGGGCAAGAGCGATGCGGTGATTGTGGAAGCGCTTGGGGTGGGCGATGCGACGATTTGGCGGACACGCGTACGCTTCCAAGAAGGCGGATTGAAGCGGGCGTTGTACGAGAAAGCACGACCGGGCAACCCGCGTCTGCTGGACGAGGCTGGGGAAGCGGCACTCATCGCGTTGAGTTGCTCGGATACGCCGCACGGGGAGGAGCGCTGGACGCTGCGTATGTTGGCGGGCGGGCTGGTGGAGTTGGGGGTGGTAGACAGCGTTAGTGAGGATACGGTCGGTCGGGTGTTAAAAAAAACGCGCTCAAACCGTGGCGCGTAGAGCATTGGTGCATCCCGGAAGTAAACGCGGCGTTTGTCTGTCAGATGGAAGCGATACTGGACCTGTACGCGCAACCGCTTGATGCGCAGCAACCGGTGGTGTGCGTCGATGAACGTCCCTGCCAACTGCTGGGTGACACCCGTCAGCCGCAACCGATGCGACCCGGCACGGCCAGGCGGGTCGACCACGAATATGAGCGGCACGGCATGGCGAACCTGTTCCTGGCCGTGCAACCGCGCGGCGGTTGGCGACGGCTGTCCGTCACCGCACGCCGCACCAAGGCCGACTTCGCGCACTTTCTCAAGCAACTCGCCGACGACCACTTCCCGACCGCCGACTGTATTCATCTGGTTGTCGATAACCTGAATATCCACACTCCGGCGGTTTTGTACGATACCTTCCCCGCCCCTGAAGCCCATCGCTTGGCGCGCCGCTTCAGCTTTCATTACACGCCCAAGCACGCCTCCTGGCTCAACATGGCCGAAATTGAGCTGTCCGTCTTTGCCCGCGCACTGCGCCGTCGCGTCACCTCCGCCACTGAACTCGCCTGGGCTGCCGCACACTTTCAATACGTCCGCAACCGTGACCAAACCCTCATCCCATGGCATTTCACGGTTGATGACGCACGCCGTGCTTTAGCACGTCTCTATCCTTCACCTTTACAGCGTTAGACTACTAGCCGGATCAGATCGATACGGCAGGCAAATGTATCTCCCAGATCGCCCGATCTCGCGCTTCCCAGAAGATGACGCGCGTGCCATCGGGCGAAACTGACCAATCATCGCTCAGGATCGTAAAGGTTTGGCGGGCAGGATCGGTTAATAATCGCTCTTTGCCCGTCAGAATATCATACAAGGTGAGCGACATGGGCGCACCCGGTACATACGGAATGTAGATCAGGCTGTTACTATCGCGCCAGCGCCAACCTCCAAAGAACGGCAGTTTCGCTGGCTTTGATCCCGATTTAGTTTCCAGGAGATACAGCGCACTATCTATTGGATTTGCCTGAAACGGCAAATAGTACAGAATGTGTTCGCCGCCCGGCGCAACCGACACGCCGCGTACATTCTTTGCCGTCAGCAGCGATTGCGTACTGTGGCTGCTGATCGTGTAGATGCTCAGAACGAAGGTATCGGTTTGTCCTTCACGGCGCGATAGCAGTATGCGATCATCATCCAACCAGACCACACTACCGCCCGGCTGCACACTGAGCAGCGTTCGTTCAGTGCCATCCGGGTTGGCGATCCAGATTTCGGTTTGCGGGGGCAAATCGCCTGGCACCGCATCGCTGGGAAATCGCTGCCAGAGCAGATGTTTGCTGCCCGGTGAAAAGCGCGGCCATGTGCTGCTCGTCGCTAATGACCATTCCATACCGTCACTGCGCCGCGTGATAAACGTTT
>JBBRMW010000468.1:0-2152 GCA_038230635.1 Aggregatilineales bacterium | reverse complement strand
GCGCGCTGATTCCCACAGTGCCGCGCCGACTTCGTAGACCACAATGACCCGATAAGCGGCGGCTTGCGATGGCGGATCGGCCACCTGTCGTCCGGCCTCTTCCGTCAGCGCGGCATAGGTGCGCGCCAAACTGGGCGATGGGATCACGCTGGCCGCCACCGTCATGTTGGCGTAGGCGCGGATGCGCTCTTGGGATGGTGCGACTCGTTCGGCGTGGTTGAGCATCATCAGGGCGGCGTAGCTGGCGTTGATTCGCTGTTCTTGCCAGTAGTAAATGAGCGCCAATTGTTCAAAGATGCGAGCGATTTCCAATGGCGTTTCGGCGCGGCGCGTGGGATTTTTCCGCCGGATGCGATGTACAAGCTGCACAATTACTTGGCGCAAGACGGCGATCGGCAGCCGTGCGCCGCCCGGAAATGGTCGCCCCAACAAGGCTGCGGCACGCTTGAGATGCGCCTCGGCTTGCGGCAAAAACCCGATGCCGATAAACGCCTGACCAAGCTGCTGCTCAGAATGCGCCCGGATTTGCCCATCCGCACCGCGTCCGGTAGTGTGTGTATCAAGCGCTAACGACCGTTCGAGCAGCGTGATCGCATCGTTGTACGCGCCATTTTTCAGGGCTTGCTCGCCCGCCAACGCCGCGTACTGTACTTCTTTGGCGGAATCTTGCGCGCCATGCCACTGATGGGCAAGTGCCGCATAATAATCTGGCGAGTCAGGATAGACGGCCTCGATCGCTTCGGCAGCACGGCGATGAATCAGGGTGCGGGTATCGTCGGGCAGATCGGCGAGCAACCCTTCGCGGAGTTTGTCATGCGCGAAGCGATAGCTGCCTTCGCTCACGTCCAATAGGGACACCTCGGCACATTGTTGCAGCCATGCCGCAATCGACGTATCCGGTGCGGCAGCCGCCAACAGCCGCTCATCGATCTGACGGCCTAGCACGGCGGCCACTTGCAACAGGGGCCGCGCGCTTTCCGGCAGCCGCGCCAAACGCCGACCCAACAAGCGCTGCACGCCACCCGTGAAAATGCGCGTCGGCATCGTCGCAAATTCGAGTTGACTCAGCCCACCCATCTCCTCGGCCAACGCCCGCATCACCTCGACCAGGAAAAAGACGTTGCCTTCGGTTTCGCGTTGCAGCAGATCGACCAGTTCGGGGCGGCGACCCGCGCTCCCGATCATCGATGCGCTCAAATCGGCGATCTTGGCGGAGGATAAGCGATCCAGTTTCAACGTGTGCGCACTCGGAAGGCGCGTCGGCAAACCCGGCGCTTCGTCATCGCGGTAGGTGCCCACCAGAAAGATCGGCAGCTTGGTGATCGCACGCGCCAAACCCGTCAGCAGCACCCAGTCCTCGTCGCCTGCCCATTGCAGGTCTTCCAGCAAAATCAGCAGCGGCTGGGGTATTCTCGACACGACATCGGACAGTGCGGAAAGCAAACGGATTTGCGCGGCTTGCGGCTCAAGTTCGAGCGCATCGGGAACACGCCGATCGAGCATTGCGCCCAGATCAGGCAGCAGTAGCTGGAAGATACCGATCTCGTCATCGCGCAGATCGCACAGGAGTGCCAGCCGCCGGATCGCCTCGCGCCATAAACCGTAACGCCCGCCGCCTTCGCTCAAGGACTGACCACGCAGCACCACCGCACCGCCGACGAGCGCGCCCACCCGCAGCTCATCGACCAGCCGCGATTTACCGACGCCGCTTTCACCGCCGAGGAGCCACAGACTGCTTTCGCCATCCAACGCAAGGTTCAAAGCCGCGTTGAGCTGCTCAAACTCCGTCTCACGCCCGACGAATGGCGCAGCCTGCAAAAAACTTTCGCGGGTGGCGGCGGTCTCGTCGGGAAAAGCGCCTTGCGCAAGCGCACTCAAATCGGTCAGCAGTGCGCCCGCATCAGGATAACGATCGGGCGGTTCTTTGGCGAGCGCGCGCATCAGAATCGGACGCAGCAGGGCAGGCAAATAGCTCCAGTCGGGATCGCGGGTCAAGATGGATGAGAGCATCACTTGCAAATCAGCCGCCTCGAACGGATGCCGACCGCCGATCATTTCAAAGGCGATGACGCCGAACGCAAATAGATCAGTAGCCTCCGTAGCGGGTTCTTCGTGCAAAATTTCGGGTGCCATATACGCGAACGTGCCGCTC
>JBBRMW010000467.1:0-2174 GCA_038230635.1 Aggregatilineales bacterium | reverse complement strand
GCTGCCGACGTCTCGCCAAAGACTGGGAGCGATCCATCGAAAGCGCCACGGCATGGGCAACCATCGCCAGCATCCGAATGCTCACACGCAGAATCGCAAGGCTCTCAACTCATTGAAGTACTTTTGAATCGGGCTCTAAGCTTTCATGCGCTTCATGAACCCGGAATCCGGCGTCGGCAACACGTCCCCGCACAGGGCAAACGGTCATTATCGGCAAGATATCGGCAAGATATCGGTTCGCCGTCCTGTCGGCACAACGAGCGACGGCTCAGTATCTCGATGTTGCCCAACGGATTTGCCCGGGGATGAGTAGGGCAAGGGGTCAGCCACCACAGACCGTTTCGCTTTCACCGCCGATTTTGCCCGGCCAACAGGGGAATACCATGACGATCAGCACCACGATCCGCGCCGTCGCCGCCTTGCTGCTGGCGACAACCGCCATCGGTTCAGCGCGAGCCTATACGATCGCTGCGCCAGGCTCGGTCGTCGCGGGCAAGACGATCGCCAACTGGGGCGTCGAGTGGTGGAGATGGGCGCTCTTCGCGCCCGCGGGCAGCAGCGGCCTTGAAGACACGACGGGGGCCCTGACGCAGCTCGACAACAACCGCGCGGTGTTCTTCATTGGCGGCGGGGCGAATGGCTTCGGCCCGGCGACGTCGATCAACGTGACCGTTCCATTGGGCCGACCGATCCTGCTGCGGCTCGTCAACCTCATAGATTTCGAGTCGGCGAGCTTCTACGACGCGGGAACGTCTGTCGCCGATCGGCAGGCAGTCGCGATCGCCACCGCCGACGGCTACGAGAAGTCGGTCGCGCCTTCTGCACTGTCGGCGACGATCGACGGCGATGTCGTCGCCAATCCGTACCAGTATCTCGCGCGCGAGCCCGGCTTGTTCTCGTTCGGAACGGTCGCAGCCGGGACGTTTGCCGACGCCAATGGCTTCGGTGCCGGGACCGAGCTCGATACCGGCGTCGCCACCGGCTGGTATCTGCTGCTCAGTGGTCTGTCGGTCGGCAAACATGCCCTGAACCTGTCGGGCAGGACCACGCCATTCGACGTGACCGCCCCCGATGGCACGGTCTTCAGCTACCCCACCTTCAGCGTCGATCAGACGATAACACTGAACATCGCGGCCGTTCCCGAGCCCGGCAGCTGGGCGCTCCTGCTAACCGGCTTTGGCTTGACCGGAGCGGTGATGCGGCGTCGGCACCTGAACGTCGTAATGTCGTGACGGTGTTACGACCTTGTTCGCACCCGCCGAGCCCGTTGCGGGGTGTTGTCAGTCTAATGGCACTTCGGCTTCGTTTGACGCGCTGATCCCGTATTGAGGTTGTTTCAGGCAGCAAGCGATTGCTACTCGGCGAGAGCGACCGCGCGGCGGGTTTTGTAAGTCTGGCGATCGACGAGATGGCGTTCGTGGTCGAAATGGTTGTGGACCGAGGCGTGGAAGGGAGCAAACTTCTGGAGCGTCTTCATTTGCCGAAATCGTAGCATGGCCCCGTGACCGCAAAGCTGTGCAAAATGGCCACTTTGGATTCAGCGCCAGGGTCCCTCGAACCGGCGTTCGGCCGTACGCGTGTAGCGGACGGTGTGTTTGGGGTCACGGTGGCCGAGATAGTCCTGGATCAGGCGAAGGTCGTAGGCGCGGTTCGCAAGTGCGAACCCGAAAGAGTGGCGCAGCATGTGCGGGTTGACCGACGGCAGACTGGCGCGCGTTGAGGCCTGGGCCAGCAGGTAATTGACGGCCTGGCGGGTTAGCTGCGCGCCGGGTGCTGTCAAACTAATCAGAATTTGGTTCGTGGTCCGCTTTCTGAGCTCCAGAGCGCCTTCGAACAGGCATTCTTATGCGAAACAGAACACGTACGAAGCGTAACCTAATTAAGACTATTTTTGCGCTGGTACTCGCATAACTATATAGCGAAACGGTGGTGCATTAGCTTTGACAGCACCTAGAAAAGTCTTCGACTACAATTACTTGTCCCGAATACCGCGGGGTCCCGCTTCGACGCCAGTCCACATGTCCGGATTTTGGAAGCGCAAGAAGGGCGCTGAGCGTCCATGATTGGGTCTTAGAGCCCGATTCAAAAGTACTTCAATGAGTTGAGAGCCTTGCGATTCTGCGTGTGAGCATTCGGATGCTGGCGATGGTTGCCCATGCCGTGGCGCTTTCGAT
>JBBRMW010000466.1:0-2175 GCA_038230635.1 Aggregatilineales bacterium | reverse complement strand
GATCTCTGCCCGATCCAGTGCCCGCGCATCACGCCGATTGCTTACTACAAACACAACTCGTGCAGCAAGTGTTTTGGCGGTACAGGCATCCAGAATCGCCTGTAAGTTGCTGCCATTGCCCGACGCCAGTACTGCCAGATTTGCCGTCATAGCCTCACACCACTTCCTTTGACCACCTGCCCGATGCGATAACGCGGAAACTCTAAGGGCGCGGTCATGATCGTAGCGGCCTGTTCCGGCGACGCAATAACGATCATACCGATCCCCATATTGAAGACGTGGTACATTTCCGCCTCAGGCACATTGCCACGCCGCGCGAGCTCAGTAAAAAATGTCGGGATCGGCCAACTCCCCAGATCGATTTGTACGCCGAGGCCATTTGGCAGCACGCGCGGAATATTATCGTAAAAGCCGCCACCTGTGATGTGTGCCAGCGCCTTGATCGTGAACTGTCCCCGAATCGCCGTAATATGCGGCAAATAACTTCGATGCGGTGCTAGCGCCGCCTCAACTAGTTCTACCTCTTGCTCCCACTCTCTGTAAACGAAGAGGGGGTTGGGGGGTGAGGTCAACACGCGCCTGATCAACGAAAAACCGTTCGTATGGGGTCCACTCGATTCCAGGCCGATTAACACATCACCCGCTTCAATATCTGTTGTGGGCAGCCTGTCGCGGGCGTTCACCACACCGACAATGGTCCCGGCCACATCGAACTGATCAGGTTGATAAACACCCGGCATTTCCGCCGTTTCGCCGCCCAGCAAGGCACAGTTCGCGGCACGGCACGCTTCGGCCATCCCTTCGATCAACGTCACGATGATCGACTGATCGAGTCGGCTGGCCGCGATGTAATCCATAAAAAACAGCGGATGCGCGCCCTGACATAAAATATCGTTGACGCAGTGATTCACGATGTCGTGGCCGAGTCCGCGATAACGCCCGGTCTGCGCGGCCAACATCGTCTTGGTGCCGATTCCATCCGTTGACGCGACCAGGATCGTATCAGCGTCAAGCTGAAATAACCCGCCAAACGATCCGACTCCACCCAGCACCGCCGCTGAATGGGTACTGTTTACGGCGCTTTTGATGCGTTTGATGATCGCCATTTTCGCGCCAATATCGACGCCCGATTTTGCGTATTCGCTCAAGTCGTTTCACCTGTTTGGCGGCAATAGGACAGATCGCGCAGAAACTATATCGCTCATTATTAGAAATGTGTAAATACGCTCAAAGATATATTGACGATATATCGTTATCGTATTATAGTAAGCATATCACGATATATCGCTAAATAGCGAGAAAGATAATCTAACCATGTTCGACCCACACTTTTTCAAACACAAGCACTTTGGCCCCAACTTCCGACGGGGCGGACCCTTCGGCGGGCACTCCGACGAGGGCGGTGGCGGACGTAAACGCCAGCGTCGCGGCGACATCAAGTTCATCCTGCTCGCCCTACTCCAGGAGCAGCCGCGTCACGGCTATGAACTGATCAAAGCCCTGGAGGAGCAATCATCCGGATTCTATCGGCCAAGCCCAGGCATGATCTATCCGACGCTTCAACTCCTGGAGGACGAAGGCAGCCTGACCAGTAAAATGGTTGATGACAAGCGCGTTTACACCATCACCGAAGCGGGACAGCGCGCACTCCTCGAACACGCATCAGATCGGCATGAAGGCCATCGCGGTCCCTGGCAGAATGGTTTTGGCGGGGAAAGAGCGCAGTTCGCAGAATTGCGCCGCAGTTCGGTTGCGCTGTTCGAGGTAGTGATGCAAGCCGCTCGTTACGGCACACCGGAGCAGGTTCAGGCGGTGCAATCGCTGCTCAACAAAGCCAATCAGGATGTTCATGCTATCCTGGCAAAAGGCGACGACGTCAAAAACGTCTAGTGCCTAAGTCCCTTTAACAAACCGAGCCTGAGATGTACATCTCAGGCTCAGCTTTGCATGATATGAGTGGTTAACGACTACTGTGTAACGGTGATCTCGTCGATGTACCAACCGTCTGCCGGGCTGGTGCTTACGCGCGAGTCCAGCTCGAACTTGATGCTCATATTGCGTACTGCTGGATCCGTACCCAGATCGACGGTGTGAAGCTGCCAGTTCTGATACGTGATCCAGGGGCTGGATGTATCACCCGCATTGTAACCGTAGTTGACTGTTTGAACACCGGTT
>JBBRMW010000465.1:0-2178 GCA_038230635.1 Aggregatilineales bacterium | reverse complement strand
GCGGCGATTAATTCTTCAAGACGCCTCTGCGTTCGCTCGGCATAAGAAATAGCTTTCTGCCCAGCATTCGGTACACCCAAAACCTCCAAAGCGGCGCGAGCGCCATCAAGCCGCGGCATTCCCGCCACATGGGCTTGATATATTGCAGTGGTGAAACGTTCAGGGTCCGCAAAGCCTTTGAGAGCGTCGCGCCAGGCGCGTTCGTGCGGAGAGGCCAGGAGTACTCCGTCGACATCAAATATGCCGGCTTCCAGCTTGTGCGTCAGTGGCGACTGCGCCACGAGCTTCTGCGAAGCCACACTCATGGTAACAAGACCGCGCCGCATTCGAACCGTCCTACGCGAAGATCGTCAGGTGCGTCGATAGCCATTCTTAACGGATATTGCGTCGTTTGGGTGACGATGCCGATCTGCGGCGCTAGGATCAGCAGATCGAACCCATTCTGACGGGTCAGGTTGGTAACCGACACAAGCAGTCTCTCCGCCCAAAGGAGTTCGTAGGAAACGCTTGGGAAGTCGCTCATAGGGATACCCGCACCGACAACGCGACCGCGCTTGCGGACCGAATTCACTGCACACGTTCGCAGATCGCTTGTGCCACAGAGAACTACAAGACTAACGCGCTCGCTCTTTATTTGTGCCAATTGGTCGAGCCAAGAACGCTCCATGGGCTTTTTGGCTGGTGGCCGGTCGCGATGCAGGCGTTGGGCACATCAACGGTTCTACCGGGTGTCGCTGCCACGAAAACCCGAAGCGCGCGCGGTTCTAACTCAGATCGCGCGGGCGTTTTTACTCGAATGATCGCTGCGCATCGAGCGTACACCCATTTTATTATGCTAGCCTCTGCCCCAGCCCCCCCCTATCTGATTCACTTCAAGCTCTTTCGCTATAAGTTTGCGGCCCTGGCTAGCGCTCCGTGATGGAACCATAGACAACGTCTTTGTCGGATTGCTGCCCACTCTGACTCCGTGCCTCGCTGATCAATACACGGGAAACAAACTCCAATGGCTGCGTTATCGAGTCAAGGCTTGACGTATTTGGAGCGAGACAGGGATCTAAATGACATCCACTCCACCCACTCAGCTTCTTATGTCCCAACGCATAGCCAAGACATCTGGAATAGTGCCAAGCTCCGGAAATCCAACTGCCATCGTGTTGGTGCCGGATGGGCACATGGCATCACGGGATATTTATTTCCAACGCTACCCCAATTTTGATTGAAGGAAATTAGACATGCGGCCTCAGCATCCAGTACCGACAGAGATATCCGAGACCAAGGCCTCAGGCGGCGTGAAACTTGGTTCGGTTCGCTATGTGCTAGGTATTAGCCTAGCACTCGCGGCCATTGCAGGCGTAATAATCTGGAACATCTTTTCCAGATAGTTGAGGTGCCACGCGCTACCCGTAGAAGAATGCCAAATCGTGGGAGTCTAACGAATGACCCAGAGTCGCTATGAGCAAGGAAAACAAAAAATAGATTTGGTATTCACGCACCCTAATGACATCAAGGACGCAAAAGACCTTACCCATGAGCAAAAAATTGAACTTCTCAATCAATGGGACCAGGATTTGCGTGAGCTTATTACTGCGTCCGGCGAAGGTATGATTGCGCCTCACCCGGGCAATGCGTCGGAATTGTTAGTCGAAGTCAAAAAAGCGATAAGTCAACTTTAGGAATGGGCCAAAAAAGTCTACCCGCGAAAATCCATTGAGATGGTCACATTGGGGTTGACCACTGGGTCTTGCTACCTACCGTGGAACAACCAGCCAAGCTTTGGCGGTGGAACCTTCTCGTCGTACTCGGGTTATCGTTTGTGCCCGAGGTATGGGTGAATTGGCCGTTGGCGGCAACTTCGTAAAATAGGCGCACTGATCGCCATCACATCGCGGTGTCTGACTGCGCTACCTTCGCGGTATCCAGTTCAAGAATCTTATGAGGTGTCGTGGTGCAAACAGTAATATTGAACGTTACGGGCATGCATTGCGGCGGCTGCACCAGCAAGGTGACGCATGCCTTGAAAGCAGTCATCGGGGTTACAGAGGTAAGAGTGTCTTTGACGCCGGGAGAAGCCACTGTGCAGTATGATGAGAAGCTTGCTTCGCCGGGACAATTCAAGACAGCTGTAGAGGCTGCTGGATATGGCTTGGTTATGAAGGGCGCGGCCGCCTCTCCAAAATC
>JBBRMW010000464.1:0-2178 GCA_038230635.1 Aggregatilineales bacterium | reverse complement strand
CGCTGTCAGGCAGAAACTCCACTTATCGCCCTGTTCAGATTTCCGGCGCCGGCTCTCACCAACAGGTACTCCGCGGCGAAGGTATAGAGATGGAGGAACGGGACTGAGCCGTCGATTCGATGTAGAGTGTGGCAAGCCCCGATCAGAAACAAAATTCAACCTGAGATGCTACCGCCAGTTTTTCAGCAGTTACGACGCCATCCGCGCGATTTCGGCGCCCATATGCTCGACATCAATTGTCTTTCATCGGGTACAAACTCAACTCCCATGCTTTGTTTCCGATTGCCATACCAAGCGGCATCGCCGTCGTGCGCTTGGCGATAGATCTCTAGGTTCGCGCGGGCTCTTTCGTTGCGCGACAACCATTCGAGAAAAGCAGTGCGTGACCATCAGGTATCACTGCCAAAACGCAGCCCCACGCAACCATCGTGAGCCTAGCCGAAATCCGTTCACATTTCATTTATGTAGCACCTCGCGGTTTATCCCCACCCCCTCTCCCCGCCGGCCTGTACAATGGTGGTAGGCCATCCTGTTGAATCAGCGTGGCTCAAATCGAGTCCCGAACGAGCGCAGCAATCAGGGAACGGCACACCCGAGTATCGCTGAACGCGTTTCCAGTTTGCGCAGCCGGCCACGCGGCGAATGAGGTGGAGGTTGCGGACTTCCTCAGCCGATATGCCAGCCTCAAGACCGAGGTGGGCCGTCAGCGCGTCGTGCGCCACGGGCATCTGCCTGAGCGCGAGATCATGACCGGCATCGGACCTGTGGCCGTGCGCCAGCCGCGCGTGCGCGACCGCGAGGCCGCCGGTGGTGAGCGCATTCGGTTTTGCCCGAGCATCCTGCCGCCCTATGCGCGGCGTACGAAGAGTCTCGAAGTGCTGATCCCGATCCTCTACCTGAAGGGCATCTCCACCGGTGACTTCGAAGAAGCGCTTGGCGCGCTGCGCTCCGGTTGCCGACAGGTCGGTCAGCATGCCGCTAACCGGGAGCGACCCGTCATCAAATTCCAGCGTGACAATATGATTTTTTGGTTCGCGCGGGCTCTTTCGCTGCGCGACTGCCGTCCGAGAAAAGCGTTGCGAGACCATCAGAAATCACTGTTCAAGCGCGGAGCCACGTCGTTCGGGACCGTAATAGTTGCCAATCCGCACGAAGGGGCGCGGCTTTGTCATTACCGACACTAGGCAACGCAACAGCGCCTGACCGGACACGGGCTTCACAAGATATTCGTGAACACCAAGGCACTCCGCGTCAGCGACGCAAGAGCTCTCAGCGTGACCAGTCAATATGATGATGGGCACGTCCGGTTGCGGGAAGGTTGCAGGCGAGCGAACCGTCTTTACGAACTCAGCGCCGCTCATTCCCGGCATGTCCCAATCCAGCAGTACGATGTGGGGGACGACGGTACGAAGGGTGTCGAGTCCGCTTACCCCGTCGCCTGCCTCAAAGATCTGCTCGACCCCAATCTTCATCAGCAAGGCGCGGATGACTTTGCGCATAACATGGTGATCGTCGACGATCGCCACTTTGATCAGCCGCATCAACAAACCGATCTGTTCATCGATTGCTTGCATTTTATACGGCTTGCCAAAGCAATGGAGGTAAGCAATTAAGACACTATCGCGTTACGTTCACGTCCAAATTGCCACACAAATTTTATCGTTTGCGGTAATAAGTCCTTCAGGCTCTCTTGGCAGCTAGGCCCTCCTCAACGGAATTTTTTGTTTCTTGCGATCAGGGGCCTTTTTCGACACTGTTTCCAGGCCTTGACGGCGACGGTCCCGTAATTCCGCACGTCTATCCCCAACCTCCATTTTTCTGCTCTCCCGTACAATATGCCTAGGCCATCCTGTTGAATCAGCGTGGCTCAAATCGAGTCCCGAACGAGCGCAGCGATCAAGGAACGGCACACCCAGGTATCGCTGAACGCGTTCTCACCCATGACGAGCAGTGAGTAACGCGACCACAGGGCTGCAACCCTGGCGGACGACATCGGGGCTCGCTCTGGACCATGACCTTTGATCTTGAGCGCTACAGCTATCTCGGCACGACCATTCACGATGTGCCCTTTGGCATCGCCCAGGACGACCGGCGCCGGCATCTCCACATCATCGGGCAGACCGGCACCGGAAAATCGACCGCGATCCTCAATCTCATCAGCCAAGACCTCGCCATGGG
>JBBRMW010000463.1:0-2188 GCA_038230635.1 Aggregatilineales bacterium | reverse complement strand
GGTGCGGGAGGCGTCGTCATGGTGAGATGGACGAGGCAGGCCTCGTCCCTACAGAAACGGCGGCTGGGGTAGGGACGAGGCCTGCCTCGTCCGCTGGTTAGATGTCACAAAACCCGACAGCGACCGCAGCCGTTTCTTAGCTTTACGTCTGTGACCCGATGTGGCCGTCCGACTCTCCCTCGCTGTTACTACGGAGAGAGGGGCGGGGGGGGTGAGGTTCTGGGCGCGGATTCATTCCCAAAGTTCGAGTTATCCAACCTGACGTGTTCGATTCGGCGTGAAATCGCATCCTGGACGCATTTTTGAGATTCCATCCCGATCTTGCAAATTGCTTTTTACGATTGCTTGCCTTTTGCTGATCTGCTATAATGCCCGATACGCTGTTAGCCGGGGCATCGTTTTCTTTTTTAGTCGGTCAGGTTTTCTCCACTGCTGACCGATGGTGACACACCTGTTCTTCCACGCCCCGCGCTCGAATTGACTGGCTCTTAGAACCGAAATGCACGCATTCCCACCTGGGCGGATAAGCCGCGTCCGGTTCTCTTCATCGTCTGTAATAGGTGCGCTATGAATGCACGCGAAGCCTGGTCGGCGACGCTCGGCCAACTTCAAGTCCAACTGAACCCCGCCACCTACGACACGTGGCTGCGCTATGCACGCTATGTAGCCTATGAAGACGGGCGACTGGTGATCTCCGTGCCGCACGCCTATGCCCGCGACTGGCTCGATCAGCACCTTGTGCCCGCCATGTCCGAGACGTTTGGCCGGATGCTGGGGCGCGCTTCCGAAATCCAGGTGATCGTTTGGGACCCGGCGGATGATTCGCCCGATGTGCGCGACCTTTTCGGCGTGAGCGATCCCGACGACTCGATGGCGGCCAGTGCTGATGGCTTGTTCGATCCCACGAAGACGTTCGATAACCTTACCGTGACCGATGCCAACCGCGATACCGTGCTGTTCTGCCGCTTCGTGCTGGACAGCCGCTTCGGCGAACATCCGTCTTTGTTCATAGCGGGCGAGCCGGGCACGGGCAAAACCCACCTGTTACAGGCGATGGCAAATGAGCTGGTGCGCCGCAATCTGCGCGTCGTCTGCGTCAACGCCGAGCAGTTCACGAGCGAGATGGTGGCGGCCATTCGAGGTGGCGCGCTCCAGCCATTCCGAGATAAGTATCGCGGCTGTGATGTGCTGATCTTCGATGAGGTCGAGTTTTTGGAGGCGAAAGATAGCTCGCAGCAAGAACTGCGCTACATCTGGGAAACACTCTTTCGGCGCAAACGCCTCATGATCTTTGCCAGCCGTCGCCTGCCGCGCGATCTGAACATTCAGCGCGATCTGCGAAGCTGCTTTAACCGCTGGCTGTTGTGCGAAATGCACGCCCCGGAAGGCGACTCGTGCGCGGCGATCCTCGATGCGAAGGCCCACGAACTCGGCTTCGCGCTCTCGGACGCGGTCCGCGCCGCGATCCTTGAACGGCTCGGCGGCGATCCGTCGATGATCGCGGGCGCGTTGGCCCAAGCGGCCAGCTATATCTACCTGACCGGACATCCGCTCTCGGTCTCGATGGTGCGGGTATTATTCAAAGGCCGCGAGGCGATCGCACCGACGTTGGATGCCACGCAGGTGATCGGCGCGACCGCCGAATATTATGGCGTCACCGTCGAAGATATGGTGAGCAAACGGCGTACCAAAGCCATCATCGCGGCGCGTCATTTGGCGATGTATTTGACGCGCGCGCTAACAGACGCCTCGCTGAACCAGATCGGGCTGGCGTTGGGCGGGCGCGATCACACGACCGTCATGCACGCCTGTACCAAAGTGGCGGAGGCGCTCAAAGCAGATTTGATCCTGGCCGCCGACGCCGCGACGATCAAACAAAAGCTGCTGCAACCCGCCGCGCCCGTGTCCAAAGCGCGCGATATGCCGGAATTCGATCGGTTGGATGAGGCCATGCCCGTCTTGCCGCGAGCGCTGCCGATTGGGGCGAAGCTCCCCCAACCATAAATCCTCAACCCGAATCCGCTACGTTCGATTAAAATCAAAATGAATAGCCACGCAGATCAGAGAGGATTATGCACAATAGTTTAAGCTTTAGTTTCCGCTAAAAGGTGCACAAAAGGGACGCTCAAGCGGCTATGGAAGGCATAGTTGGGTGAGCGCCTTTGGGTAAATGGGCGGTGACCGACTG
>JBBRMW010000462.1:0-2210 GCA_038230635.1 Aggregatilineales bacterium | reverse complement strand
TATTTTGTGGATGAGCGTGGTCGTCAGCCATTCTATTTTGACCAGGAAGCCCTGGCACGCGGTGAGGATCCACGCAAATTCTGGGCGAAGACCTATCAAGCTATGAATAGGTTGGGTTACTTCCCATCGTTTGCCGTATCAACCTTTTTTTGTGAGCCAGTCTTGCTTTTGGCTCGTCGTAAAATCGGGTTGCGTGGGACGTATACGCCTTTTTCGTCCTGCACTGTCTCGATCACATCCGAGTCTTTTTTGGCGGGGCGCGGCGGGATCGGTTCGGGCAAATCCATGGGCGGTTCGGGTGGCTTGCTCGGTATTGTGAGATTCGGACTCATCGGGTTCTCCGTAGCTGCTCGTGGTGGCGTCGGATCGGCTGGAGGCGGTGGCATATTGACGGCGTTTTCTTCGCCGGGCGCGGCATTCGCCGGTGCCTCAATTTTCGGCATTTGAACCGCCGGGCGCGGCACGGTTTCGGCTGCTTTACTGGTCAGTTTCGGTTGTTTGGGTGGCGGCAAAGCGGGTTGCGCGTTTGGGAACAAGTCGTGCCCGCCCAGCAGGTTGAGCCGCGTCCCGACCTGTGGATTCAGCAGAAAGTGCAGGCGACCCAGATCACTCACTTCAACATTGTGTTCCTTCGATGCTTTGACCATCTCGACCAGATGCAGCACGCGCGCTTTAGCTCTCGATTCTTCCTGCCACAATTCGCGGCGCGAGTCCATCACTTCTTTGGGTGGATCAAGGCTGATCTTGATGGCGTTACCGGGCGTCAGCGCCACACCCAGCTTACTTCGCATGGCGACGGCGTCCCGAACGGCTTCCTGAATAGTATCGATCAGCAGCAGTGGATCGACTTCCTGACGCCCGAATTGATACATGTGGCGCTTGACAATATCTGTCACGTCGCCTTCAATGCCGACGCGGATCGCCTCTTTGCTCATATAGCGAAGCGATTTCCACATGCTCTTTTCGGCATTCATCGGATTGAAGACGACGGTAATGCTGCACGTTACGTCATATGGAAAGTGATCGCTGGTCACGATCTGTTCCAGCTTGATCGGGATGGCAACCATGCCCTTGCCTTCGTGCTTCAGGAAATTCTGAACGGGACGAATCGGGTGAACGCCGCTCTCCACAAATCGCTCAAAATGATCGGTGCTGTCCAGGATCATCCAGACTTCACCATCGGGAACGTTCACCATCCAGATCGGGACAAATGGCATGAATCCGGCCATGACCAGGAAGAAGACGCTCAGGAACATGGGCAGCAGCCATTCCTGGGCGTTGTAGCTGCGCGTCGTATCGAACAGCCACCACAACATGCCCGCTCCGAAACACAGCACGGCCAGTGCCAGGCAGCCCAGAACAACGGTCAGAATGCGGCGTGCCCGCGCGTTTTTGGACGTTTTTGCGTTAACAAATTTAGCACCACTCATCGCCGCATTGACGACGGGGTGCATCTGCCGCTTAGAAGGTGGCTTGGCTGGCTCTTTGGGCGATTGGTGAGCGTCACTCATGGACTTTTATACTCATCTTAATCGACTGGAACGGGTGACTGGATACTGTACGCCAGATCGTCCAGGCAATCCGTTAATGATTGTACCACCAGATCGCTTACTTTCCGACCATCGGGCAAGTTTCCGCGCCGCACATATTCCATGCTAATCCAGCGCGTAACCCCATCGACAACAGGTCGAAAGGCCATATTCAATACATGAAAAAAACTGATGTGGTAGCTTGTCACCACACCATAAGTCGGCGATAAGCTGATCTGCTCGAAGCGTTCGCCAATCGGCATAAAGCTCATGTCTTTGGGAATCTTCAAATCGGGCAGGCCGAGTTCTTCCTGAATTTCGCGCAGCAGGGTATGTGCCGCGTCGAGGTCTTCCGGCTCACGCTTGCCGCCGATCAACTGAAACTGCGCCGCGTGCTCATCGTACTGCATCAGCAGATAATCCTGCCCGGCGCGCTGCCCCTTGATCACGGCGTTGACGGCGTATATTTCGCGTACCGGCGTCGGGTTGCTCACATTATCCTTACGCGAGTTCTCAACAGCGGCCAGCAGTTGGCGGCCATGCGCGGCCTCTACCGACTCGTTGACGCGGGCGTGCCAGTCCAGCGCCATCGGCACATTGTCGGCCAGATGAGCCGCCAGACTTCGCACAAATAAACGCGCCATTTCGCCATCAACGGCCACACCGCCCTCAATGCGCTGC
>JBBRMW010000461.1:0-2324 GCA_038230635.1 Aggregatilineales bacterium | reverse complement strand
GATATTCGACCCAACCGGGTGTGAGGGCTAGTGGCACTGGCTTGTTGCGTTTACTCATCGGTCTTCGCCTCTCCCGTGGTGAAGTCTTGAATAGGGTTTCAGCATCATACAGCTACTTTGTATTTTCGTGGGGTGGCGCATGGCTCACGCGGACAAGCAGTTCCCACAGGTCTTCAATAGCGCTCAGCGTTTCGGCATCCAGGTATTCCAGTTCTTTGTTTTCCGGGTGGATGAGCCAGAACAATTTCTCGATGTTCGATGGGATGTTTTTGCGGGGCAACAAGGCGTTCAACGCGACGGCAGCGTTGGGATGATTGACGACGGCCAGGACATTTTCCTCCGTTATCGTTTGAGGAGGCAGCGGCGCATTACGGTAGAGCGTTCCCAACCGCTCGATGACGCTGCCCAGGGTCAAATCTTCAACGGTTTGGTGCGTCAATTTCCCCAGCGCGCCGCCCAGGAAACGACCGAGCCGGTCCGTCAAGACGAGGCGGCGTTCTTTGAACAACGGATGCTTCAGACGTAGCGCGCGCACTTCCTCAAGCACGTCTCGGACTTCATCGCCCGGCGACAAAATGCCGCTCAGTTTTTCGAGTGATTCCAACATTCCGAGCAAGAGTTCTTGCTTATCACCGGGCAGCCGGTCAAAGCGCACCGCGAGATATTCGGCCTGAGTGCTGATATGCGGAATCAGTTGATCTGGACTGAGAAAGCCCGCGGCTTGAAACGTGCGAATCTCATCCAGTCCCAGCACCTGACAGACTGCTTTCAGGACGAGCGCTTGTGGCCCCGCCGCATCGGGATCGTCGTTCTCGCGGAGCAGATTTCGGATGGTGCCTTCGGAAACACCGGCGGCCTGGGCGAGCATATTCCCGCTGATATGCTGGCGATCCATCGCTGCTCGAATGATCTGGCTCAAGCTTTCCTGGGTAGGGTTATTGCTTAATTCGGCCACTGTTGACACCCCCTCGACTGAGGCTTGACGGTCATAGAACCTTTGGATATACTGCCGCGTAATCATATACGAAGTCTCGCATACAATGTAATGCGATTTCCAAAAAGAGTCAAGTGGCAAATTTGGACGAGGGAACAGCAGTCATGAACCAAAAACCTGAAGACACCCAGCAGATGCTCAAGCGTCTTTTTGCGGTCAGCCATTTGCTGATCACGTCAACCGAATATCAGAAATCAGAGAAAGTCTTTGAAGGATATGGGGCTACAAAGCCGCAGCAACTATCGTCCTCCAACAACCTTCAATCGCGTTCGGTTGAGACAGCTTTCAGCGACCTGACATTACCGCTACGGGGCATCGGCTGAGGTGGGCGAGACTCGACGTGTGCATGGCGCGCTTGGTGCGCGCCATACGGCGTGCATACGCACGCCGCTCGCCCCGCCGCCCGGCAAAAAGGTGGGGTGGATTCTGGGTGCGGCGGGGGAGCCAGCTAAAAAAGCTGGCTCTTCATACGCCAGAGTGGCTTGTATAGCGCGCTCCGCGCGCTCAGACACACACCGCGACGGGTCTTGGCGTGTGTCTGCACGACGTTTTGCAGCGTGCATGTGTGGGCCTGTTTCTGATGAAATGGTGTCGCACAGGTGTCGTAGCCCATTGCTACTAGTGGCGGTGGCGATTCCGCTATCTCGAAGCGTATCGAAGCCAGTAGATAACATTCACAATTGACGCAATCGCCATATATAGGGGTAGTGACGGATTTTGATAGACATTTTGCCCCCATATATAGGGGTGATCTCTATTGTGAATGTTAACTAGTGTAAGTTAGGTGATGAGGAGTCTATCGTGAACCACAGCCAAACGATTGCAGCGGTCGCGCGCAAGTTGCGCCAATTCTCGGGGCGCGATGTGCGTGAAGTGTATGAGGCGTTGGTGGAAGTCTGGCAGGAAGAATTGGTAAAACCCGAGGGCTATATCCGTATCGAAGGGTTGGGCAAACTGTATGTCCAGCAGCAGACCATCCGCAGCACAGGTGTGGTACGGGCGCAAGCCGCCAAGCAGAATAAACCAGCGCCGGCACTGCTCACGCGCCACTACTTCCGCTTCCGCCCCATCAAAGCACTTCGCCACACTTTGGTGGCAAGTCGAAAGCAAGCGACAGAGCCAGACGAGGACACACATTATGAGTAAACCGTTATTCACCGAGCGCCTGTCATTTGGCGTCACACCGGAGATGGATCGCTTCCTCGAAGAGATGGCGCGTACACGCACCCGCAAAGGCAAGCCCACCAGCAAATCCGACTTGCTCCGCGAAGCGGTGCGTTACTACATGGATAACCAGGCAGACTTGCAAGGTTCGCGCCGCCAGATTGCG
>JBBRMW010000460.1:0-2353 GCA_038230635.1 Aggregatilineales bacterium | reverse complement strand
GAATCGAGTCCTGCACCCCTCTCCGTGAGGACGGAGAGGGGCGGGGGGTGAGGTGAATCTGTGGGTATCCGCCAAAGATCGAGACCGAGTCGAGTCCTGCATCCTTCTCGGTGAGGACGGAGAGGCGCGGGGGTGAGGTGAACCGGCATCTGCGAGATGCGGGTAATGGATAGCCTTTTAGCAGAGGGTTAGGGGACGAAGGGCATTACCGATCGCCGCCCCCATCTTCAGGATCGCGGACGTGCGCCTTCGGCTTTTTGCCCGCGCCTAACGCCACACTCCGCTGATAGGCTGCCCACACCGCCCGCGCGATCACCGTGCGCAACCCACCTTTTTCCAGATGATAGATCGCCTCCGCTGAGGTCCCGCCCGGACTCGTCACCTGATTGCGCAGCACGGCGACATGTTCCTTGCTGCTGGCTGCGTATTCGACCGAGCCACGCACGGTTTGCAGCACCAACTGTTCCGCGATCCGGCGCGAGAATCCCAGGTGGACACCCGCATCGATCATCGCCTCCATGAACAGGAACACATAAGCCGGGCCGGTGCCGCTCAGCGCCGTCGCCATATCCAGATAATTCTCATCTTCGACGTATATCTGCTGGCCGAGCGTATCCAAGATTGCGGCGGCTTGCGCGCGTTCTGGTTCCGGGACATCGTGCGTCGCCGTCCACACCGTGATACCCTGCCCAATGCGCGCAGGCGTGTTCGGCATGGCACGGATCACATGCGGATTACCCAGGCCATCGGCGATATGTTGAATGCCTGCACCCGCGATGATACTGAGCACCAGCCGCACCGAGTCGCTGTGTCCATGCAGTTCGGCCAGCACCTTATCAAGCACCTGCGGCTTGATCGAGAGGATCAACACGTCCGCCTCGCGTGCCACGTCCAGATTGGCCGTCGTGGTACGGATGCCATATTCGCGCTCCAACTGCGCGATCCGTTCCGCGAACGGATCGGCGGCGAAGATTTGGCGCGGCGTGACGACGCCCTGCTTGAGCAGACCCACGATCATCGCCTCGCCCATCACGCCGCTGCCGATGAAACCGATCGTCGTCTCGTGAAACGCTGAATCACTCATTTTTTGGCCCCATAAATGCGCTCTTTGGATAAGCGTCGAAAGCGGCCTCGAACGCGGCCAACCGCTCTCGATTCACGGTGACGCCCAGCCCCGGCGCGCTGGGTACGGTAATCGTGCTGTCCTCGGCGTTGAGCGTGAACACTTCGTCGATCACATCGGGCGCATAATAGCGATTGGTGGCACTGATGTCGCTCGGCAGCGTGACGCCCGGCAGCCCCGCCAGGATGAGATTGGCGGCGCGTCCGACGCCCGTTTCGAGCATCCCGCCGATCCACAGCGGCACGCCCATCCCATGACAGAAAGCATGGACGGCTAGCGCATTCCGCAGCCCCCCGACGCGCGCCACTTTCAGGTTGATGATCCGGCACGCACCCAGTTCAATTGCCAGCCGTGCATCATCAGCGTTGTGGATACTTTCGTCGAGGCAGATCGGCGTTTGCAAATGCGGCTGCAAAACACTGTGCTGATAAATATCGTCGTGGCCGAGCGGCTGCTCGATCATCAACAGATTCAACGCGTCGAACTTTTGCAGCAGCGACAGGTGATCCATCGTGTAGGCGCTGTTCGCATCGGCCATAAGCAGGATATGCGGGTATTGGCGGCGCACTTCGCGCAGCAGTTCCAAATCCCAGCCCGGCTTGATCTTGAGCTTGACGCGCCGATAGCCTTCTTTCAGCCGTTTGTCGATGATGGCAATCGTCTCATCGATGGTGTCATGAATGCCGATGCTGACGCCCACTTCGACGCGCGTCCGGCGACCCGCCGCGCCATCCTCGGCCAGCGACTTCCCGGCGATCCGCGCCCGCAGATCAAGCAGCGCCAGTTCGATCGCGGTTTTGGCGAATGGGTGGCCGCGATACTGCGGCGTAATCGCGGTTTGCAAAATCGGCTTACCGATCAGCGCCGGGATCACGAAATCGTTTAGCACATGCAAGCTCGTGCCGATCGTCTCGTAGCTGTAACCGGGACTCCAACCCGCGACGCACTCGCCCCAGCCGATCGCGCCGCCGCCGTGAATCTCGACGAGCACGGACGGGCGCAGCGACTCGTTCCAACCACTGGTTTGCAATGACTCGACGAGCTGCATAGCGATCGGGTGGTGGATGATCTTTTCGATAACAGGCTGCACATCGGACATGGACAAAATACCCTCAATTGCGTCTTTTTGGCTGCTTCAATAAGCTGTCTACATTACCACGTGTCCTGCTCTCACGCGAGAACCCGGACGCGGCCTACTTTCCAGCAAAGTAGCCATCCGTTTCAAGCGAG
>JBBRMW010000459.1:0-2379 GCA_038230635.1 Aggregatilineales bacterium | reverse complement strand
CATCATGTGTCGGATCGCTAGTTTTTCGGCGTCAGCATCAACGACCACCTGCTTAGGGACGATGCGGCCAACGCCCAGGATCGCGCACTCCGGCAAATTGATAATCGGCGTAAAAGCATCGATCTCGAACATACCCAGATTGGTGATCGTGAACGTTCCGCCGCGCATCGCATCTGCGCCGAGTTTGCCCGCGCGTGCTGCTTCGATCAATGCCGCCGAGTCGCTGGCAATCTGACGTACCGATTTGCCTCCCACATCGGGCAGCACCGGGACAAGCAGCCCACGCTCAGTATCGACAGCGATTCCGATATGAACGCCGTCCGAGTCAATGATCGAGTCGCCATCCAGTCGCGCGTTCAGCGCCGGATGTTCACGTAAGGCTTCCGCGCATAACTTGACCAACAAATCCGTGTAGCTGGGAACACCCCGCCCGCCTGAATCGGCTTTGATCTGCTTGCGTAGGCGTACCAATTCGGTAGCGTCTACTTCGGTGGTGAGCGTGACGGGCGCGGCGGTGTGTGCGCTGTGTGCCATGCGCTCGGCAGTGATCCGCCGCATGGGGGTCAATGGGCTGCGATTTCCATTAACCATCGGCTCAGGCGTTGGCCGTCGGGCAGCCTGTTCTACGTCTGCGCGCTCGATGCGTCGATCTGGAATCTGATCGGCAAGGTGCAACAGATCAACTCCGAGATCATCCGCAACTCGTTTTGCCAGCGGCGTTGCGCGGATGGTGGCGGCTGCGGGTTGTTGGGTTGCGGCGGCGCGAATGTCCCGTTCGATGATGCGCCCAGTGCGGCCACTGCCCGTGAGAGTCTCCCAGGCGATGTTCAATTCGGCGGCGATGCGGCGCGCGCGCGGGCTGATCGTCGGATTGGCCTCACCCCCCCGCCCCCTCTCCGACTGCGTTTCTGGCGCGTGCAATTGCCGCGACAGAGAGGGGGCGGCAGATGGCACAAGGTCGTCCTGCTCCCCTCTCCCTGAGTGAGAGGGACTGGGCGTGAGGGCTGACTCAGGGTGTGCCTCGCCCGGTTGGAGTAGATAGGCCAGCAAGCCACCCACCGGAATCGTTGTACCAGCGGCAGGCGCATCAGGTGGAATATGCAGGATGCCCGCATCGAAGGCTTCGACCTCGTTCAGGGCTTTGTCGCTCTCCACCGTGAACAAAATATCGCCGGGCTGGACGCTTTCGCCGTCTTTCTTTACCCACTCGGCTAGCACGCCTTCTTCCATCGTCCAGCCGAGACGGGGCATTACGATCTCAATCGGCATGATGCACCCTCACTCGGCCAACAAATCGCGGATAGCGCGCTCGATGGCAACGTTATCCGGGACGACAGCCGCTTCCAATGCCGGGCTGTAGGGTGTGGGCGTATGGACGCCGTTCAAGCGGGCGATGGGTGCATCCAGATCATCGAAGCCGCGTGCGACCACCTGTGCCGCGATCTCTGCGCCGATCCCACACGGCGCAAATGTCTCATCAACGATCAGCAGCCGCCCCGTTTTGTGAACTGAGGTCAGGATTGTATCTATATCGAGCGGATTCACTGTGCGCGGATCGATCAACTCAATCGAAATGCCTTCGGCGGCTAGTTTGTCGCACACTTCAATCGTCTTTTTGAGCATGAACGCCATCGACACGACGGTGATGTGTGTGCCATTGCGAAGGATGTTCGCCTGTCCAAACGGGATCGCGTAATCTCCATCGGGAACGGGGCCTTTCATGTTCAACAGCGATTTATGTTCCAAAAAAAGCACGGGATCATCGCCACGCAGGGCGGTATTGAACAAGCCCTTCGCATCAGCGGGTGAATAGGGTAATGCCACGCGGATTCCGGGCAAATGCGCGAAAATCGGGTAATAGTTACCGGAATGGTGGGTCGCGGACGAATTACCGATCCCGATGCAGCCCCGTAAAATGATCGGCATCGAGAGTCGTCCACTGCTCATGTACTGCATCTTGGCGATCTGGTTGATCAGTTCGCCCATGCTATCCAGAATGAAATCAAAGAACATAAAGTCGACCACAGGCCGCGAACCAGTCATGGCCGCGCCCGCGCACATCCCGACGAAGCCGCGTTCGCTGATCGGTGTGTCGCATAACCGCATCGGGCCATGCTTTTCGTAGAGTCCCGCCGTCGTGTTGAAGTTGCCACCGCGCACACCGATCCCTTCACCCACTACGAAGATACGCGGATCGGCATCCATCGCTTCGCTGAGGGCTTCGCGCGTGGCGGCGGTAAAAGTTAGTTCACGCATGGTAAATATGCTCGGAGGCGGTTGCCGGGTCAGGATACGGGCTGTTTTTGGCGAATTCGATGGCTTCTTCGGCCAATGCCTTCACCTCGTTTTCAATCGCGGTCAGTTGATCGGCGGTGGCTT
>JBBRMW010000458.1:0-2392 GCA_038230635.1 Aggregatilineales bacterium | reverse complement strand
CTGGTTGACTTGTCACTCTCAGTTTGAACGATGAACACCTTTTTGCCAATCCCCTTTTCTAAACATGTCCGCTCCCCAGGTGATTACGGAGAGGGGCTGGGGGTGAGGTGAATCTGGCATCTTCGAGATGTGGGTAATAGATAGCGGGAGGAGGGGCGGGGGTGAGGTTCTTTTGCCGTCCCCAAGAACGCGCCACCTGTGGTAAACTGGCGCAAGGCTCGTTGGCACAAAACGGTTCAGGTGAGCGGTGTATCAGCGCGTTGGCACTCGGTTCGGCCCGTACAACATCCGACGCTTGCTCGGCGCGGGTGGCATGGCGGCTGTCTATTACGCGATCAATGCCGAAACTCAGCAGCCCGTCGCGCTCAAGATTTTGTCGTCGCAGTTGGCCGAAATCCCTGCCTTTCGCCAGCGTTTCGAGCTAGAAGCGCAGATCACGACGCGCCTGCAACATCCGAACATCGTGCCGGTCATCGGCTATGGCGCGGCGGACGAGTCGCTATATATCGCCATGCGCCATTTGAATGGCGGCAGCCTGCATGATAAATTTGTGCTGGATGGCGCGGTTTCGCTGCGCGATACGGCGGGCTATCTGCGCAACTTGGCCGCCGCGCTCGATTATGCGCATGAGCAAGGCGTCATCCACCGCGATCTGAAGCTGGCGAATGTCTTGCTCGATGAAGACGGCACAGCGCTACTCAGCGATTTTGGCATCGCGCGGATGGCCGAGAGCAGCTTGCATCTGACCGATACGGGATCGGTGCTTGGTTCGCCGCATTATATGTCACCCGAACAGAGCGAAGGCAAGCCGCTCGATGCGCGCTCCGACCTGTATTCGCTGGCCGTAATGGTCTACCTGATGATCACCGGGCAGTTTCCATTCCATGCCGATACGCCCGTCGCCATCGCTTTGCAGCACGTCAGCAAACCGCCGCCACCCCCCACTTCGATCAACCCGGAGCTGCCGGGTGCGGTCGATGCCGTTCTGAATAAAGGGCTGGCGAAGCTCATCACTGATCGATTCGCCTCATCGTCGGATTTCGCGGCGGCGTTTGAGCGTGCCATCGGCGATTGTGACACGCGCACCTTGATCAGCATTCCGCAGTTATCACGGCTGACTGCGCCCCGGTTACTGACTCCGCCGCCAATACGCACCATCGAAACACCCACCGAACCCTCGCTGCTGGCGGCGCGTGTACCCGCCGCCAGCGCCCCGGCACGACTGAGACGACGGCCAGCCGTGCGTTACGTGCTTGGCTTGCTGGCGCTGATGATCGTCCTCTTGCTGACGTTCGCGTTTGGTTTAACGCTCTTCAACTCACCGCATGAGTCCACGCTCGTGAGCGTCGCGCTGCATCGCACCGTGACGGCGGGCGTACCCGTCACGGCCACCTCACTGGTGTTGAAACCGACCGTCGAAAGTGTACCCGTGCTGACCGCTACCACGCTGTCCGATTATTCGGTGGTGGTCAAAGACCTGTATACGCCAGCCAATATCCGCTCCGGTCCAGGCATGAACTTCAAGGTGATCGCGCAGCTTTACGCCAGTGATCAAGCCAAGATCATCGCGCGTACTTCACTCGATAACCTGTGGTATCTGATTCGCACGGTGCAGGGCGTGACGGGTTGGGTCTCGAACGCGGTGGTCGATGTGCGGCCTGTGGGTGCCGCCCCCGACTCGATTCTGGTGGCGGCGACCGTCCCCGCCTCGCCAACGATCACCAATACGCCGTTGTCGATCACATACACGCCTGCGCGTGGCTAGTGCCTGTTGAGGTTCTTTTTAGTTCCAATTTGGGTTTTGTTTAGCGCACATGGCGTATTCTAGCCATATTCGTTTAGATATGGATGAGGACATGAACATGGATAAGCAAGCGAACAACGTTTGGGATCAGATCGCCGGCACTTGGAAGCAGGCTGAAGGCCAGGTCCGCACACAGTGGGGCAAATTGACTGACGATGATCTGATGCAGATCAAGGGTCAGCGCGATGTTTTGGCCGGGCGCATTCAGCAGCGCTACGGCATTGCGAAGGAAGAAGCCGACAAGCAGATCGACGCCTGGGCGCAAAAGCTCAAGCTGTAAGTCGATATTCGGCTAAAACGGGCGACCATGCGGGGTTTGCGCCTACTGGACGCGGTTTCGGTAGGCGCGCACCCGATGGGGTCGCCCGTTTTATGATTCAGCCTCGTTCTACAACCGAACTTACGATTTGACCCATCAAATGCCACAGCTTTACCTCACCTCTCCGTCCTCACGGAGAGGGGGAAGCCAGCCCCTACCTACGGCGGCTATCGCTACATCATTTCGGTTGTAGAACTAGAACGATGGTAGCGCCGGGATCGTCACCTGATCGGGCGGATCATTGTCGTGTCGCCAATCGAGTCCATCCG
>JBBRMW010000457.1:0-2423 GCA_038230635.1 Aggregatilineales bacterium | reverse complement strand
CCTGCCGACTGGCAGTTACCGGGGCATTCGTGCGCGGGATGCCGAATTATGAGACGCTCCCACCAGTGCCACATTACGATGGGGACATCACGATCTATCACGCGATGCCGCATGGCCTCCGTGACCCATTGCGGAAACGGGTTCGCGCCGGACAATGGATAGACATCAGTTCGATGATTGAGCGCAAACGCTCGATGCTGGCAAAGCATCGCAGCCAGAAGGAATGGCTTGACTTCAGCCAGGGCATGGACTCGTACCTGGTGTCGATGGTTGAGATGGCGGAGCAAAGCGGCCTGCTTTCCGGGCGGTTCGTTTATGCCGAGGGCTGGCGGCGGCACTCACATCTCGGGTACGCGCCAAACGATGTTGACCCCCTATCGGAGGCGTTAGGTGAGAAATGCTGGGTAGACCCAGAGTACGAACAATCGTTAGGTCAATTCATCTGACGATGTACCGTTATTTGCTTGATTCACGATCTTGGAGGATTTGTGACACGTCCATTTAGCAAGGTTGCGCCAAACTGGTGGGATTATACGACGCTCGATCCAGCGATACTGCATGATGCGGCGCGGTTGAATGAAAACGACCTGCTCCAGCTTGCGCGACCCGGTTTCAAGGTGTCGTTTTACGAGACGCTGGAAGAATTCTATCTGGCCGAAGCCCTTGAATACATTGAAGCGTGGCAGCAAGCAACGCCTAACCGTCCAGCGGGAATCTGTGGGCCGATTGGGCCGACTGAGCAGCTTCCATTGGTGGCGCGTATCGTGAACAGCATCGGCCTCAAATTGCACCACGCGCACTTTTGGGGCATGGACGAATGGGTTGAGGATGGCAAGCCTGTACCAATCACGCATCCGCTGTCGTTTGCGAGGGCCGATCTGGAATTATGTTTCAACCGGATTGACCCGACGTTGCGTATGCCCGACGCGAACCTGCACTTCCCGACGGACGATTTGGACGCCTATAGCAAAACTTACGATCAAGTGCGCTGCGTCGTGATGCAGGGCGGGCAGGGCGAGGTCAAGCACTGGGCGTTCAATGACCCGGTACGCCGCGCTGCACCCTATGCGGACCAGCCGCCAACGCCCGAAGAATACCGACAAAAGCAGGCACGTGTTGTTGATTTGCACCCCATGACGGTCATCCAGAATGCGCGCACCTCTGGTGGGGGTAATATCTCGATGGTGCCCACCCAGGCGGCCTCGGTAGGGCCAGTTGAAACCTGGAAAGCGGAAAAAGTATCGATCTGGCACGCAGGCGCGCACGATAATCCATTTGGGATGCGGCTGACGACGCTGATGATTTCGAAGCATATCCCGGATTCAAGCGTGCCCATGTCGCTTCTGGCGCAGCATCCGAACGTACACTTCCATTTCTACCGCAAGGGTATCGGCAAAGTGGAAGCAGAAATGCACTGAGCGCAGATAATCACCCAAGGATGGTACGTCGATCAGCACAAAAATCACGGTGAGCGACATCGCAAAGGCAGTTGGCGTCTCGCCAAGTACCGTATCGAGAGTGCTTACCAACGGTTCGCGCAGTAAGTTCATTAGCGAAGAAACGCGGCTCAAAGTACGTGATGCCGCCGCGCAGTTGGGCTATACGCCGAATCCGCTGGCAAGGGCGCTCAAAGGAGGGCGCTCGAATCTGATCGGGTTGATGCTGCGCGAAATCGCCGATCCCTTCTTTGCACAGCTAATTCAGGAAATCTCGGATGTGGCGCAAAGGAGTGGCTACCAGATTGTCCTGGGCTACTCGCGTGGGAGTTCGGACGGCGTGCTGAAAATGTCGAGCATCCTGGATACGCGGTATGTGGACGGCGTGATCGTACTCGGTGATCTGAAAGATGACGAGCGCACCCTTGCGGCCATCCTGGAGCAAAATCCGGCAGTTATTGCGCTCTGCCGAGGTTCCTCGCCCAGGCCAGTTTTCACCGTGAATTCCAATAACACCGCCGGAATCGAAGCATTATTCGAGCATCTATTCGGCCTGGGACACCGCCGGATTGCCTTCATCGAAGGCGACTGGATGGCCGATATTACCCAGCGGCGGATCGCCTATGAAGAGCGGATGAGCACGCGCGGATTGCCGATCCACGACGGGTGGCTTCAAAAAGTGCCGAACAATTTCATGGGTGGTTATCAAGGACTACAAAACCTGCTTGCGTTGGCTGAAATTCCGACGGCGATCATGGCCTCTGACGATACAATTGCGATTGGCGCGATCAAGGCGCTGACTGATGCCGAACTGCACACGCCGGACACGATGTCTGTGACGGGCTATGACGATATTGAGTTGGCCTCGTTCATATCACCCAGCCTGACCACCGTGCGGCAGCCAATTGATCGCATGGCGATCCAGGCGGTTGAGGCACTGATTTCGCTGATCACGCTGCCGAAATTGCCGCTTTCAGATACGATTCT
>JBBRMW010000456.1:0-2475 GCA_038230635.1 Aggregatilineales bacterium | reverse complement strand
TGGGGGTGAAGACTCTTTATCCGTCGAAGCTGGACGGCGCGTTCTGCGTCGGCACAATCGGATTCGCGCCCGGCACGATCAGATTATTGTTGGGTTGGATAATCGGTGCGGGCGTTGTCGCCGGACTGATCCAGTGCCCAGCAACTGGCCGATCGCCCGCTTGCCCGAATACGAACGAGTTATCGATGCCCGTTGGCAGCAGCGTGTTCTTGAGATAGAACGTGCCTGTCGAGGGGCGGAACACGCCCACGCCATCGCTGCCTGCGCCCACCCAGTCGCCCGCGAGGGGCAAATCAGTGCCTGTGCCGAGCGCCACCGTGTGATCCGCAAAGACCGTGCCGCTGGTTTTGTCGGATAGATAGAAGATCGCGTTCGTTGGACGGAAGACGCCCGGCGAGTCGTAACCTTTGCCCGTCCAGTCGCCTGCGATACCCACATCGCCCGGCGAGCCAAGCACCATCACATAATCGGCGAAACCGGTGGTCAGCGTGTTTCGCATATAGATCAACCCATTCGTGGGACGGAAGACGCCGACTCCACTGTGTGTGGCCGCCGCCGTCCAGCGACCCGCTAGTGGCAAATCGTTTGGGTTGCCGAGCCGCAGCGTTTCGTTGGGCGTGCCGTTGGTGTTGCTGTTGCGCAGATAGAAATTGCCAGTTGAGCGGTCATAGACACCGATCGTATCGATGCCTTGCCCCGTCCAATCACCCGCCACCGGGTACATCGCCGCGCCGCCGAAGGTTATTGCGATATCAGCCGGGCCGCCATTGTTGCTGGTGTGCAAAAGGAACGTTCCGGCGCGATAGATGCCGATCGTGTCCACGCCAGGTGACATCACGCTTTGCCGGAATTTGGCGACAGTGGAGGCCGTGTTGTTCATCGACTTTGTATTATCGGCGTTGGCATTGCCCATCACGACGCCTTGATACAGCCGCGTCTCGTTTGAGAAGTAGTTAACTCCGGGGCACGAAGCCGAACATCCCGTATAGTAGGCCATGATCGTATGGAACTTGTTGTTCGGATCGTTGTAGCCAAATGAGTATGGGAAAACGCCCGAACACCCCGACTGATGAATGCCGCATGAATCGGCATAGTCGTGCGCGTTGCCCATATTGTGACCCATCTCGTGCGAGAGGATTCCGTAGGTGGTCAGATACTTCTGCAACACAACGCTGTATCCATGAGGGGCAAAACCTACCGATAAATTTTGCATGATCCAGGCGATACCCGCATAGCCATGATTATCCGAGGTCACCACCAAATCGACCAGATCCGCACCGTGTTGGGTGCGAATTGCATCAATTGAACCGAAAACGCCGGTGCCATCGGTAACAGCATAGAGGTCGGTCTCCATATCGCCGCTTTCGGTGTAGTTGATCTCCATCGTATACACGAGCCGTACACGCTGATTCGCCCCGCTGTTGATATACGCCTGATTCGTGCTCGTGATGACTGTCGCAATCTCGGCTTGGATCGCCGCCGTACTGCCCGCCTGCGCACGCGCTGCCGCCGTATAGACGATCATCACATCGATGATGCTGCCACCATCGGAAGCCGGACTGGTCAGGGCTGGCGTGTTGACATTCGCGGCGGGTGCCACGAGCGGATCGTGGTGGTGGCGCGCGCCCGTCGATGGATCGAGTTGAAGCAAGGCGTGGACATTGTTACCCGCATAATTGACCTCGTACAGCGCATCAAGCGTATTGATGCGCCCCGCCACCAGTGAGCCATTCACGGTTAGGATCACTTCGCTGTAAGCGATCCCCTGGATATGACCGACCCACGAGTAAACACCTTTGAGCGCAGGCGAGAACTCGATCCGATCGTTGACTGCCGTCACGACGCGGTTGTTGAACAGCGGCAGCCGCACCATATCCTGGCCGGGGATCGCCCTGCTCGACAACAGCGCGACATTGACGCCGATATAGCGCGTTTGCAGCACGCCCTCGCGGACGCTCAGCACCGAGGCTGTATTCGCATCCGGTGTCGCATTGCCAACGGACACAAATAGATCATTGGGCGCTGTCGTTTGCGCGGCGGCAGGCACTCCGCCCGCTGTTACGGCAAACACGACGGCGATCAACGCCACGATTGGGAGGGCAAAATAACGAATGACTGCACGAAAATCGAGCATAATGTCTCCTGGCTGCGAATGTGTAATCGAAGAATCGAGCCGATCAAATCGATCGACTCATTATAGGGGGCTTGATCACGGCTCGGACAAATTGTGATAACTTTGATTCAATTACCGCATGGGTATAGCTTATTTTTCACTTGCGCTGCGCAATTTTAGTGTATACTGATTTTCGACCACTCATTTTTTACGCTGCACAAGGAGTTTCAAATTATGTCCAACCAACAACTCGCTGGCGTCGGAGAACGCTTCATCGCCTTGATTATCGACAACATCATCTTGGCGATCATTGGGTTTGTTGTCGGGTTCGTCATTGGTCTCGTCGCACCCAATGTAAGTGG
>JBBRMW010000455.1:0-2554 GCA_038230635.1 Aggregatilineales bacterium | reverse complement strand
CGTCATCGTCCGACTTGCCACGCCCGATTCCCAAACATCCGCGACGAGACCTTCTTTTCTCTGTTCGCCGACAGAAAGCAGTTCGTCTCTCAATGCGCGAACGTTTCAACTCAGAATGGAACGTCGCCACACATTGGCGTGATGGCGGTGATGCGCCCCTGATCCGGACCAGTTTGGCACGAACACTGGAGGAACGTTTGCACGATGGATTGGTCGATGGCAGCATCGGCGGTCAAAATGAACGCTTTAGCTGTCTGCGAAAGCTCTGACCCCGGGATATTCACCGAACTGAGTTTTTGGTTCCGAGCAAGGCGTTTTCGTTGTCTGAGTCCGCTCGCGCTGCGGCTTTGGGGCAACGTTGACTGGCACGCCCACGTCAGGCCTCACTTGGGATCGGCAATTTGGGGAAAGATTGTCCCGTGCGCCTCAATCCGCCGATCTGAACGCGTTACATGACTCTGCCCATGGCAGATCTCGGCCTTGCGGCGGACCTCCGCAACCCGCGTACCTGCCTCGCCCTGCTTCAGGATGAACGCCTTTGCATCGGTAGATCTCGGAGCCTTAATCCTTCCCCCCCCTCTCTCCCAGCCAGGAAACATGAGCCAAAAACGCCATCCTCAAACGATCCGGTTCTCAGCGGGAAGAGCAATAGCGCAGTTCGCCACCCCGGCATTGATCTCGACGATGCCCTGAGCATTTCCGAGAACGTAGACCTCTGAACAACGCAACCGTTGCTTAACGCATCGGTTGGCCGAGGCTGTGTGGAAACACCAAGATGTGGTATACTTCCTTGGATAAAGGGGTGCATCTATGTCAGGGTTCATTGAAGGGGTTGGCCGGGATCAGGTCACGCTTTTTCCGGAACGTCTCGAGGACTGGATTGGCGAAGATCATCTGGTTCGGGTGGTGGATTTGTTTGTCGATCAACTTGATCTGGCAGACCTTGGCTTCGAGCGCGTGGCGCATGCGCGAACTGGGCGGCCCGGGTATCATCCGGCGGTTCTGTTGGAACTGTTCATTTATGGCTACCTCAATCGGCTACCGTCCAGCCGCAGGTTGGAGCGCGAGGCGGGGCGCAATGTCGAGGTGATGTGGCGACGGGTGCCGGATCACAAGACGATTGCAGATTTCAGGCGCGATAACGGGACCGCCATCCGCAAGACTTGCGCGCAATTTGTGGAACTATGCCGCTGGACCTGCACACTGAAAGGCGATTGCGTGGCAATCGACGGCAGTAAGTTCAAAGCCGTCAACAATCGCGACAAGAACTTCACCAAGGGCAAGATCGCCAGCCGCCTTGCGCATCTGGCGGCCGATGTCGAACGATATATCACCGAAATGGTGCGCATCGACCGGCAAGAAGAAGGTGAAGCGCGGACCGAGAAAGTTGCGCATCTGGCACAACGATATGGGCGCCTGAAGCAAGAAATCGAGAGGCTTAAGTCAATGGACAAGGCTTTGGCCGATGCACCAGACGGCCAGATATCCCTGACAGATCCAGATGCCCGTTCCATGGCCACCAGCGCGCGCAACAGCGGACTGGTGGGATATAATGTGCAATCCGTCGTGGATGTTGAGACCCATATCATCGTCACCCATGACATCACGAACAAAGGGTTCGACCGTGATCCGCTCAGCCCGATGGCGATTGCCGCCAGGCAAGCGCTCGGAAGGGAAGATTTGCATGCCCTTGCTGACAAGGGCTATTTCAGCGGCGTCGAGATTGGCGCTTGCGACAAGGCGGGCATAACAGTGACGATGCCGCGCCCTGAAACATCCGGAAACCGCAGCAAGGGCATGTATGTGAAAGCCGACTTCAAGTATGACGCCGTGCGGGATGTCTACATCTGCCCAACAGAAAATGAGCTGATCTACCGCTACACGCGCGTGGAAGACGGGCTCAATGTCGGGCGATATTGGACCAATGAACGCCAGCATTGTCCTGTTAAGTCGCGCTGCACAACGGGCACGGAACGCCGTGTCACCCGTTGGGAATATGAGCATCTGGTGGATGAAATGCGCGACCGCCTGCGCAGCGCCTCTGATCCGATGACGCAGCGCCGCAGCACGGTCGAGCATCCCTTCGGGACGATAAAGGCCTGGATGGGGACCACCCATTTCCTGATGCGTCGCCTGAAGAATGTCAGGACCGAAATGGCGCTGAACATGCTGGCCTACACCATCAAGCGCATGGTCGCCATCATCGGGATCAGCGGACTGATGGCGGCCATACCCGCCTGAACAGGCGAGGCAGTCCCCAAAAGCCCTCAAAAGGCCCCCAAAAGCCCTCAGAAACCGCGATATGGGCGCGCCCACAAGGTTGGATAAGCCCAAACAGGCCAAGTCACCGCGTCCAATACCATCGCATTGTGAGCCGGCTTTCACGCGAGTGTTTCCACACAGCCTCGGCCGATAGCGAATAGGTATTTGCGCCACGACCTGCAAGATTAGGCATGTCGTGGTGAAGGCCGCCCCTGGGTGTCAACAGATCATCACGAGTGGTAGCAGGGCGATGGAAAAAGCATCTCCCCCGCCAAGGCGCCCGGGGAAAATG
>JBBRMW010000454.1:0-2558 GCA_038230635.1 Aggregatilineales bacterium | reverse complement strand
GATCGTCAGAAGCAGATTCCGGGTGCGCCACGCGATCAACACCGCCACTAACGCACCGATCAGATAGGCATTGCGTGCATCGATCTGAGCGTGTACCCCATCTGGGAACACGATCCCTGGCACGATGATCGCCGTGAGCACCGCTGCGGGTACAAATTTTAGCGTGCGCAGAATAAGCGGCGGCAGTTCCAACTTACCAACGATCGCCAACACTGGATACCGAATGGCGAACGTCACCAGCGCCATGCCCACGATCAACACAGCCTGATCGCGCTGATTCATGACGATTCCTCTGGGACGGCGGTCGTGCGCTGATTCTGATTCATGCTCTCGGCGATCGCGCCCGCCGCCACGCCCGCCAATGCCGCGATGATCAAGCCCAGTTTGTTTGGAAGCGAAAAGGTCAACAAGGACGCAATCCCCGCCACCACGACCGCGATCAACATCGGGCGCGTCCGCACCGACGGCACCACGATCCCGATAAAGGTGGCGATCATCGCAAAATCGAGGCCGAGCCGTCCGGTATCCGGCAGCACACCGCCCGCTATCAGGCCGATCCAGGTGCAAAGCTGCCAATTGGCATACATCGACAGTGCTGAGCCAAAATAGAACCAGTGCTTATAGGGCGAGGCATCCGGTTCATTGTAGCGTGTGCTGGTCACGGCGAACGTCTCATCGGTCAGCCAGAAACCGAGCGGTAGCAGCCACTGCTGCGGCAGCCGCTTGACATGCGGGGCGAGCGTCGCGCTGTACAGCATGTGTCGCAAGTTGACCACGAACGTCGTCAAGATAATCACCAGCAGCGGCGCACCACCTTTGACCAAATTGGCCGCGATGAACTGCGCCGATCCCGCGAATACCAACAGCGACATCCCAATCGTGGCCGCTGTCGTCAATCCACTGCCTGCTGCCGCCGCCCCAAAGATGATGCCAAACGGAATGGCACCTAAGATCAGCGGCAGCGTGGCACGGACGCCATGCCAAAATTCGGAACGGGGGGGCGTTTCGGCCACCGCTTCGATCACCATAAACTGCGTCCTTTTGTGGCGACGACGACCTGGGGCGTCCGTCCCTGAGCCGACCGCCAACCGATCAATTCCCGGATGCTTCGGCTTGACCCATCAACACGGGTAAGTGTACCGTGAACGTGCTGCCTTCGCCCGGCGCAGTATCGACCGTGATCGAGCCGCCGAAACTCTCGATCAGGTGCTTGGCGATCGGCAGGCCGAGTCCGATCCCGCCGAACAGGTGCTCGCCATAGCGGTCGCGGTGCTCAAAACGGGCGAAAATACGCGGTAGATAGTCTGCCTCGATGCCGATGCCTGGATCGCGGATAGCAATGTCGATCGCGCTTGCGGCAACCGTGACTATCACGCTGATCTCGCCGCCTTCCGGGCTGAACTTGATCGCGTTATCGAGCAGTGCCCGCAGTGCCCGCGCCAATCCATCAGGATCGGCTTGCAGCGGCGGCAGTTCGGGCGGTAGCGTAACCGCGACCGTGATCCCGTTATCAGCGGCGGCGTCCTCGCTCTCCTCGACCATGTGCTGAACGATGTCACGCAGGTTGACGGGCTTGATCGTCGGCTCGATCAAGTCCATCTCCTGGATGAACAGCAGATCGTTGACGAGGCTCACGATTTTTTCGAGTCCATTGCCGACTTTTTCGAGCGCCATGCTGAGCACCGGCCCGCTGATGGTGCCTTTCTGGATCATCTGCATGAAACCGGAGGCGGAGGTCAGCGGCGTGCGCAGTTCATGTGAAAGGCTGCTCAGAAACTCCGTGCGGCGGCGCTCCTCGGCCTGCAATTCGGCATAAGCGCGTTCGACGGCCTGCTTTTGCATATTCATTTCGCGGAACAGCATCCGATCGTTGCTGCGCAGACGCTCAACCGAGGCGCTGACCATTGTGAGCGCCACGATCGGGCTGTCGCGCAGCAATTCGATGAACATGCCTTTGTCGATTTCGAGCACGGTAGTCGGCTCGGTGGTGCGGACGCTGGCGTTGCGCGGCGAGTTCGAGATCAGCGCCATTTCACCGAAAAAATCGCCCGGGCCATAATTGCGCAGCCACTGTTCTTTGCCGTCGATTAGCTGCTTGGTGACTTCGACCGCGCCCGCCTCGACGATATAAAAGACATCTTCATCGGCATTTTCGGTACACAGCCACTTACCTGGTGGATAACTGACCAGCCGCGCCTGTTGGATCGTGGCCGCGAGCGTCGCCTCATCTACACCAGGGAATACCTCTTTGAGCAGTCGCACCCGCGCCGCAAATTCATCCATCGCGCGCACCCCTTCGCCGAACGTTCAGGCCATCGATGATTGATGCTTGTCCAGTGTAGCACCGTCATGTTTTTTGCGAAAGCAGGGCTTTTCCTGCAGGGCTGTTGCAAAGACGTTTACCCCACCCCCTAGCCCCCTCCCCACTGGCGTCTGGGGAGCGGACATGTTTTTAGGTAAAACGAAAATCAGCAAAAAAGACGATTCCGCAAAACCTGGAAAAGTCTTCGAGCTGTTCGCACAGGAAATCCAAGCCTTCCCGAAACAGGCTAAAGAAG
>JBBRMW010000453.1:0-2567 GCA_038230635.1 Aggregatilineales bacterium | reverse complement strand
TCGCGCATCGCGTAGTCCAGCACATGCGATTTGACCTCGATCGGCTTCAACTGGCGCAGCGGATCAAAAGCAGGATTCGCCCGTCGCCACTTGTCGAAATCGCCCTGCGCCCGCTTCGACTTCGACACCTCGCCCGCCAGCGCCCGGATCAACAGCGGATAGTTCTCGAAGCGCGCGAACATCGGCAGCAGTTGATCGCGCGAGCCGCTCACGCCCATCGCCCGCCACAAGTTCAGCGCATCGTCGTCGCTCAACCCCGTCAGAAAGTACGCCGCCGCCCCGGCCATTGGCGCACCCGTCACCGTTTGCAGTTCCGAGGGATACAGCCGCGTCGTGATCAGGATACGCGAGCCTTTAACGTGCGTCAGCTTGCGCAAAAATGCGCCCACACGCGGATCGGCGGATTTGCGCAGTGGGTGCTGGCCGATGAATGATTGTCCTGCACTCTCTGGCAGTCCGAGCGCTCCAGCCGCCCGATTGGCTGTGTCGGCGTCGAGTGCATCGTCGGCCATGTGTGCCGCATCCATGCGCGCATAGGCGACCAACAGCCGCTCCAGACCATCCAGCACGAACAGATATTGCCCGCTATCGAGGGCAGTCAGCAATCGGGTTTCGCGTTCGGGCGGCGGCAGCTTTTCGATCACCTCGCGCGTTTGGCGTCCCACATAGGCCAGCGCATGGATCACGAAATTTTCCCAACTGGCGTTCGACTCGTAAAAACTCCACCAGAGTCGCCCCGCCAACCCTTTGACCTCTTGTGGCGCGATCTCGTTGAACCATTTCCAGGTCAGCGCGCTCTTGCCCATGCCGCCGATCGCCACAACGTTCAGCAATTTGATACTTCCCCATGTTCCGGTGCGCCCGAACATCGCGTTGGGGCGGGTCAGCCAATCGGTCAAAAGATTGAGTTCCGCTTGTCGCCCGACTACCTGCGCCGTTTGCAGCAGCGTGTACGGATGCGCGATATAGGGTTCGGGCGGCGTCTTGACATCCGACGGCGGGTGCAGATTCGTCAGGTCGGGTGTGCGCTGCTTGGAGAGCGCGTCAATCGCTTTCGCGCGCAAATCATCGGGCGATGTAAAAAAGCTGCACACATGCGATGTGCCGAGCCGTTCTTTGAACCTCTTGAGCTTCTCGCCGCTTTCCCCCATCTCCACATCGCTCGCTTTGATCGCGTGATCATCGCCCATGATGAAGATCAGCAGCGGAATCCCACGCTCTTTGGCGCGGTTGTATTCCATCTCAGTTACCGAGATTTTGTTCGGATTTTTCGGGCTGTCGGGCATATAGCCATAGCGATGGGCGAAAACGCCTACATAAATTTCGGCGTCGTCCACCATTTTGAGTGAGGCGTCGATCGCATCGTCTGCGCTGGGCGGCAGATGTTCCATCATCACCGGAAACGTGCTTTGGCGCTGGCAGGCTTCCATCAGATGTTTGCGGTGTTCCGGCAGGTCACGGGCGGTACTGCTGATCATCACGTCGATGTGTTCGGTCATGGTGGCACTATTCACTTTTTTGCGCGCGCGGATAGTAGCGCACAGCATACACCGTTGAAGGCACAGGCGCAAGCACTTTTACGTTGTAGAGGAGTCGGGGGTTATGGGATTGATTGGATCGTTAGCCTAGCGCGCAGTGGCAAGGTACAATTTGTCCCATGAACACGACTGACTACCAAACATATACGGATACCCTGCTCCGCAACCTGGAAGCCGATCCGCGCATCTTGGGTCTGGTGGCGACCGGCTCGATGGCGCAGCACGAGCGCCTCCCCGATCAATGGTCGGATCACGATTTTATCCTGGTGACGACACCGGGTGTGCAAATGGCTTTCCGTGAGGATCTGTCGTGGCTGCCCGATGCAGATCAGATCGTGCTGACGCTGCGCACCGCGCCCGAATATTTCGACGTGATGTATCGGGGCGGCCACCTTGCCGAATTCGCGGTGTTCGATCCGGACGAACTGCGGATGGCACTCGTCAACAGCTTTCGCGTCTTGCTCGATCGGGCAGACATCGGCGCACGGATGGTCGAAGTCGCCGCGCAGACCGCCCGCCATTTCGCCGACTCGACGCAATCCGACGCTGAACTGTTCGGCTATTTCGTTTACTATCTGCGTGTCGGCATCGGACGCACGGCGCGTGGTGAGCAGCTCAGCGGTCACCATTTCATCAAGCAATCCGCCCTGTTTTATCTACTGCCGCTGTTGGCGCGTCATCTGCCCGCCGATGATGAAGCCGCGCTCGATAGCTTTGATCCGCGCCGCCGCTTCGAGCTGGTATTTCCAGCGGTCAGCGCTGAACTGAATAAGCTGCTGCTCGAAGCACCGCCGACTGCTGCGCTCTCATTGCTCGACTTGGCCGAACGATTCTTGGTCGATCGCGTGCCGGGCTATCCGCATGACGCGATCGAAGCCGTGCGGAGTTATGCCGAAAGCATCTCGGACACGCTGATCAGTCCTGACGCAGAGATGGTCGTGAAGGCGCCGGTACTGGTAGTGGTCGCCCCGATCGGAGTGTTGTTGATAGTCCCCCCGCTAATGGTTAAGGCGTCAACAACGTTGGCAT
>JBBRMW010000452.1:0-2634 GCA_038230635.1 Aggregatilineales bacterium | reverse complement strand
TTTGCGTCCCTTTCGAGGGGTCAGTAAATGGTTCTTGAGCGGCTACGTTGCCATTCATGAGTTTCACGTCAATCTCAAAGTAATTTCCGTTGACTTCATCGCCCAACTGGTGGCTTTGCACTTGTCCTATAGTTGAGCCTTCTTATTTTGTCTGAATGGCGTTTCGTATAGCCTCCGCGACAACTTCGGCGGCGAACGCACCTACAATACTGACGTCTGCCGCGATCTCGCCCGTGGATAAGGCGAAAAGAGTATCGCCGTCGTACATCGTATGAGCGGGACGCACCGCCTGGGCGATTCCATCCTGAGCCATCTGCGCCAACTTGTTCGTGGCTTCTTTGTCGAACTTTGCATTGGTTGCGATGACGCCAATGATCGTGTTGCCGCCGCTCGGCAACAAACCGCCACTCATTATTTTCATGACGTTGAGCGTACCAGCGAACTGCTCGCTATCCGGCGCAACACGCAATCCAGCGATGATTTCGCCCTGTGCGTTCACAACATCGCCAATGGCATTCACAGCGACCAGAGCGGCGACGATCAACCCATTTTCCAATTCGACGGCGGCGCTGCCGATGCCGGAACGCGTGGCGAAGGGCATACCCATCAAGCTGCCGACTTTCGCCCCAGACCCTGCACCGACGCCCCTTTGCGTTACTGGTTCGCTGGTCGCCGCTGTACATGCCGCGTAGCCCATCGCCGCATCGGGGCGAACGTCTGCCTTGCCGATGTTCAGATCATACAGGGCTGCAGTTGGCACGATAGGGACGAGGCCTTCAGGTGTGGACAGGCCAATTTTATGTTCTTCCAGATAGCGTACCACGCCGTCAGCGGCGGCGAGTCCAAATACGCTCCCGCCCGTGAGCAGGATCGCGTTCACATGCTCGACAATGTGCATGGGAGGCAGCAGATCAGTTTCGCGGGTGGCGGGCGCACCGCCGCGTTGATCTACACCGCCAACCGTGTTGGGTGGGCATAGAATGACCGTGCAGCCTGTCAGTGCCTCCAGATCGTGTGCATGACCGACCCGAATGCCGCGAATGGCTGTCAGGGTGCGATTGGTCGATGAAGGCTCCAGTGATGCGTTCATGATGCCCCAATTTTATGCAGAACAACCGAAATCTCGCCGCGCGGCTGCAAGGTAATGAGTGGCTCCGGCTCGATGGGGGCATCGCTGGTCAATTCATAGCGCCAGTTCGCCAAAATCATCTCAAGTGCGATCCTGATCTCTTGCATGGCAAATGGCTGACCGATGCACACATGCGGCCCCGCACCAAATGGCAAAAAGCTGTATCGGGGCAGTGCGTCCTGAAAGCGTTCCGGCCAGAATATGTCAGGCTGCGCGTAAAAATCGGATGTGCGATGCAGCACATACGGCGAGATCACAAGCGAATCACCGGGTTGGATAGGATAGCCGCGAATAGTGTAGGTCTCGATAGGAGTACGACCGATCAACCACGCGGGCGGATACAGCCGCAGCGCTTCGAGGATCGTCCATTCGGCATAAGCATTTTCCAATGGCGACGACGAGCCAAAGGATTCGCGCACCTTCGCTTCCTGGTCAGGATGGGTGGCGAGCAGATAGAACAGCCACGCCAGCGCATTCGCCGACGTTTCTTGTCCAGCCACGAAAAACGTCACGGCCTCATCTCGAATCTGCTGCGAAGTCATCGGGTGGCCGTCAGCAGTTTTCGTATCCAGCAGTCGTGACAGTAGATCGCCTTGATTGCCGCTTTGTTGGTGATGCGCGACAAGTTCTTCCACTGCCGCATCAAGCTGAGCAATCGCCAGTTGACAATCGGCCTCGCTAACCTGCGGCGTGCGCCTCATCATTTCGCCCGAATACTGTTGCAGTGTGTCAATCGCCGATCTGACCGTATTCTGCAAGGCGTCTGGGCTGATCCCGAAGATGGTGCGATAGATGATATTCATGGTCAGGTCGGCCATTTCCGTCACCAAATCACGGGCATCGCCGTCGCGCCAGGTCGCGGTCAAATCGCTGACGCTTTGGCGCATCGTTTCCGCATACGACTCCACCCAGGTTGGCGTGAAAATCGGCTGGATCACTTTGCGCTGCTGGTGATGGTATTTGCCCGATGTTGTGAGCAACCCATGACCCAGAAATTTGCCGATGCTGCGACCAGTGGCGGGCGGACGCATCATTTGATCTGCGTCATCGACCAGAATTTGCCGAATCAGATCAGGATCGTTGATTAGGTAGCAGTGCGCAGGGCCGTGCCGATAATGGACGAAGTTGCCGTAGGTATGTTGAAGATCGAGGAGGAATTCAGTCGGGCTGCGTTGGATTTCGATGAGTGATCGCCGCCAATCGGCTGGCCCCGGCGGGTAGGTATTTGTGGAACTTGTCAACTGCGCTCCAACAAATGTCAAAAATAGTTGACTCTATTGTAGCATGATTTGCGAACGTCGAAGAACTCAGCGGTGACGGTACTGTTGGAAATTCCAAAATCAATAGAACTCACGAAAACATAAGGTAACTGCTCAGAGGGTAAATGGGCAAAAAACGCAATTTGAAAAAGCCGACGGGCAAGGCATTTTCCAGGCTCATTCACTTTTGAGTTTTACAAATTAGCAACCAAAAGCACATAAAGATGATGTTTACATAATAGACTA
>JBBRMW010000451.1:0-2643 GCA_038230635.1 Aggregatilineales bacterium | reverse complement strand
TCACGCTGTAATCGGTGGTGCGTATCAGTGGCGCGGTGGGCGTAAAGGTCAGCGTGGTATCGTCTTTCCAGACAAATTTCCCGCTGATCGTCTGTTTACCATCGGCAGATTTAATCGTCAGCGCCGCTTCGACAGAGGGATGATCCATCGCCGTGTTGAAGGTGAAGGTCAATATACCCGTCAGCGGCAGTTCAGAGCCGGGCGCGGGCGAAATGCTGACCACGCGCGGGATCACATCATCGGGTGCGCCGCGCGCGGTCGGGACTGCTGCGAGTGCGGTCAGAATAACGGCCAGCAAGCCAAGCAAGAGCCAATGCGTTCGTCGCATGTTCCGAATCCCCTGTTAATTTAAGATCATAAGCGCTGACCGTAGTATAGCCGGAAAGTTCAGGGTAAGGATCGGCTGTCAGGTGTCCGGCGCGGGATCGTCGGATTTGGGGTGCTTTGCCAACCTTACGGCGCACTCACCACGAACAGCGCATTGACTCCGTAACTCGATGGCGCCTCCAAGTTACCAATCACGATCTGTTTGTCGTTCGCCGTAAACTGCATGGTGATCTGCGGCTGCTTCGACAGATCGGCGAGTATCGCGAGTGACGGCTGTTTCGACGAATCAATCGGCAAATCAACCACCCTGACCGTTTCGCCACCGCTAATTTTGGCAAGATAGACTGTCTTCTTATCCACCCAGGCGAGCGTATCGCCCGCATGATTAAGCGCGAACGCCGCGCTACCGGCTCTGACAAGCTTACGCTCGGTGCGCGTGGTCATATCCCACAGGTGGAGTTTGCTATCGATCCGATCGAAATACAGCAGCGATTTGCCATCCGCCGAATATTGCAAAACCCGAATCGAGAGTTGCAGCCGTTTATCCTTTTCCGCACTGGCTGAATGGAGGGTGATCATTCCGCCCGTCCGAACATCCCAGATATTCACGGCACTGTTGTACGTGGAAGCCACGATCGTTTTCCCATCGGGCGCGACCGCAAGCGCCTGATACTCAAAATCGCCTGCCGCATACGCATCGCCCACTGTATTCATGAAATCCAGATAAGTCTTGAAGTGTGGCCCAAAGATTCCGTCAATGGTGCCTGTCTTGATGTTGATGATCAAAAACGTCGAAACGGGATTGCTGGCAATGGCGATCAGATGCTCCCCATCGGGCAAAAATTGCGCATGGCGTATTCCATAGCCCGGTACGGCGAAGAACCGGACCAAACTGTGGGCGGCATAATCCCAGACCACCAATATGCCATTGTTGTGAATGGAAACGAGCTGTGTCCCCTTTGGCGAAAAAACCAGCACGCCCGCAAAATCGGTTTGAATGCCAGAGAGCGCGCCGACTTGCTGGCCGCTCGTGAGATCGAACAATCGAATCGGCAGTAGGGCAGCATCAACTTGATCGTTATACATGACTCTCTCAGCAGCGACAGCAGCCAGTTGGTCATCGGGCGAGATGGCGTTGATATAGCCTTGCCAATCGATCGGGATTGTCTGCACGGCAGTTTGGGCGGCGGCGGGATGGGGCACGCTACAGCCGATCAGCAGACTCAGGCCGAACGTGATCAGGGTACGAATCATTGGGTTGCGCATGAAATTAAATCCATCTTTTATATGGTGTGACGAATCAAATTATGGTGTACATCACGCAACGAAACAAGCCGCCCCAAACGATTTCGGCTACAATTCCCAAATAGTACGAGCTTTTTGGTAGAGTCGATCTTGGGCAAAATCAGTGACGGGAGACCCGCACCGATGCGTTGGTTCAATGACGCAAAACTGATCTGGGGTGTATGATGGCCGGCCATCATACAACGGCAAATTCACGGCCATTGCAAATTGCTGGCGGTGGGTTGGCGGGCTTGAGCACAGCCATTCATTTGGCGCGACAAGGCCACCGGGTGGAGCTATTTGAGAAAAACTCCGATTCTGGAAAAAATCGCTCAGATGATTGGGATGCGGCTGAAAATTGGACGACGAAACGCGACCTGCGGCTGCTTTTTGAGCAATGGGGACTCTCGCTCAATTTTTATCATCATCCGATTTGTGAATTTATCGTTTGCGATCATAGGGGCCATTGTTACCCAATCGCAACGTCATCCCCGCTCTTTTACCTAATTAGCAGAGGTTCGCAGGTTGGCACTTTGGAACAATCCCTGAAAAGCCAAGCACTCGACTATGGCGTGACCATTCACTACAATCAAATGCGGGCGAAGCAGGCGGTCGATATATGGGCAACTGGCATCCAACAAAAAGGTTTTTTTCTCAATGCGGGAATTACCTTTGCCACCACCCATCCTGATGTGGTCATGGCCTTTGTCAATGCTCAGACGGCTCCGAGAGCATACGCCTATTTGATCATTGTGAGGGGTCGAGGAAAACTCGCGGTGGTGCTTACGCGTCATTTTCGCAATGCGCGCGTCCTCTTAGAGGCTGTTTAAAAAGGGAAAGAAAGGAGTAAAATGGAAAGATGAATACACGAACCCAATACCCCAGTGACTGGACGGATAAACAATGGACACTCATCAAAGATGAGCTACCCGCCGGCAAAAGCGGGGGACGTCCGCGCCGCACGGATCCGCGTGAAATCGTCAACGCGATTTTCTACTTATTAAAAAATGGCTGTACCTGGCGGGCACTGCC
>JBBRMW010000450.1:0-2677 GCA_038230635.1 Aggregatilineales bacterium | reverse complement strand
AGCCCAAAATCGGACGCAAAGCTGAAAATAACAGGATATTTAATTATATCAACCTGTTAGCGCGAACGAAGGACGATTTACCGAATTAAATCAACAACTTGCTTAACGTCACTTTCCGCACCAAAATGACGTGGACCCCTAACTGTGTAAATTTATCGCACAACGCCGGTGCGTGGCTTGGTCATTTCCGACAACAGTGTTTTAAACCAGACACTTATCTCGTCAGAGGTGTATTTTCTTGAGCCCCATCATCGTCGCGCGCGACGCGCTTTTGTAATGAGAATTTTTCAAACTCAGGCTCAAGATCGGCCGGAGTTACAGAGCCACCGCCTGCTGCCGCCAAGACATTATTGAACCAGTCACGGGTAGCTCCAATACCGCACGGATCTATCTGATAGATGCGCTGAGTCCCCTTAGCACGGTCGAGAACTAATCCGGCCTTCTTTAGCACGCGCAAATGCTGAGAAACGGCCGGACGGCTGACAGGTAGGCCCTCCGCCAGCTTGCCAACCGAAACCGGACCAGCGGCAACGCGCTCAAAAATAATTCGACGGGTTGCGTGAGATAGCGCCACCAAAACTGCCGCTACTTTTGCGTTAGTCATAACTTACCGTAATAAGTGCCTGACTGCGAGGTCAAGTCGTGTTGGCCAACCGTAACACTGCCTGGTCGCGTCAAATGCGCTTCGACATGATCTGCGAGGCGAACGACATAGAGCACAGGCTTACCAAGCCGAACCACCCCTGGACCAATGGGCAGGTCGAGCGGATGAACCGCTCTATCAAAGAGGCGACCGTCAAACGCTTCCATTACGACAACCATGAACAGATGCGGGTGCACCTCGCCGACTTCATGGCCGCCTACAACTTCGCCCGTCGGCTTAAGACGCTCAGCGGCCCCACGCCTTACGAATATCTCGCCGAAATCTGAACAGCAGAGCCAGACCGATTCATCGTTGACCCGATCCAACAGATGCTGGGACTGAACACCTAGGCGACGGCTGTCACGAGCGGTAAAACGTCGGTGCGTGGTGCAGACGAGGTTTCGGTATAGGCTCGGGCGAATTCTGAGGCATAATCCTCGCAACCGCCAAACGGTGAGCCAACAGTCTGTTCCGGAGTCGGGCTCAGTGTCGTCAAGCGCGGTTTGTTAACGTATTAGAGCGCAGACAGCACGTCCGCCGTCACACGACGGCGCACGTCGGTAATCAAATTATCGCTTGGAGGCTGTGTGAGAGCGAAAGCGAGTACTGCGATACGCTATCATGCCCTCGATGCTCTGCGTGGAATCTGCGCAGTACTGGTGTGCCTTTTTCATTTTCGTGCGAACAATCCGTTTACGGAAGCGCCCTTAATTCGCGGCAGCTGGCAGTTTGTTGATCTCTTTTTCGTGCTCTCCGGCTTTGTGATAGCTGCAAGCTACAGCGAACGACTAACAAATGGGATGCTGCTACGGCGCTTCGCGCTGTTGCGCCTCGCTAGGCTTTACCCGCTGCATTTGGCCATACTTATCGTGTTTGTAGGCTTTGAACTCGGTGCCGTTGCTCTTAACCTGCACGGTCTGCGGGCGATGTTTGACGATGCCCATGCGCCGTCCGCAATCGTGACAAACCTACTTTTGCTGCAGTCGTTCGGGCTACACCACGGTCTGACGTGGAACGGTCCAGCATGGAGCATAGCAGCAGAATTCTGGACCTGCTTGCTATTCGCCCTCGGCGTGCGGATTGCAGGTTTTCGAAGCTGGTGGCTAATCCTGCTTGCCTCACTAGCCGCAGTCGGTCTTGCCATCATTGCGCCTCGTGGAATCGCATCGACCGCAGATTGGGGCTTCTTACGATGCGTCTATGGTTTTGCGGTCGGTGCGCTTTGCTGGCAAGCGATGCAACATTTCGATCTCCCGGCGCCAGAGCCGAAGGTCGGCACGATGCTCGAAACGGCCGTAATTCTGTGCGCAGTGGTCTTCGTGGTTCAGGGCGGAGGCCTCGCAGCACCCTTCGTTTTTGCGCCCGTTGTGCTGGTGTTCGCTATCGGGCGCGGTATCATCAGCGCCTTCCTGAGGCTTAGGATTTTCCAGCTGTTGGGGTCGATCAGCTACTCGGTCTACCTTCTTCACACCTTCATTCAAGCGAGGCTTGACGACGTATTGCGGGCTTCCGGCGTCGACGCCACCGTCATTGTGCACGGGATCCGTATGCTAGGACGCACGGAGTGGGAGGGAATATACCTAACATTCCTGATGCTTGGGCTGGTCATCCTCGTATCGGGCGCCGCGTACATTCTTATTGAACTGCGAGCGCAAGAATGGGGTCGTCGCATAACGAACAGGCTCTTAAATCCGGGTGGAGGGTCATTAAGCTTCGTCGAACTGCTGCCCGATCAGCACGGCGGCTCATCGCCCATCGAGTCACCAAAAACAGTTTGATTATCTACGCCCCCCGAGGGCATTCCTAGCTGTTTGATCCCAAGGTTTGATGGTGCGATCCTTAAGTTGGAATGGAAGGGGGTGGCGTGCTCCCCGTTTTCAGGCCGCGGATAAGTGTTGCGCGACGATCTGGATGAGAGAGCGCGACGATCAGGATGAGAACGTGTGACCGCGACGGTGGCAAGATGTTCGGTGTGGCTGTCGCTGGCAAGGGCTAAGTTTCGGGTTGATTGTCGCTGCGCGACACAGCGCTGTT
>JBBRMW010000449.1:0-2709 GCA_038230635.1 Aggregatilineales bacterium | reverse complement strand
TGTTTCCGAACCCGCATCCTGTATATGGAGACAGAGTATGAGTAAACGGATACGGAGCAGATGCAAGAAACCCCTTTTTTTGTGGAGTAAGGATTGTCTTGACATTACGGGTTTCGGCAATCACATTAGAACCTTTGGTCTATTTACGTCTATTATACTGGTTTTTAATCTTTCTCGGTATAGAGTTTTGCCAATGACCGAAGCTGTTCGAGCGCAGCTTGCCGCGCGTCAGGCGGTAATTCCTCAATTATCCTCGCCGCAGTCCGCGTTACATCGCTGTAAGTGCGGGTTGTATTGTCCTCAACTAACACATTCAATATAGTTTGAAGGTTGATTTGGAGGACTTCGGCTAAGATCAGAATGTCGCGTGCGTTATCGAGTGGCGATGGGTTACGTCCCGTTTCCCAATGTGAGACGGCAGCACGACTAACATTTAAGCCTGCTGCCTGTAATCGTTCCACCAATTCCCCTTGGTTGATTCCGAGTTTCTCCCTATGCTCACGAATTAAATCCCCATACATCAACAAAAACCCTTGCACAGTTTGGATACTGTGATATAATGATACTGTAGTATCTTGTACGAGCGGCGGAGCCTGTTGTAGCAGGCTGACCCGCCGCTAGGATAGGAGTAGCTATCCATGAATCAGATTTTACCCCAAGAGGGGCGGGCTTCGCATTGCCTGTTCCCGCCGCAATTTCTGCTCTCAGCAGGACCGTATATCGCCGGACTATTGCCCGCGCGAGTCGAGACCGCATCACCTATATCACAAATCAAGGTCATCAAACCTCGCGAATCGTTGCTGGATCGTCAACGCGCGATCTGGGCGGCGCAAGATGCCGACATCGAGTTGTTCCTCGAAGGAGCGCGCCAGCGTCTGGCTGCCGTCTATGCCGAAGTCCGACAGGATGCCGCGCATCGTTCCGCGCGCCCCTTCATCTGGGAGATCGCCTCATGAACACATCAAATCCACCACCTTTCATGCCCATGAGCGATGAAGAAGGGTACTACGCGCGCGACCCAAAAGCGGTCCTCACACGGTTGGATACAGAGTTTCGTGCATCTGCGTCACATCTGATGGCGCTCGCCGAAAAGATTGAAGCGCTGGATGCGGCGCTCCCACCGGAGCAGCAGGCCGTCGCCAAGCAACTCAAAGCGGAACTCCAGGCGGTGCAAGGCGATAGGAAACTACTTCTGGCGCTGGTGCGCGAACTGGCCCACTACAACTTCAAGCTGACCGCGCAGCGTCAGACGGCCCGCCAGGCATTCGAGGCTGGTTGGGAAGCACGCTATGAGGACATCCTTAGTCAGCTCCACCCTGAAGACCATCGAATGCTCCGCTGGATTCTGGAGCACCTCGACCACGAAGACGATCCGTCGTTGTTCTGAAGGAGTAGATAACATGATGCAGCAGCGACGGTTTCAGCGCGAAATCATCGATCAAGTGGTTCTCAAAGCAACGGAGGCGCAGCGCACTCAGGAGTATCCGTTCGTGCTGGTAGCGGACGTCTATCCGGGATCAGGCAAGACGCTGGCCATGCTTCAGGCGGGCGACACGCTGTATAAGATGGGGCATATCGATACCGTCATCATCCTGGTGCCGCGTCTCAATCTGGCGATGCAGATCGAACTGAGTTGGAAAGACAATCGGAAGTATTTCGAGCCAAACGCGCTAGGGTACATCAATCACCGCGAGAACCGATGGCCGCTGATTCGCCAGGATGAGGCGGGCTATGTTTCGACCTATCAATCGCTCATTGCCAATCCTGAACTGCACCGGCATGAACTGCAAGGCCGCCGCATTCTCCTGGCGCTCGATGAAGCGCAGCAGTTAGGGGCGGATTACTGCGGCACGCACGCCCTCGCCAGCACGATCTCGGGTGAGGAAGTGCAGCGCTTGGTTGATAACCTGAACGTGGTCGGGGTCATGGTCTTGTCCGGGACGCCGTTCCGGGCGGATGGCAACGGCCTCCTGTTTGCCAGATACGAAACGCGGGACGATGGGCGCGACTATTTGGTCGCCGATGTGACCGCGACCTATTCGGATGGCATTGAAGACGCCTACCTGCGCCAGTTCGAGGCCAATCTTTACGACGGCGAAGTGGATTGGCAAACGCCTGAACAGGACTTGGAAACACTCACCCTGTCGCAGTATGAACGCGGCCTGCGTACCTTTCTGGTCGAGGCCCCAGGGTACTGGCAAGGCTTGGCAGATCGATTCGTGGAACATCTAGCACAGCAGAAGTTGACCGACAGTCGTTTTTGCGGTCTCGTCGCCTGCTATAACCAGGAGCAAGCCACCGATGTCGTGACCTACCTGGGTCATCAATACCCGCACCTGCGCGTTTTGAAAGCTATCAGTGACGATGGCGAGGAAGCCCAGCAAAACCTGCGGCGTTTCCGTAAAGAGGCGTATGATGTGCTGGTTACGGTGCAAATGGCCTATGTCGGCTACGACCAGCCCTGGATCAATGTCGTTCTGCCGTTGACCGGCATCCGTGAGCCCGGGTACTTACGTCAATTGTTCGCCCGCAGCTTACGAGTGGTTCCGGACGTACCCTACGCCAAACAGCCTGCCATCTGGGTGGTACCTGCCGATCCACGCATGAGGGCTTTCATCGAGACCGAACGCCAGGAATTGGAGATCGGTCTGAAACGTCGTGAACGCAGCGTAGAGGCCGAGGATACCGATTTCATCCAACTGCCGCAGC
>JBBRMW010000448.1:0-2787 GCA_038230635.1 Aggregatilineales bacterium | reverse complement strand
TAATCGGGGCGGCGTGTCAGGTTTGATCGCTGCACGGACGCTTAAAGAGCATGGCCATGACATTACGCTTTTCGAGAAGAGCCGCGCCCCAGGTGGACGAACCGCGACTCGACGCACCGATCCCGAACTAAGCTTTGATCATGGCGCTCAGTATTTCACCGCGCGCGATCCTGAGTTTTTCAAACAGGTCCAATCGTGGATTGCTTTGGGCATCGTGGCTGATTGGTCCGCCCGAATTGTGAAGATCGAAGGAAACAGGCTCGAAGAAAAGTCGGATCAACCTCATCGTTATGTCGGCGTACCGGGTATGACGGCGATTGCGCGGTATCTTTCCATCGAATTGCCGATGTGTTTAGAAACGAAGATCGTCAAGTTTGCCCGCACCAGCGAGGGCTGGGAACTGACTGACGATACCGGCAGGATTCATCGATCGTTCGACAAGTTGATCGTCGCATTGCCTGCTCCTCAGGCGGCCGTATTACTGGGCGATCACGCATTCGCTGCTCAAGCATTGGGCGTGCCCATGACCCCTTGCTGGGCGGTCATGGTCGCATTCGAGCGCCGCATCGAGGTTACTTGGGACTGTGCATTCGTTCATGCGTCACCGCTCGGTTGGGTGGCGCGCAACAGCTCCAAGCCAGGTCGTAATTCACGGAACGAGTGCTGGGTCTTGCACGCAACGACGGACTGGTCGGTCGCAAATCTGAATCTCGAACGCCAGCACGTTGTTGCGGCGTTATTGAAAGAATTTTCAACGCTCCTGGAGTGCGCATTGCCATCAACGATTCACCTCGAAGCACACCGGTGGCTTTACAGCGCGACTCCGATGCCCCATGATCGCCTCACGCTGTTCGATCCTGTCGCCGGGTTGGCGGTATGTGGAGATTGGCTGGCAGGCGGACGTGTGGAAGGCGCGTTCAGATCGGGCGTTGCCGCAGCGGACTGCATCCAACGAAGCGCCGGCTTTGTTGTTTGATTATTCTAAAATATAGACCGGTCCCCGACGCAAGCGGCACACATTTACACCTCTCAACTGTTCGAATCTCGTTCAGCGTGGGGGAAATTACCCAATGAAACCGCGAGCGTCCGGGCTGCCGCCAGCCTGGCAGGCTCACTGCTGGCGTTCACTGCGTTCGACTTGTTGCAAACCTTCACAGGACGGGCGAGGTTTGAGTTTTGGTGGTTATCCTCAATCGGGTTGACGCTGAACGACGAGAAGACGCGTATCTACACGGCTGGAAAAGAAGCCTTCACATTTCAGGGCTACTCGTTCGAGACATTGCATTCGATGGGCGGTAATCCGTACTCGCATAATTTTAAGGACTGTTTGTCAAATGTACTTCTCGCCACGTACAACCGCCACGTCCGTGACGTAGACAATCACGGCGTAGTTCGGGAAGTACTCGCGTGACACGTGGTCCACGATCTTGTCGGCGACGGATGCGCTGACCACGGATTCGATCTTGACGTTCTGGCCGGGGATTTCGCCGGAACGCAGGTGACGCGAACCTTCCCCGCGCACTTCGGTGATGGTGAAGCCCTTCGCTCCCAGCCGCGTGAGATCCCGCGACAAGGGATCGGCGAGCACGGTTTCTGCAACGAGGGTGACAAGTTTGAGTGAGACGGTCTGCATGAGAGATTTCCTTTTTAATATGCGCCGACGAGCATGGCGATTTGATAGTAGATCGGAATTCCTGCGACGATGTTGAAGGGAAATGTAATCGTCAGCGCGCAGGTGAGGGAGTATGTCGGGTTGGCGTCGGGCAGCGTGACGCGCACGGCCGGTGGCGCGGCGATGTATGAAGCGCTCGCCGCCATCGTGCCGAGAACCGTGCAGCCACCCACCGACAATCCGGCCCAATGTCCGAGTAAAACGCCCAGAGTTCCGTGAACGATCGGCAGGAGAATTCCAAATCCGATCAGGAACGGCCCGACCTTTTTTAGGTCGCCCAAACGGTCGCCGGCTACAATTCCCATTTCGAGCAGAAACAGACAGAGCGCGCCTTTGAAGATGACACCTTTCGTGTCGTAAAACGGCTCGATGTCGTGCCAGTTCTTCTCGCCGATCAGGTAACCGATGAGGAGTCCGCCGACGAGCAGCACCATTGTTCTAGCGGTCAAGACTTCGTGGAGCACGCTGAAAATGGGCCTGCTTTTGTTTGTAGATTTGATCGCACCCAATGCCAGGGCGATGTGGATGCCGGGGCTTTCGAGCAGCGCCAGCAGTGTGGGCATGTAACCTTCCACCGTCTTGCCCATCGACGCGACGAACGTCTGCGCGGCGATGTACGTGACGGCAGAAACCGAACCGTAATGCGCGGCGATCCCGGCGGAATCAGCGGTCGAAAAGTGGCCCAGTTTTCGTAGCACAAAATAGGCGCTCAACGGCGTGATACAGCCCAGAAGAATCGTCACGCCCGCTGGCCAGGCGATGCTCACGATCGGCGCATGCGCCAGTTCCGCGCCGCCTTTGAGTCCCAGTGCGAAGAGCAGGTACACGGCGATGCCCATGTAGATGTCTTTGGGAAGCGAGAACTCGCTTTTCACGCGCCGCGCGAGAATACCTAACGCAAAAGATAGTGTGATTGGGGAGAGGAGGTTCGTTTGCAAGACGCTTGAAATGGCCATTCGAGTCCTTTTTAACAATGAGTTTTTGTTGGTATCAACATCTCCGCCCTTGGACACATTTTGTTTGGTGGAGATGTTTCTAAAGCATGATGAAAGTATTTCCTGGTCAGCGTTTAGTCTTCACCTTGCCTTGGTGTATCCGGTGGCCCCGTCGATCTT
>JBBRMW010000447.1:0-2795 GCA_038230635.1 Aggregatilineales bacterium | reverse complement strand
TCGCCGGCAGGAGGAACGCGCGCGCGCCAGCATGATCTCGATCAGCGATAACACGCCGGTCTCCGGGGCGAGCGCCGTGTTGCGTCAATAACCTTGACCGCGGATCGCTTGCCAAATTTCCTCGTCGCAGTGAGACCAACGGCAATACAACCCATCACGCTGGATTGAATCTTCTGTTGGGTGTGCGATCGGTGATCAACCGATCTGTAAATCGGATTTCACCGCGGTGCGTCGGCCCATTAAACTCAGCAGCGGTTCTACACTGGAGTACCTGATATGCGACTTTTTAGCTGGATCACTAAGCTCGGTCCGGGCTTAATCACGGGCGCCGCCGACGACGACCCAAGCGGCATTGCGACTTACTCGCAAGTCGGCGCCCAGTTCGGGTTTGCGATGCTCTGGGTCATGTTGTTTAGCTTTCCCTTGATGGTCGCCGCTCAACTCATCAGTGCGCGTATCGGTCGAGTCACTGGCCGAGGTATCGCTCATAACCTCGCGAAATCTTACCCGCGCTGGCTCGTGGTTACTGTTGTGGTCTTATTGTTCGCAGCGAACACGATCAACATCGCCGCAGATATCGGCGCGATGGGCGAAGCACTGACGTTGCTCATCGGCGGGCAAGCTCACCTCTATACCTTATGCTTTGGCTTGGTCTGCGTTCTGATGCAGATCTTCATGCCTTATCCTCGCTATGTGCCTTTCCTTAAATGGCTGACGCTGGCGTTGTTCGCCTACGTTGCCGTGGCCTTCATGGTGCAAGTGCCATGGACCACCGTGCTGTATCGCACCTTCATTCCAGCCGTATCGTGGGATGCGAAATATTTCGTTGCGCTTACAGCAGTGTTGGGGACGACGATCAGTCCCTACCTCTTCTTCTGGCAAGCCTCTCATGAAGCGGAGGAGCAACGAGCGGCAACCGAGGATAGGCCGCTTCGGCGGGCGCCGCGACAGGCACGTCGCCAACTCAGCAACAGCGGAACAGATACCTATGTTGGGATGGCATTCTCGAACTTAATCGCCTACTTCATCATTCTGTCGGCCGCCGTGACGCTCCATGCTCATGGGGTAACCGATATCGAAACTACGGCACAAGCTGCGGAGGCGCTGCGCCCGATCGCGGGCGATCTGACGTTCTGGCTATTCGCCGCGGGCATTATTGGCACCGGTCTGCTCGGCGTTCCCGTTTTGGCAGGATCAGCGGCTTATGGGATCGGCGAGGCATTTCACTGGCGAGTGGGCCTCGCCCATCACTTCAATCGCGCACGTGGCTTCTACCTCATTTTAGCGCTGGCCACACTGCTGGGGACACTCTTGAACCTCACTCCTATTGATCCGATAAAGGCACTGTTTTGGAGTGCGGTGATCAACGGGGTTTTGGCGGCTCCGGTGTTGGGTCTGATCGTGTGGATGGCCGCCCAGCACCGCGTCATGGGCCGCTTCATCGTGCGTGGACGTTTGAAAAAAATCGGGTGGATAGCAACGGCGATAATGTTGATCGCCACGCTGGCCTTTTTTTGGAACCTGAAGAAATAGAATCAGAATCGCGCTAGTTGTATGTGGCCTCCCTAAGGCCCCTCGAGTCGACAAACCCCGTAGAACATATTTTTTCGCTAGTAAGGTGCCGCAGCAGCAGGGGCGGATAAAACTGGCGTAAGCCACCGCTGGCAAAATAAACGACGAATAATCCGCCGTCAACCTCGTCTACCCTTGAGTGAGGGCGGTGAAGCACCTGAGCACGCATGCCAACAATTACCACCAGACGCGGCGGCACTCCGCAAGCTCATTCAAGCCACGTGCGAACCGCACAACTGCTGACTCGTTATTTCATTCGGCATTTCCGACAACTCACACATCGTAGCGAAGTCTTACGCGCGACAGCAGATCACTCCTGCGAAATTGACCCTGACGAGCGAGTAGGTCGCCGAGTCCCACGCCGGCCTATCGCACACGCGTCGCATCGAGTCACCACTTGGGCTAGGCCACTATCTGCGCCACCGTTACATACACTATTAGCTGATATCGGCTGATTGCCATGGAGGTCGTATGCTGCTCTTGTCTTCATTGAGACGTGAACTTCCAGTGACCCTAAACGCTGCAAGCGTGGCAATCGCCTTTGGAATTTGCAGCCCTAGCGTCTTGGCGCTCGGTACCAATTTGGTCGGATCGGGATTTGCGAACCCGGTGTTCCTGACCGCGCCGGCTGGCGATTCGCGGCTGTTCGTCGTCGAGCGCAGCGGGAGCATCAAGGTACGCGATAACGGCGTGTGGTCCACTTTCCTGGACATCCATAACAGCGTGAATTCGGACCTGGCCAGCGAGCGTGGTCTGCTCGGGCTTGCGTTCGATCCGGGATTTTCCAATAAAGCTTCGCCTGGGTTCGGCACGTTCTATGTGGACTACACCGATAAAACGACATTGAACACCCACATCGACAAGTTCACCGTCTCGGCTGGCAATCCCGGCCGGGCCAACCCGGTCGGCGTGAACCTGTTATCGGTCAACCAAACGCAGACATCTGGTGAGAATTTCGGGAACCACAAAGGCGGCTGGATCGCCTTTCGGCCGAACGACCCGAACAATCTTTATATCGCGACCGGCGATGGCGGCAGCGAAAACGATCCCTTCAACAACGCGCAAAACACGAATTCGCTTCTCGGAAAAATTCTCCGCATCGACGTACATCCCACCGACCCGGCTGCCAAGTATTCGATCCCGACGGGAAATCCGTTCGCCAAAACCGGCGGTGCGCCCGAAATTTGGGACTATGGTTTGCGTAATCCCTTCCGCGACAGTTT
>JBBRMW010000446.1:0-2886 GCA_038230635.1 Aggregatilineales bacterium | reverse complement strand
GTATGTGAAGTGGCAGGAACAACAGGAAAAGCAGACTGAACTGATGCAACAGCGTTTGTTCGACTAACCCACGCACCGTAAGAACGCACCTTCTAGGTGCATGAGCCAAAGCCACCGCCTCTGGCGGTGGTCATTTACTGCTGTTGTCCATCCTCTAAGAAAATGCACATCAATGACCGCTTTTTTTGACTCAATATGTGTCCGGCAGGTCGGACATGATCAGCACCGCGTCGCCCGCGCGCGTAGTGGCGGTCATCCATTGCACCGCATCGGCGGTCGTTTCAACGATGTGCATCTGATCCGCCGGAAAGTTCGCCGCGCGTAGTCCATCCTGGATCGGCTTCGTCTGGCGTGCGCCGATCAGCACGACATCGGTAGCGGTTTCCGCGATTGCTAGGCCGAGTTTTCGATTCTCGTCATCCTGAATTGGACCTAGTTCGACCATGCCCGCGCTGATCACGATGCGTTTGCCGCCCGTTTGATTCAAGGCAAGTACGGCCAGCGCGCTCCGCGAGCCGATCGGATTCGCGCTGTAGGCGTCGTCGATCGTCACCACACCATTGGGCAGAACCCGCCGCACGAGGCGATGCTCGGCGGGCTGGAAAGTCGCCACCCGCGCCGACGCCTCCGCCAACCCGATTCCGATATGCTGCGCGACGGCCAATGCCATCAACATGTTGGAGACGTTGTGCTCACCGTAGACGGGCGCATGAAAATGGCGCTCCTCACCCGTTTCGGCGTCGTGGACATCGAAATCAAGGCCATTGATGGTCATGGCGATGTCGTGCGCACTGAGGCGCGCGCCCGGCGCATCCGCCCGCGTGACGCCGATACGAATCGGCGGATAGCCGCATGCGTGCATGGCTGCCACGCGCGGATCATCGTCGTTGAAGATGGCAGCGCCCTCCGCTGGCAGCGCCTCGATGATCTCGTACTTGGCTTTGGCGGTGTTTTCAATGCTGCCGAAACGTTCCAGGTGCATCGGCCCGACTGCCGTCACAAGGCTGATCTGCGGTCGAGTCAGGCGGCAGATCGCGGCGATTTCGCCGGGGATGTACGCGCCCATTTCGACGATGAAATAATCGTAGCCCTGATCATGCGGCAAAATCTCGTTGATCACTTTGGTGACGCCCATCAGCGTGTTATAGCTTTTAGGCGTTTTGAGCACCCGGTAGCGCCCGCCCAACAGATTCGCAATATATTCTTTGGTGGTGGTTTTGCCGTAGCTGCCCGTAATGGCGATCACGGTGGGATGCGCGGCTTCGAGGGCGGATCGTGCATTGCGAACATAACCCGCGCGCACCGCCGCCTCAACAGGCGTCATCAGCACATTGGCGATCGGCAGCGTGAGCGGTGCAAGCAACAACGCCGCGAATCCGCCCAGATCGATGCTAAACGGCGTGAATGGTGAGGCAGCCAGCGGCAGCACGGCCAAGATCACGAACAAGATCGCGCCTTGCACGACGATCGCCGTGACCAATAGGCGGGTGGCACGCGGCGTCCGCACAAACTGCTGCTTGACCTCGCGCTGCGGGGGACGGAACACGATCCCGATCAGTGCGACGAAAGCCAGGATCAAAACGAGCGATGACAGTTCGTGGCGATTATCGGGTGTCGCCACATTGCCGAGCAGCGCCCAGATCGCGCACAGGACAGCCAGCACTGCGATATTTTTGAGCAGATACAATCGTTCGCCGCGATTGCCGATCGCCCAACGTCCGAAACGCGCTGGTTCGTAGCCTTCGAGTTGGAAAAAGCGTGCCAGTTGATAAACGCGCCAGCCGCCAGCGATCCAACATGTCAGCGCGAGGAGTTGACCAAATATCATGCTGTAATCAAATTTCTGCACGTGGGTTGAACAATCGCACCCGTTGCATCGGACTTGCTTTGATTACAACTGGCGCCCGACAAACACAAATTATCAGGTGAGTCTCCTCCCGATGGTTTAATATGCTCAATGTGCATAGGTTGCCCTGTATTGTTCTCGCAGGTTTGACAATATTCGCAGCAACCAAATGCATGATCGAAAACCAACCGTTTGACCGCATTCCACGATAAATTGCTACCCTGCATGACCGCGCGCTAAATCTTTTGATGTGATTTTGTGGCCTCGCTCCGTTAACAAGCCGGCGGCTTCGGCCTTACACAGCATGAGTCGCTGACCACGTTCGACCAATTGCGCCAATGCTGCGGACTCTTCGGTCGTCAGCTTACCCATTGAGTTGCCGTCCATTAACATTTCCAACTGTGTCTGATCTATGGCGGACATTTGCTCGCGTGCAATTGTCCACAGGGTATCATCGGAAAGATGGCGAAACGCACTCAGTTCGGCTTCTTCGTCGTCGGCCAGGGCAGGCAGCGGCTCTGACAACGCAAAAATAGCCGTCAGTCGCTCCCGAACAATATCTTCAACTGGTTGAGCGCTTTTGGCGGCAGCCTGACGGATGTGAACGTAAATATAATCGGGCAGCGTCACTGTAAGCGCATGATCGGTCATTATGGTCGCATCCCTGCTATAGCGATGACTGAATTGTACCGTGAAATAAGCTCATGTTCACCGTCAATGGGTGCATTCAAGGTTTGGGGCAGACTATAGAACCCCTCTATCCCCCCACCCCTTTCCCCCACGCAAGCGGTGGGAAAGGGGAGTCACACCTGACCGCTGACCGAGCTAGCCACGTCCTTCAGCCAGCGGGTGCTCCCTTTGCCCCGGCTGCGTGTCCTCACCCGTAGCGCGGCCCTGCTGATTGTGAACGCTTGCAGAAGCGTCTGCTCCCGTTCCCCCCGCCTGCGTGGGGGAAAGGGCTGGGGATAGAGGGGTTCTTTCGCCTATTTGCAAGGCAAGCGCAGGGGCCGAGGTAGAGGGGTCTGTCCATTCCCAAATCC
>JBBRMW010000445.1:0-2890 GCA_038230635.1 Aggregatilineales bacterium | reverse complement strand
GCGGCGCCCTAGCTCCTCGCTCGTGATTTCCAGAAATTCCTGTATCTTTTCGCTGTGTTGGGTAAACTCTGGCTCGGACATAGTATCCTCTTTCGGCTTTGTCTCTGCTTGAGTTTACTATGTCTTTTCCTTACCTTCACGCCTATGACCACGCAGGGTCGCCCGGTGCCTCGCCTTAACTTGGTGCATATGGGACACGGCCTGCCGCGTCCGTCCGCCGCAAATGATGCGATTTTGCATTTGCGCTACAATCAAACGATGAAAGGGATCGGTGGCTGAAGTCGCGCCTGAACCGCGATCCGGTGTGCCACCGTGTGGTAATCACAATCATCATGAGCAAATCGGAATCTATTTCAATTGATCGGCGGGGTTTTCTAAAAAGTGGCGCGTTGTTGGCAGCCGCCTCCACGTTTGGCTTTGGCGCGATGTTCGGCGTGACGCGCGCGGCGGATGGCGACGATGTGGCGACGATCCTGACTGTGGCCGCGACCGCCGAAACATTCGCTTGCACGCACTATTATCAGGCGTTGAATAGCAAGATCAAGTTCACGACGGTGCAGCTTGCCTATATCCGGGCGGCGCTCGAACAAGAACTGATTCACCTAGAATATCTGAATGTTCACGGGGGCAAAGCCCTGCAAGATAAGTTTTATTTGCCGAAGGGCGCATTCAATACAGTCGGTTCGTTTGGCACGGTGAGCGCGATCGCCGAGACGGTCTTCGTCGGTGCGTATTTGGCGGCCACCCGACGCTTTTCCGAACTGGGCAATCCGCTGCTGGCGGCGACGGCGGCGCAAATTGCGGTGATCGAAGGACAGCACTTGGCTTTGGTGCGGCAAGCGGCATCTGAACTGCCTAACAATATCGCTTTTGGCGAACCCGCATTTTATAACGTCTCGGATGCGGTGGCGGCGGTGAAGCCGCTGCTCACGGGCGAAGGTGACGCACTTGGCCCAATGGACAAAACGACTGTAGCCTATCCGGGCGCAGAGGCGATTCGCAAGTTGATCGGCAAGAGCGCGCTGTCACCCGTGAAGCCGTTCACCGATCCGAGTTTATTCTCAGCAGCGGCGGGCGCGACGAGTGCGGCCACCGCTGCGGCGACGGCGGCTGCTACCCCCTAACACGCTCCAACGGACATGACAGGCCGCGTCCCTACGACAGTTGGTATTTTGTAGGGATGGCGGCCCGCCGCGTCCGACGTATCGATTCGACCGATCATTCAATCAAATTTCAACGTAATGAACATGCCGGGATGCACCGAACCCATTGTGCGATCTTTATGTAAGGATTCCTCTTGACAAATCCTCGAAGTGAAGTACACTGAAACAGAAATTTAGGGTTATCTAAATTCGAGTTGAGGATTGGCTGAGATGTTGGAAAATCAGGTTGAACCGCTGAGAGGCATTGGAGACCACGCGCAAAACACGCGCAGCACGAATACAGGTTGGCGGCACGAGAACAACACCCCCTCGTTGAACGAGTCGTTCGCATCGATTCCGGTGCCGCGCAATGCGGGTTTTTGGCGAACGCTGCTGGCTTATACGGGGCCGGGACTGATGATCGCAGTCGGGTATATGGACCCCGGCAACTGGGCGACGGATTTGGCGGGCGGCGCACAGTTCGGCTATACGCTGCTCTCGATCGTGCTGCTCTCGAATATGATGGCAATCATTCTGCAATATTTATCACTCAAATTGGGCGTGGCGACGGGGCGCGATTTGGCACAGGCGTGCCGCGATCATTACCCGCAGCCAGTTGTAATCGGGCTGTGGGTGCTGGCGGAAATCGCCATCGCGGCGTGCGATTTGGCGGAAGTGATCGGATCGGCGATTGCGCTCAATTTGCTGTTTCACATTCCGCTGACGATCGGCGTGGTGATCACGGGCTTCGACGTGGTGATCGTGCTGCTGCTGCAACATCGCGGCTTCCGCTGGATCGAGGCGCTGGTGGCGAGCCTGATCTTTTTGATCGCGGCGGGTTTCGCCTATGAAATCGTTATTGCGCATCCGCCTTTCGGCCTGATCCTGAGCGGGCTGATACCCTCGTCACAAATTGTCCTCAATCCGTCGATGCTATACGTCGCCATCGGGATCATCGGCGCGACGGTGATGCCGCACAACCTGTATCTGCATTCGAGCATCGTGCAAACGCGCGCCTTTGAGCAGACGCCCGCCGGACGACGCCGCGCGATCCGCTTCGCCACGATCGACTCGACGGCCAGTTTGATGATCGCGTTCTTCATCAATGCGGCGATTTTGATCCTGGCGTCGAGCGTGTTTCATGGGACAGCCAACCAAAACGTCGCCGACATCGGCGATGCCTACCAACTGCTGGCACCCGCGCTCGGCGTGACATTCGCCAGCACGATTTTCGCGGTTGCGCTGCTCGCCTCCGGGCAGAATTCGACGCTGACCGGGACGCTGGCGGGGCAGATCATCATGGAAGGCTTCGTGCATATTCGGATTTCGCGCTGGAAGCGACGTTTGTTGACGCGCGGCATGGCGCTGGTGCCCGCGATCATCGTGAGTGTGCTCTATGGCGAGTCGGGCACGGGGCAGTTGATCATCCTGAGCCAAGTGATTCTCTCGCTGCAACTAGGTTTCGCGGTGGTGCCGTTGGTACAGTTCACGAGTGAGCGCGCCAAGATGGGCGAGTTCGTCAATCGGCGCTGGCTGAAGATCGTGGCGTGGGGCGTGGCGCTGGTGATCATCGTGCTGAATGGGTATCTGCTGCTGCAAACGGTGCTGCCGGGGATCGTGCGCGGCGCGGGTTAAGGGTGAAACCAATTAAGTACCACGCATTTAAGAACCTCACCCCCCAGCCCCTCTCCGTCCTCACGGAGAGGGGTGCAGGACTCGACTCTGCCTCGATCTTTGGTGGGATGCTG
>JBBRMW010000444.1:0-2897 GCA_038230635.1 Aggregatilineales bacterium | reverse complement strand
TCTAAAATCGCGCGTTCCTTCTCCCTGAGTTGAATGGGCCTCGCTCGCGGACCGGGCATCTTACCCTCACCTCTTTGATGGATTGCTTGTCCAGTTTACACCGTCGTGATCTCTATTGCCATTTCCGCTTTGCTGTACTAGGGCGCGCGAACGGCTCGATGAGGTGTGGGAGTTCGCAGAGCGTGGGCCGTATCCGCTCGAACATGCCGATGCGTTCAATGTGCTGGCGCAGATCGAGCGCGATGCGGGCAATCGGGAGGCGGCGATCCAGGCGGCGACGGAGGCCTACACGAAGGCGTGGTGCGATGGTGAGCCGTTCGCCTATGCGTATGGGTTGCGTCAGGCGCGGGCACATTTGGCGGCACTCGATGCCCCAGGGCCGAAGTTGCCGCCATTCGATCCGGCGAAGCACGATCCGATGCCGGAAGTGGCGATCGATACGCCCGAGTCGGATGAGTCGGCGAATCCGTGAAAGCCCTGCATCTCTGGCAAACTCACATGGCGATCACGGCCTGCTGTGCTATAGTTTCCGATCGATCCGCATCGTTTCGATCATTCAGCCCTTTACGGAGATTTACACCCTTATGTCGGATGTCACGCAGATTACATTCCCGCCCGATTTTCAGTGGGGAGTCGCCACTGCCGCCTACCAGATCGAAGGTGCTGTCCGCGAAGATGGGCGCGGCGAATCGATCTGGGATCGCTTTTCGCATACCCCTGGCAAAACCATCGATGGCGATACGGGCGACATTGCCTGCGATCATTATCATCGGGTCGATGAAGATATTCAGCTTCTCAAAACGTTGGGCGTCAAGGCGTATCGGTTTTCGATCGCGTGGCCGCGCATCATCCCCGATGGCGGGACGGTCGTCAACCAACGCGGTCTCGATTTCTACAGCGAATTGACGGATAAACTGTTGGCCGCCGGAATTACGCCATATGCCACGCTCTATCACTGGGATTTGCCGCAGCCGCTCGAAGACCTGGGTGGCTGGCTCAATCGAGACACAACGGATCGTTTTGCCTATTACACCGATGTGATCTCGCGCAAATTGGGCGATCGCGTGAAACATTGGGCGACCTTCAATGAACCCTGGTGCAGCGCCTTCCTGGGTTACGGCTTTGGGGTCCATGCACCCGGCCAGATGGGCTTCTTCAAAGCCGGCCTGGCGGCTACCCATACGCTGCTGTTGGCGCACGGTAAAGCCGTTCCCGTGCTGCGCCAAAACGTTCCCGACGGCCAAGTCGGGATCGTGATCAACCCGATGCAAGCTGATCCGGCCAGCGACTCCGAAGCTGATCGCGCGGCAGCTTGGCGCAACGATGGCTATCAGTCGCGCTGGTTTTTCGATCCGATCTTCAAAGGTGCCTATCCCGCCGATATGGTTGAGCTATACGGCGCGGATGTACCGCCCATCGAAGCGGACGACATGGCGATCATCAGCGCGCCGATCGATTTTCTGGGCGTCAACTTCTATAACCGGACTTTGACCGCCGATGATCCAGGCGGCGAACCCTTGCGCGCAATAGGACGCAAAGTACCGGGCGCGGAGTATACGACGATGGGCTGGGAGGTCGAGCCGGGCGGGTTATATCGGCTGCTCACGCGCATTCATCGTGACTATGCGCCAAAGGCGATGTACGTCACCGAGAACGGCGCGGCCTTCCAGGATGTGCTGGAGCCGGATGGCGTTCACGATCATCGCCGAGTGGCCTATTTGCAGGGGCATTTTGCGGCAGCCGCCCAAGCTATTGCCGATGGGGTGCCGCTGCACGGCTATTTTGTGTGGTCGATGATGGATAATTTCGAGTGGGGTTTTGGCTACTCGCAGCGCTTTGGCATTATTTACGTCGATTACGCCACACAGCGTCGAATCCTCAAGGACAGCGCGCGTTTTTTGATCGCTGTCACGAGCGCAAACGCCGTCCCAATCCTAACCACGCCCTAGCACAAAAGTTGACGAGATAAACTCAACCCCTCACGCTGTCTGGCGTGATACGGAATCCGGGTGATCACTGGGTGGTTGCATGTTGGGCACATGCGCGGACACCCCCTCTTCGTCATCACTTCACGCACCGACAGTTTTGTGGGAGTGGGGTGAATCCCAGTCGAATGCGAGAGGATTCACCTCACCCCCAACCCCCTCTCCGTAATCACGGAGAGGGGGAGTTATGCTCGCCTCGCATCGACAACGGGGCGTGAACCGTCATCACGGAGAGAGGGCGGCGGTGAGGTAAATCCTCGCGTAATTACCCGGATTCCGTTCAGTGGCTAGATCGTTCGATCGACTGCCTCGGCGATCCGGCGCAGATCGCCCACAAGCTTGGCGAACTGCTCTGGTCGCAGCGATTGCGCGCCATCGGATAGCGCCTTTTCTGGGTTGCAATGGACTTCGATGATCAAGCCATCCGCGCCCGCTGCGACCGCCGCTTTGGCCGCCGCTGCCACGTATTCACGTTTGCCCGTCGCGTGGCTCGGATCAGCCAGGATCGGCAAGTGTGTCTTCGATTTGAGCACCGGGATCGCGTTGATGTCGAACGTATTGCGCGTGTACGTCTCGAAGGTGCGGATGCCGCGTTCACAGAGCATCACGCGGTTGTTGCCGTGGGCCAGGATGTATTCAGCCGACATCAGCAGTTCTTCCATGGTGCTCATCATGCCGCGCTTGAGCAGCACAGTATGCTGTGATTCACCAACCGCGTTCAGCAGCGTATAGTTCTGCATGTTGCGCGCGCCGATTTGCAGCACATCGGCATATTTCGTGACGAGCGGCACGAGCGCCGGATCCATCACTTCCGTCACGATCGGCAGGCCAGTCAGTTCGCGCGCCTCGGCCAACAGTTCGAGTCCGGCTTCGCCCATACCCTGAAACGAATAGGGCGACGAACGGGGCTTG
>JBBRMW010000443.1:0-2945 GCA_038230635.1 Aggregatilineales bacterium | reverse complement strand
GTGCGGATGGTGGAGGTGCTGATCATGCACTGCGGTGCTTTGGGTTTGTCCGGCACGCAGGGCAGCAATCATATCGACATGTGTCGCTCCGCGTTCGTCATAGCCCTCAAAAATGCTGATGGTGACCCCATAGTCAAATGGCCCTAACTGTTCGCCAAAAGCATCCAATATTTGGGGGATCGTGGTCGCCGCGTTGATCGCGCGGCTCAGCCGATAGAGCATATCGGTTTCCTGGCGCGCCTCGGCCAGGTTGCGGGCGATTGTTACCTGCTCTTTGAACAGGTAGATGCGCTCGACGGCAGCCGCCGCCAGATCGCCCAGGCCATGCACCAGCCGTCTTTCTAGCGGCGTAAAGATGCGGGGGTGCGGCGCAGTCAGGCTGAGCAGTCCGATCACGCGCCCTTTTAGCATGAGCACGGAACTCATGACCGCCTCAATATTGATGCTCTTGAAAAACTTCGCATATTCGGCATCGACCAACGGATGATGATTGACATCTTCAATTGGCTCATCGTTATGCCTCAGATACTCGGCGCGACTGATTGGAAAACGCAGGTGTCGATCCATTGCTTTGGTTTGCCCCGCCGCGATCCGTGCCACGCTTTCGGCATAGGTGGCGCGCTCCAGATCGAAGTATTCGAGGATGCTCATCCCAATATCGACATCCAGCGGTCCGGTTTGGCTAATGATCGCTTCCAGAATCTGTGGAAAGCTGGTTGCGCTGTTGACGGCCTTGCTGATGCGATACAATTGCTCGATTTCGCTGCGAACGTCGGCTAGGTTTTGCGCGATCTGCACTTGTTCAGCGTACAGGCGGCTGCGTTCGACGGCGGCGGCAGTCAGATCGCCCAGTCCGCGCAGCAAATGATGTTCCCGATCGTTGAACGGGATCGACTCGGTACGACTGAAACTGAGCAGACCGATCGCCCGATCATTGAGCACGAGCAGCACGGTGATCACCGCCTGGAGGTTGAACGTTTTGAATACCTCGGCGCGCATTTCGCCCAACAGGGAAGGATTAGCCACATTCTCGATGACTTGTTCCTTGTTTTGAAGCAGACGCGCTTCGGTCACTGGAAAACGCACCCGATTGTCGGTTGTGCGTGTCTGCCCAGCTATCACATGGGCGACGGTCTCGGCATAGCTGGCACGTTCGAGATCGAAATGTTCGAGGATGCTGAGCGTGATCGTGAAATCGAATACGCCCGTTTGAGCGACGATCGCCTCCAAAATCTCGGAATAGCTGGTCGCGCTGTTGATGGCCTTGCTGACGCGATACAACATCTCAATTTCGCGGCGAGCGGCCTCGGCATCCAGATAGGCGCGCCGACCCGCGATGTTGTCGGCGAGGCGCGGTTGGAGCGCGACATACAAATCTCGAATATCCCGATCAAAAATCTGGGGAGATGTCCACTGAAAAACGAACAAGGCTTGCCAGCGTCCGCCCGATTGCAGTGGGAGTGCAATCGAAGCCCCCACACCAGACTGCCCTAAAGCGGCTTTTTCGTCGGCGTTCCACAGGACATCGGTTTCGATATTTTCGGAGAAAATCGGCTCCGCGCTGAGCTTGGAAAATATGCGGGCGATCACCGATCCATCATCGAGGCGAATCCGCGTCAGGGCTGCCGGGTTTGGCGGACTGGGTGGATCGCCTTCAATTTGCTGTGCGACGATTTCCGCTGAGACGGGTCGCCCGGCCGCATCCGTGTGAAGATACGATAATGACGCGCGCAATGCCCCGTAACTGTAGGCAATGCTGGCAACCGTCGAAAGGATGGCAGCTTCGTTGGTGGCTTGGGTGATCGAAGCGTTGATCTCCGAGGTGATCTGAATGTAGTTGTGCGCACGTTCCGCCTCGGAAAACAGGTACGCATTGCGGACGGCAATGCTGATGCTCTTAACGGCGGCTCCGATGCTCTGGACATCGGGTTCAGAAAAGCGCCCCACTGTTTCAGAGCCGAGATAGAGGACACCCACCAAATCATCACCGATGATCATCGGGAGCGCCAACTCCGAGCGTACATTGGGCAGCGACGGGGTGGGGGTGTAGAGCGCATCCTCGGTCACATCATCGATGGTGAGCGGACGCCGGGCCACCGCCGCCCTGGCAACCAAACGCAGCGGCGGCGTCAACGAAAATCGGATGCGCCCCCAATGAAAGCTGCTGCGTGACCGGATGACACCTTCGTGCAAGACCAGCGATCGGGTTTCTGGCTCGTGCAAGAAAACGACCACCGTGTACAAATCGAGGGCGGCGCGCGTTTTCTTCGCCAGAGTCGTCAGCAGTTTTTCGAGGTCGAGGATATTGGTTAATCCCCGAAACACCTCGTCTACAAGCTGAAGATCAGGCGGTTGATCACCGATGGCTGGGCTGCTTTGGCTGTTGTCGCTGCTCAAGGTCATTCCCCTTGGGGGACACGCTGAATTTCGGTGGAGGCAAAGGCGAGCACGCTTCTGCATGGCGCGCTCATTACGCGGCACAATGAGTTATAGCAGAGCACCACCTCTATTGTCTATTCATAGACTATAACGATTCTATTCATTATACGACGGCTTCGTTTAGAAAATCTAACGGTCTTTACAAGTTATTTGCAGTTTGTTGACGATTCGAGCAGGGCTGTTGCAAAGTCGGCAAGAACCATGAAGACGCCCATTTACCCCACCCCCTAACCCCCCCTCCACGCCAGTGGGGAGGGGAATCACCGCCTCCGGACTCCCCTCTCCATGAATGGGGAGGGGCTGGGGGTGGGGTAAACGGACTTTGCAATTGCCCGGGTGCATTCAAGGTTGGGGGCGGGATTTGGGAATGGACAGACCCCTGTACCTCGGCCCCTGCCCTTGCCTTGCCAATAGGCGAAAGAACCCCTCTATCCCCAGCCCTTTCCCCCACGCAGGCGGGGGGAAAGGGAGCAGACGCTTCTGCAAGCGTTCACAATCAGCAGGGC
>JBBRMW010000442.1:0-2983 GCA_038230635.1 Aggregatilineales bacterium | reverse complement strand
AGCATTCCAGCTCGGCAGGTAAATTTCACAATTCCTGACACAAATCAGTGGTCATAGGGTTTTCATCGTCGCATCAGCTTTGGGCTCGGTAATTGAGCGCTGAAAAAGCCGGGTTTTAATCGGTAGTCTCGTCAGACTCAAAATCCCGTTCCGCAAGGAGTGTGGGTTCGATTCCCACCGCCCGCACCATCCAAGATAGCAGGCTCCGATATGGCCACCGAACGGGGGACAGGAGCCTGCATCAGCGGATCGGATGAGGTCGAACGACCCACGATCCGCTGCGCGAAATGACAATCGAACGGCATTGTCATGTTGGCACTTTGCAACCCCGTCCGGGGTGCAGCCATCGCCACAAACTTACGCCGCGCAGCGACGCTCAGGCTTTTTGATCGTCGGGCCGTCGCTCCATCGATCATCAAATCGAAATATCGTGATCGATAGAATGGCGTTCTATCGATCATGCGGGAGGATAGACGGGGGCTAGCACGCCGGAAATGCGCCATCTGCTTGCGACTGCCGGGGATACCCAAGCCAAATGATCTGCCGCCCCGTTTGTTGATTGCGAGTAATGACTTTCGACGGCTAAACACTGTGAGTGTCAGAAAAAGAGAAACTCGAATCTTTCATTGCCGAATGGGCGCTTACCGGCGGCTCCGAACTCGCGAACACGCAGAGTTTCGTTAACGGGCTTTGCGCCCTGATCGGCGTCGATCCGCCGAAGGGCAGCCGGACCGACGACACCCATAACGACTATGTATTCGAGCGCCGCGTGTTCCAGAAGGAAGCCGACGGCACCGAAAGTTTCGGCCGCATCGACGCTTACAAGCGCCATTGCTTTGTGCTGGAAGCCAAGCAGGGCAGCGATGCCGACCGCAAGGCCGCCGAGAAAGGCGAGGCCGATCTCGACATTTTCGGGCAGACTGCCGCCGCCCGTTTTAAACGCGGGACCGCAAAGCGCGGGACACCCACCTGGTCAAAGGCTATGGTAGAGGCGCGCGGGCAGGCCGAACGATATGCCAAGGCGTTGCCGATCGATCATGGCTGGCCACCATTCCTGCTGGTCACTGACGTTGGCCACTGCATGGATGTTTATGCCGATTTCAGCGGCACCGGAAAGCAATACACCCAATTCCCCGACGCCGCCCGCTTCCGCATCGCGCTCGACGATTTGCGTAACGAGGAAGTCCGCACCCGCCTTGCTACTATCTGGACCGATCCCCTTAGCCTGGACCCGTCAAAGGAAGCCGCGCGCGTCACCCGCGAGATTGCCGGGCATCTGGCCGAACTTTCCAGGCGCCTCGAAAGGCGTGAGCAAAACCCGACCCGCGTCGCCGATTTTCTTATGCGCTGCCTTTTCACGATGTTTGCCGAGGACGTCCGGCTCATCCCCGGAGGCAGCTTCACCAACTTCCTCACGCGGATGCAGAAGCGTCCCGAGAATTTTGCGCCCAACCTGTCATCGCTGTGGCAGGCGATGGATAAGGGTGGATTGGCCGGCGTGCTGGGCGATGCGGGCGAAACCGTGCTGCGCTTCAACGGCTATCTGTTCAAGGATACCACCGCGATTGCGCTCAACGCCGACGAGATCGGCCTGTTGATCGAAGCGGCAACGCACAAGTGGAACCATGTCGAACCCGCGATTTTTGGCACGCTGCTCGAACGCGCGCTCGACGGGAAGGAACGCGCTAAACTTGGCGCGCATTACACGCCGCGCGCCTATGTCGAACGGTTGGTGATGCCGACGATCATGGAGCCACTGCGCGCCGATTGGGCTGGGGTGCAGGCCGCCGCCGGTCAGTTGATCGAGGCGGGTAAGGCCGATGAAGCCCATTCCGTCATCGAGAAATTCCATGCGCAGCTTGCGCAGACCAAGGTGCTTGACCCCGCCTGCGGCACTGGCAATTTTCTCTATGTCGCGCTTGCGCGCATGAAAGAGCTCGAGGGTGAAGTGATCGGGCGGCTGGCCGAACTCGCGCCCGAAGGTGAGAAGCAGACGGTGGCTGAACTAAGCGGCCACACCATCACGCCAGAGAATTTCCTTGGCATCGAGATCAACCCGCGCGCGGCGGCGATTGCCCAGCTCGTGCTGTGGATCGGCTATCTGCAATGGCATTTCCGAGTGAACGGCGAAGGAAAAGTGCCGCCCGAACCAGTTCTGCGCGATGTGAAGACTATCGAAAACCGCGACGCCCTGATTACTTGGGACAAAAAGGTTTTGGAGCGCGACGAGCATGGCAAGCCGCTGACGCGTTGGGATGGAGAGACGACAAAGGCCCATCCCGTTACGGGAAAACAAGTGCCCGACGAGGACGCGCGGGTCGCGGTGGAGCGCTACGTCGCGCCCAACGCGGCGAAATGGCCCAAGGCGGATTACATCATTGGAAATCCGCCATTTATCGGCAATAAGCGCATGAAAGATCGACTTGGTGCTGGCTATGTCGATGCCGTGCGAGCGGCGTACCCAAAAGTTGGATCGGCAGTCGATCTTGTTATGTATTGGTGGGCAATCGCTGCTGATCAGCGGAACACTAGACGTTTTGGTTTCATCACAACAAATTCAATCTCACAGGCCTTCAATAGGGCTGTTGTGGCCGCAGCTCGGTCAACAAAACTACTTTTTGCGGTGCCAAATCATCCTTGGGTCGATGGTTCAGATGGCGCAGATGTGCGAATTGCGATTACCGTCGGCGGGCACGCAAAATCTTCGGCCGTTCCAAAATTGGAATCTGTCGTATCCGAAGCCCCCATACCAGAGGGCTATGGGGAACGAGAGGTTCTTTTGCGTTTGAGCACTGGCGACCGCATCGCCGCCAACCTTACGATTGGCGCCGACGTCAATGATACTAGGCTCAGGACCTATTAAAATGCTTGCGGGGCGGTTGATAGATTGATTCAATGGCGGCGCAAGGAGGCGCTGCCATGAGCGATTTGATCTGGTTGTCGGAGGCGCAGATGCGCCGGATTGAGCCCTATTTTCCGTTGT
>JBBRMW010000441.1:0-2987 GCA_038230635.1 Aggregatilineales bacterium | reverse complement strand
GCCAGTGAGGAGCAGTAACTTTCTCATGTCCCCAGTTTAGCCCGATTCGTTTGCGGATGCGCTACCCTACCTACCCGCCATCGAACGCTACCTGCTTGTGGCGATACTTCCACATAGGGCAACACGATCTGTTCTCTGGAAATGCCTGTCGCCAGGAAAATATACGATCGATTTTTTTGAATCGAACTTGGTCGAAGGCCGAACCGACTTTTTATATAACGATCGAAATAAACGAAATATGCGATTCGACTCCCCGACATTTCAGCAAAAAATGGCAACCTCCCCTCCGTCCTTAACTGACTTCTGCACATATCCTGGCGGCTCAGATGATAAGCAAGCACAATGATGCGCCACACGCTATGATCGTGCATGTAGTTATTGGGTCGATCGGCTCACGCGAGATAGAAATCTATGTCAAACGAACAGGCCAAGAACTTTTTACCACAAGGGATCGCCGCCGCCCGCCTCGGACAAAAGCCGCAAGCACGCGCGCTGTTACAACAAGCGATCCGCCTCGAACCGCGTAATGAGACGGCGTGGCTGTGGCTGAGCAGCGTCGCCAAAGATGACACCGAACGCATTTTCTGCCTGAAGCAGTTGTTGGCTATCAACCCGACCAACGAGAATGCGCTCAAGGGGCTGCGCGCACTCGGCATCGCCGATCCGGTGAGTGCGCCGTCCGCGCCCGCGCCGACCGTCCCGCTGCCCGAAGAAAGCAAACTGAGCGCCGCCGCCGAGCAGCTCGACGCCTTGATCAGTGCCTATCAGCCCGTGCCGAAAGTGGCGCTGCCCTTCGAATGGACGCAGAAGCAGGGTGGACGCATCGGCGATAATCGCTCGACACTGCTGCGGGTTGGCTTGGCGGGCGCGGCGATCGTGGCGCTGCTGCTGATTGGCGGGGCACTGGCGTTGGCGTCGGGCGCGCGGACGGGCATCTTGTCTGCTTTTTTCATCACCGCCACCAGCACATCGACAGGCACCCCGACTATCACGCCGTCGCCGACCGCGACAGCCGGTGATACGCCGACGCCCTCCGATACGCCGCGTGTGCCGCTCACGCCGACCAATACGCTTGTGCCACCCGCCACGCCCGGTAAGTTGACTGATCGCATCAATACGCCGTTCTACCCGATCGGTGCCGGTGGCAACATGCTGACCGCACAGGCTTTTTATGCGATCGGGCAATATGATACGGCCATCCCGCTGTTCGCCACCGAGATGAAAGTAGTCGCGCTCAGCAAAGGTGAGCCGTTCGACACCGCGATCTATTTCGAGGCGCGCGCCCTCGTCGATAGCGGCAGCATCGATCAGGCGGCCACGCTGCTGCATGATAATCAATCCGACACCAGCTACTATCACGCGGCGCTGGCCTATATCGCGCTCCACAAGGGCGAGGCGACCACCGCCGTCAATGAGGCTCAGATCGCATTCAAGGCCAATCCGGTGTTCCTGGATGCTGCGCTGATGGTGGCGAACGGCTATGCGTTGGGCACTGACTACGCGAAAGCATCCGACTGGCTGACGAATCTGCTGAAAGACTATCCGAATGATACCCGTTTCCGAGTAGCGCGCGGCATGGTGGCGCTGATGAAGGGCGATCCTGATGGGGCATTGGCGGATGCTCAAACCGCCCTGCTGCTCGATCCGATCAACGAAGGCGCGTATCAGGTGACCGTGCGGGCGCTGCTGGCTCATGCCGCCAAGCAAACGGATACGGCAGCACGGATTCAGGCCTATGGCAGCGCCGTCATCGCCGCGCAAAGCTATTTGTTTTACTATCCTGGCACGACGCCCGCTTGGTTGTTTCTGGGTCTGGCGCGGGTCGGCGAAGGCAATCCGAGCGCCGCGATCGACGCCTTCACGCAGGCCGTCGTCGTCGATCACACGTCGAGCGCCGCGATCGAAGCCTATCTGGGGCGCGGCGAGGCGTATCAGACGGCACATCAAAATCGGGCGGCCTTTGACGATTTCGATCGGATCGTGCCGCTGACGACACTGCCCGCCGCGACACTGAATCGCGCGCATCAGGGACGGCTGGCGGCGGCACTCGCCCTGGAAAAATATGATGTGGTGGCGCAAGACTTGGCTGTGCTCAGCCGGGCCAGCCCGAACGATGCCGGAATCATCGTTCAGCGGCTCGATCTGGTGGTGCGCGCGGGCAAAACCGACGGGGTACTCGATCAACTGACCGACAAGTTTCTCGATTCGCTGAGCACCGATCAGCGCGCCGTTGCCCTGCTCGATCGCGGCATCGTGCGCTTCGGCGACGGCAAAATCGACGATGCGCTCAAGGACATCAACAGCTCGTTGGCGCTGCACGAGACGGGCACGGCGCATTACTACCGGGCGCGCATTTATGAGGCGCAAAAGTTGAACGAGGCAGCGCTGCTCGAATATCAGTGGGTGGCGTTTTGGGGCACTACTTACGGCTATCCGTTTACCAGCGATCTGAGCACGCACATCGCGGTCGTTGCCACGCTGTTCCCGACTGATACGCCCACCGCGACGGCCACGCCCACCGCCACCGATACGGCCACTGCCACCGAGACGCGCACCGCCACCGCCACCCGGACGGCCACCGAGACACGCACCGCGACGATCACGCGGACGCCGAGCACCACGCCGACCGCCAGCAATACGCCCACGCCGAGTAACACGCCCACCAATTCGCGGACGCCGGTTCCCAGCCGAACACCGCTTCCGAGCAAAACGCCCGTGCCGAGCAAAACACCCGTGCCCAGCAATACGGCGACGGGGTGATACGGAATCCGGTTGAATACCATCGGATTCACCTCACCCCCCAACCCCCTCTCCGTAATCACGGAGAGGGGCTGTTGCAAAGTCAGGGAGAAGTTGTTGAGATCACCATTCACCCCACCCCCTAGTAGAGCAACGCTGGAAAGATAAGCAAGGAAAAGGGGTAGAATAAAGAGACAGAAAACAGTCAGAATGGAGGCGGAAAATGCCTGTCCAGAAATATAAAGTTG
>JBBRMW010000440.1:0-3030 GCA_038230635.1 Aggregatilineales bacterium | reverse complement strand
TTTGCTATTCGATGTCGATGCGCCGCACTTGACTCACGTTGAAATGCCGATCGCGTTCGATCACCGAGGTGAGGATCAGTTTGGCAAAACGAAAAAAATCTTTCATCTGATCGATTCGATCGATGTAAAAACCCGCCAATAGACGATCTTCTTCGGACATATTCGCCATACTCTCACGCAGCCGTTCGATGTTCGTTTCGAGCACATCGAGCGCTTGATTGACGTCGCGCAGTTCGCGGCTGCCCAGCACGTTGGTCAGGATGCGCCACAAATCTGATTCGGCCTCGTAATATTTGCGCCGATCGCCACGAACCCAGACTTCGCGGACCATGCCCATGTTTTCGAGCGTGCGCATCGTCATACTGACGCTCGCCTTCGAGATGTCCAAATGCGCCATCAGATCGTCCAGGCTCATCGGTTCGGGGCTGAGCAGCAGCGCGCCATACATCTTGCCCATCACTTTGTTGTAGCCAAAGTACGAAGCAAGCATTCCCAGACCTTCCAACATACTGTCGTTGACGGTGCGCAGTTGTGGATCGAGCGGGGGGAACTTCCCGAATGTCTCTTGATCGGTCATGCGGGCAATCCTGTTGGAGCAATTTCACCGATCCTAGCAGCAAATCGACTCAGCCGCAAAGCGCCGTCCGCTTATGGTCAAACTAATCAAAGGCCACGTATGTCTAGGTTTGCCCTCCGACTCCCCCTCTCCGTGATGACGGAGAGGGGGTTGGGGGTGAGGTGAATGCGCGAAGTTTGATTGGTTTCACCATTAGTCCGAATATATATCAGCCCGGACGCGGCACGATCGGCGGAATGTCTAATGTACCGTCGAGGTTTTCGAGCAGCAGGGTGCCTGCGCTGAACTGGGCAAGGAAGCGGGTTTCGGCGGGGGCGCTGACGGTGAACTCAGCCCTCGCCAAACCCCCGACGACGGGTTTACGCTTGGCGACGATGTAGACGCCTGCCGCGTCTTGCTCGGCCACAATCTGCCAGCCGAATGACGCGCGCAAGGCCGCCTCCAACCGAACCTGGGACTCGGCGATGCGCTTGATCGTGACCCGCGCGCCCTCGGCATAAATAAAAACCGTGATCGGGAGCGTCACATCGAACACCTGCAAAAACGACCGATCGCCGCGCAGCCGCGCCACTTGTGGCAGCACACTGGGCGCACGACTGATCGCCTGTGTAACGACCGTCTCGACCGCGATCTGCGCCCCGTGCCGCAGCAGCCACTTACCGCCCCGGCGCAGCATGACGCTCCAACCAGCCCGTGACTTGGGCCGTGAAACCAATCGGTTGTTCCAGCATGACCATGTGTTCCCCTGCCAACATTACCAATTGCGCATCGGCGATGCCACCCGCGAGATATTCGCTGTAACGAGCGGGCGTCATTCGATCTTCCGCACCCACAAGCATCAACGTCGGCGTATGAATATCGCTGAGGCGACGCATCACGTCGAAGCCATTGCACGCCACAAAATCGCCATAAAGTGTCTCTGGTGACACTTTCTGAAGTCGATCAGCCATCGCATCTCGCGCTAATTCTGCACCGGTCGGCCAACATGCCTCAGCGATTTGACGGGCGGCGAGGGTAGGATCGCTGAGTAGCCCGTTCATGATCGGCGCCCCCACACACAGTTTTGCCCCGGTACTGACGAGGATCAATCCAGATACCCGATCCGCGTGATCGAGTGCCAGCGTCAGGGCGATCGCGCCGCCCATGCTGTGCCCCATCGCCACGACGCGCGGGGTATTCAACCTATCCAAGAACGCGATCACGTCGCGGGCATAATCTGAGATTGACGTGCGCGCCGTCCCCGCCGATTTACCGTGGCCGGGCAGATCGAGCGCCAGCACGCGCCGATCGGAACGGCGACGCACTCCCGGCGGCCAATCGAGATGACTGCCGCCCGCGCCATGAATCAATAGCAGCGGCTCGGCAGACGAATCGGATCGCTCAGATGGCAGCACATCCGCCACATAAACGCCGCCTACGATCGGCACTGAAGCACCGCCGTTGTCAGGGTGTGGGCGTCGGCGCGCAGGTGCCCAGGAATTTTACCGCCTCGTAGACTTTCGGCAGTACGGGCAGCGAACAGCCACCACTCGTGCTGTACAATACGACCAGCGAAACCGCACCGAGCACCACACATAACACGATTAAGCAGCCGCAACCCAAGAACAGCCAGCGCGCTGAACCACCACCTTCGGCTTGTTCGGGCGGATATTGGTATTGTGGCGGCGGTGGTGGTGGCGGCGCATAGGCGCTGGATTGGGCGGGAGGCTGACCGGGCTGCGGCTGTTGGAAGTTCTGCGCGGGTGCAGCATACGGATTCTGCGCCAGCGGACTCTGGATGACGGCAGTGCCCGCCGAGGGCGAAACATTCGGCGCGGCCAAATTGGGCATCTGCGTCGATTCATAGCTGAGCGTGACCGTTTCGCCGAGTCCGACCATATCACTGCCGGACAAGGGACGCGCACCCGTCAAACGCTGACCATTAATAAACGTGCCGTTGGTCGATCCGAGGTCTTCGAGCGTATATCCGCCACCACCACGTGTCAGTTTGATATGATGTCGGCTTACTTCCGGGTCATTGATAACGATGTCGTTGGTAATATCGCGCCCAAGCGAAATAACGTCTTTGCTCAACTCGTAAATCTGATTGGGCTGCGGGCCTCGGCGCACGATAAGCCGGAAGCTGCCGGTGCCTTGCATAATACCTGCCTCCTAGAAAAGTCAAAATGCAAACGCGGCTAAACATGCAGCGCGTATGATTGGCGAGTATACGGGGAAGCGGCGCAACTGTCAACCAGATACGGAGTGCGGGTGCATTCAAGGTTGGGGGCGGGATTTGGGAATGGACAGACCCCTCTACCTCCGCCCCTGCCCTTGCCTTGCAAACAGGCGAAAGAACCCCTCTATCCCCAGCCCTTTCCCCCACGCAGGCGGTGGGAAAGGGAGCAGACGCCTCGATGAGTCGCTCGGTCGTACCCGTCGGCTGAAGGAGGTGGCGAGGTCGGTCAGTGGTC
>JBBRMW010000439.1:0-3082 GCA_038230635.1 Aggregatilineales bacterium | reverse complement strand
AGGTTGCAGGGGTAACTCCGTATCTTGTTGGAACCACGAGCGCCAAAGTTCTGGTGACCGACTCCGCCCCATCTGTCTCTCTCGCTGTCACCCAACCCAACGCAACGTTTAACAATACAACGGTGCCTGCCACAGTTACGCCTGGCATATTCAAATTCACAAAACATGGCATGCTGAGTTCCATTAATTTTTCGATCGTCGCAAATAAAACGACCGCAACCCGAGCGTCGGATTATGAGTTTCGTGATGCTGCGAATAATTTGTTGAGCGGCAATACGGTTAGTTTTCCGACGGGAACTGATCAAGCGGTGGTTTATGTATATCCGCTTATTGCGGAGCCAGTAGACAAGACAGTGACGTTGGCGTTTACTTCCAACCCGGCCGTGAACATCGGTTCACCGAATCAAGGTTCGGTGACGATCAAGCAATCCACGCTGACGCCGCCACCGCCACCGAGTTGCGACGATCCGCTCAGTGCAACGATCGGCAATCTGACTGTTTCTGGCGGAACGACCGGCGAAGGTGACGGTGATTTCAAAATTGGTGATGCCACCAAGCATGTCTTTTTTACGAACAATGACTCCATTACTGTCAGCATCGATGCGTCGGCGATCAATGGAACTGTAGATACGATCACTATTACTGGCGGGTCCGAAGTCTTGACCATCCCGGGCAATGGTTCGGGCAATGGCACGTTTACGGGTGATGTTAAGGTGGCGAATGAAGGGCTCGTAACGTTATTTGCGTCTGTTAGCGTGACCAACACCTGCGGTGATACGGCGGGGGCTTCGCTGGCGGATGGTCAAGAACAAATTGTTGTCGTGGATCGCACACCGCCGTCGCTGGTTTATACGCTGCCTGATCGCTCTTCTCACACCGACCCGGCACAACTCGTTTATTTGAATGGCAGCGATGAAGGGCGAAATAGCGCCTTGCGCGTCGACAAACGTTCCAATTGCTGGACGGCGGGTGATTTCAAAGTGGCTGCTGTGGTCTCGGATTTTTCGGGATTGAACGAGAATGGGAATAATCAGGCGAATATCATTGGCCCGGCCCAGGCTGCATTAGCGGTACACGTTCACCTCCCCGACGACGAGAGCGATCAGCCTAACTATACCATTGATGTGGATGGGCCACCCGATTTAAAAGAATCCATTACCTTTGGTGTCGAGACACAGGTCAAAGTCGATGAGATGTACATTCCGGCAACGGATGAAGATATTGGTTATTTCCAGCCCGTGATGGGGACTTGGACCGATCCTTTCAAGGTTAAGGAATATAACGGATACTATCATTTTAATCTTCTTCTGGAAGACCGCTGCGGGAATCAGCTAGATACATCCAGCAGCGATGATTTGAAGAATCAGTATGAGTTTCAGATTTGGGTGGACCGGACCCCGCCGCCGGCGGCGATCGGGACCAACAATCTGGCGATGGGGTCTGATGTCAAAGATACCTCCGACGATAGCAATGCGGGCACTACCGTTTATGGCGGGCCCAGCCCGTTGTATAAGATCACGCGTGCGCAGATTGATCATGTAAATCAAACTGCGTTTGTGTGTTCGAAAAGCGCCTGGTATGTGGTGTCGACGTATGACGCGGCCGAGGCGTGGCAGGATAGCATCGCTCCTGCGAATTGGATGCACATCGGATACCATCATCCGACTGATCTGAGCACGCTGTATACGCGGCAGGATGACGAAGTCGCTGCGGCTGGCGGGCGGACTTTCTACGATGTCGTGACGGCTCCGGTGATTCGCGTTCCGTTTAAGAAGAAGAATGTTTTCCAAACCTCTTTAGCGCCTCAGGACTCAGCGCCCTCAGATCCTCCGAGTAATCCCGAGACCATTTCGGATTGGTGGTCGATCATGCTGGTTACGCCTATTCCGCTTAACCCCGCCGATGAGAAGAGCGTGATTGAGGCTGAAACGACGCCTTTTATTCTGCGTCGGCCGGCCAAGGATCTCAATGGCGGCGTCCGAAACGCAGGCCAACGCTTGCTGCCTAACTATAATGGCTGGGACTACTACATTAACTTTGGCTATGGAGCGCTCGACTTGAGCGACCTGCCTTATAAGGGCGATAAATATTGGGATGATTCCCCCAACTACGACTATTTTGAATTCGGAAATCCGAGTTGGGTTCATGGCCCGCTGCATGCTGCCGGTCCAACAACGGTCACGGTCATCGTCCGCGACGCGGCCGGCAATTACTCCGATCAGCCGCAAGGCGACGCGGTTCGCTTGATGAAAGTGCGCCGGGATACCGAATTCGTTTCGGCCGACTATGATGTTCATGGGGTCGATGAAAATGGCGACGACACGGTTGTGTCGCATGTTTCCGCGGCTCAGGACGCGGGGCCGCAATATAGTGACGGGTCGAATTATCTGGATCCCAAGGTGCTGATTGTCCCGCCGTCCTTCAAGGATAGTGGAGACTCGGTGGATTTCACGCTCCATCATCCGGACTTTTTCGACAAGAATTACGAGGGTGACAATGGGACGGTTTCGATTTCGACTTGGCCGCTTGCCACTACGGATGATCCGAAAAAGTATTACAAGAGTCAAAGTCCGATGCTGGGGATCGCGCCGACGGCGTTTGAACCCAACTGTATCTGGAGTTGGTTGGGTTTCATCAAACTGCAGTATGACATGTATCAACTACAAACGGGTTATGTGCACCTTAACGACGATATATTTTTCCTCAATCCCACGGACTATCTGGGCGTGTATGGACTGGGCTCGAATGCTCACAACTCAGATGCGTGGCATACGGATCCCAACAACATGACGGATTTGCTGCAGATCCATCCCAACACTTCGGGGGAAAAGGAGACCAGCGGGACGATCCCGTTTACGCAGGATCCGCTCATCCAGAGCATCGGCGACGATGACGAAAAGCTGCACCTCAACCGCGAGAACGGCGACCAGCCGTGGAAGATGAACAAGGACATGCAGCCGGGGCTGGCGCGGGCGATGGACTCAAACCTGCACACGGGCTATCACTGGGGCAACGTAGTCAAGCTGACGCCGGACGTGGTGGCAACTGGTAACATCGTGACGCTGCGGATCGGCGGCGGGTT
>JBBRMW010000438.1:0-3095 GCA_038230635.1 Aggregatilineales bacterium | reverse complement strand
GAAGAGCAAGACCCTCACCCGCGCCCTCGCGGGAAGGATAGAAAATGTGCACGGATACGCCTCGTTCTGAGAGAGGGACAGGGGTGAGGGTTTTACGGACCTCCAGCGCGCCTGTGATATAATAGGCGCATCCCATTTATCGTAAGTTTGTACTCCAAAGGCCGCACGTTTACCATGAGTATCGATCCGCTGATCGCCCCGATCCCGAAAACCGATCTGATAGAAGCCTATCTGCGCGAACAACCCGGCGCAGCAGCATCACAAGCGGCGCTCCAGCGCAAATTCGGTGCGCGTGTTGATCTGACGGCATTCGAGTCGTTTCTGGTGCGTCCCAAAGACGACTGGATCAAGGTCGAGGATCGCACTTGGTATCATCCCACCGACTCGAATCCGCGCACGGCACTCGCGGCAGCGATGGCAGCCACGCGTATCCCCGACGAGTGGTGGGAGCCGCTGGTTGAACTGAGCGGCGCGGCACAGCGCAAAAACACGCGCGAGTCGAGCACGGCTCGCAGCAAAGTATTGGCGCGCACGTATCTGATCGAAGGCGCGGCGGCGGAACTCAATTTGCGCGTCGATCAGTTGGAGCCGTTGGTCCGCGCCGGACGGATCGCTTCGTTTGTCGATCCGGCGGGACGCACGCGGCTGCCCGTCGAAGCGATCGAGCAGTTGCGAACCGATCCGGTGCGGCTGAACGGCTTATTCGCGCAGGAACTTGTGCAACTGCGCGAGTTGGCCGCCTATTTTGGCTTGTCACCCGGACAGACGGGTGCCCGGTTGGGTGGCGGAATTCACAATCCGTCGGCGCGCGTGACCTGGGGACTGGCCGTGCGCAAGCTGTGGCCGAATGGCGATGCGCCCACACTCGATCAGTTCCGCGAGACGGCCACCGATCGGCGCAGCAATCAGAAAGATGCGAAGCGCCAGCGCAAGCTCGAAAAGAAAACACGTGAACGGGATGCGCAGCGCCGCGAACGCGAGGAACGTACCGCCTTGCGCGCACGATTGTTGGCAGCTTTTCCTACTTGGCGACATGATGGCCGTGACTTTCAGCAAATGACGCTGCACGTGGGTCCGCCGAACAGCGGCAAAACCTTCCAGGCGTTGGAAGCGCTCAAAGCGGCGGGCAGCGGTTGGTATCTCGCGCCCCTGCGACTGCTGGCTTTCGAGATTTACGATCGGCTCAATGCGGCGGGCGTACCGTGCAACCTGCTGACGGGCGAAGAATCGATCCAGCGCGATGGTGCGCTGATCACCGCGGCGACCGTCGAGATGTTCGACCCGCACCGTCCGGCGCGCTGTGTTGTGATCGATGAGGCGCACATGCTGGCCGATGGTGATCGCGGTTGGGCTTGGACGCGCGCCATGATGGAGGCACAAGCGCCCGACATCCGCGTGATCGCGTCGTCCGCCGGGCGTGATCTCGTGGAACGCTTGGCCGCTGCCGCCGCGATTCCGCTTACGATCGTCGAGCATCAGCGCTTAGCGCCAATCAACGTGGCCGATCATTTCTGGACGCTCGAAACGCTGCCCGATCGGACGATTCTGGTGGCATTTTCGCGGCGTATGGTCTTGCAGCTCAAGACGTTTTTGGAAGACACCAAGCGGACGGTTTCTGTGGTCTATGGCAGCCTGCCGCCGGAAGTGCGCCGCCGACAAGCCGATCGCTTTGCCAATGGCGAGACGCAAATCTGCGTGGCGACCGATGCCGTCGGCATGGGACTCAACTTGCCAGCGGATTATGTGTGCTTCTACGAAGTCGAGAAGTTCGACGGCAAAGAGATTCGAGAACTGAGTACCGCCGAAGTCCATCAGATCGGCGGACGGGCGGGACGTTTCGGGTTGTCGCAAGGAGGCATCGTCGGTGCGACCGATCGTTTCGGCTTAGCCTTCATCGCCAAAACGTTCGCCGAAGCGCCACCACCGCTCAGCTTCGCCCGCATCGCGCCGGAAGTCGAAGATTTGGCACTGATCCCCGGCACACTGGCGGAACGCTTCACGCGCTGGCGACAACTGAGTTCGATCCCCGATGATCTGCGCGATCTCATCAAACCCGCCGACATCGATGAGCGTGTCGCACTGGCGCTGATGCTCAAGGACGAAGAAGTCGAACACCTGGGGCTGACCGCCTCGGTGAAGATAGTCAACGCGCCGACACGCGAATCGACCCGTAACTACTGGCGATCCTGCGCAGAGCGGATCATCGCGGGCAAGCCGATGCCACTGCCACCATCCGCACCCTCACGCATTGACAGTGGCCGCGATCTGGAATCGACGGAGCACGCCATTGCGAGTGCCGACATTTATCTGTGGCTATCGCAACGCGACGAGTTCAGCACCGATGCGCCAGATGCCGATCGCGTCCGCGAGGAACGCACACTCTGGTCGATGAACATTGACGGCGCGCTGATGCGTAGGCTCGATACGCGGGCACGTTGCTCCAACTGCGGGCGCCCGCTACCCATGAATCACCGCTTCGGCATTTGTGATCGCTGCTATCGAAAGCGGCAGGGCGGTCATGGTTACTGGTGAAAAGGACGCCCGTCTCAAAATGAAAGTGGTCCAATGACGGCAAATGTGATGATGCGCGTGCGCGCTGGTCGAACCGCCGAACCCAGCACCGTGTTCTCACACGCGGGGGACGCGCGCTAATATCATGCTCACCACTTCATAGTTGATCGTGCCCAACTGCGTAGCCGCGTCATCCGCACTGAGCGTTTCCCCACCCTGCGTGCCGATCAAAATCACCTCGTCGCCAATGGCCGCTTCCGGGATGTCGGTCACATTGATCATCGCCTGATCCATGCTCACCCGCCCAACCAGCGGCGCACGTTTGCCATGCACCAGCACATAGCCCCAGTTTTGCGGCGCACGGCGGAAACCATCGGCATAACCAACCGGAATCACCGCGATCCGTTCAGTGTCGCGGGTGCGATAGGTGTTGCCATAACCGACGAAACTGCCGGGCGGCAGCTTTTTGACCTGCGCGATCGTTGTTTTCCAGGTCAGCGCCGGGCGGAAGCCTTCGGGCAGTGGGACGCCTGGACGCAACCCGTACATGATCTGGCCGGGACGTACCATGTTGAAGTGTGACT
>JBBRMW010000437.1:0-3137 GCA_038230635.1 Aggregatilineales bacterium | reverse complement strand
TGAGCCTGTACGGGGAAGCGCGTGGCCGTGCCGCCGAATATTGGGGCGAGGAATTTGTAACGTCCGACAAGCGAGTCCATACGGTGGGGATACCCGCACAGGCCAAAGCCGCCTATGAGCGCTTCTCCCCGGAATGGCGCGGCTATATCAATGCGTTCACGGCAGGCATCAACGACTACGCGAAGGCCAACCCGGAGGCTATTGGGGCGAAATGGCGTGTCGTGCTGCCGCTCCTGCCCACCGACGTAATCGCGCACGGGATACGCTCGCTGCGCTATACATTTGTCTCGCGCGCGGCATTTTCAGCGGCAGAGCGCTGGGAGAAGTCCGAACTTGCCTGGACGCCCGAACCGGAAATGGGATCCAGTGCATGGGCGATTGCGCCATCGTACACGAAAGACAATCACGCGATTCTGGTCGCCAACCCACACCAGCCCTGGTACGGCCTGGGGATGTGGATGGAAGCGCATCTCGTTTCGCCAGACGTGAACCTGTCCGGTGCGTTGATCGTCGGGAATCCAGTGTTGGGCGTCGGCTTCAACGAAAATCTTGGCTGGACGCACACGGTCAATACCCATGACGGTTGGGATTTGTATCGTCTGTCCCTGACTCAGAAGGGTTATCGGTTTGATGGTCAGGAAAAAGCCTTCCAGACCCGTGAGGAAAAAATCCGGGTGTTGCAGGCGGATGGCACGACAAAAGAAATCGCGTGGACGGTTCGCACGGCGGTGCAAGGCCCGGTGATCGCAGAACGGGGGGAGGAGGCACTGGCGCTGCGCGTAGTGGGCGATACGATCACCGACGCGACGATTCAATGGTGGGAGATGGGCAAGGCGAAGAATTTGAAAGAGTTCGAGGCCGCGCTGAAACCGCTCCGCATTCCGATGTTCACCGTCATTTACGCCGACAAAGACGGGAATATCATGCACCTGTTCAATGAACTCGTGCCGCGCCGCAGCGAAGGCGATTGGGCGTTCTGGAACAACACGACGCCCTTGAACGGCAGTAATCCGGCCATCATCCCCGGTGATACTTCCAAATATGTGTGGACAGATTTCCACCCCTACGAGGATTTGCCGAAGGTGATCAATCCGGCGTCCGGCTGGTTGCAAAACGCGAATGAAGCACCCTGGACAACCACGATCCCGGCGCCACTTAACTACAAGAACTACCCGGCTTATATGGCGCCGCCGCCCTTCGTCTGGCCGCGCCCGCAAACGTCCCTGCGGCTGCTTCAGGAACACAAGGGGATGACTTTCGCGGACGTCGTGACTCTCCGCGACTCGACCTTCGCGGAGTTCACCAATCAGGTGCTCGACGATCTGATCAAGGCTGCCAAAGTATCCGATAACAGAACCGCGACGAAGGCCGCCGAAATTCTGGCGAAATGGGATCGTCATGCCGATAGCGAGAGCGTGGGTGCGACGCTCTTTACGGCCTGGGCGCTGGATTATGCCCAGCGTGTGGGAACGAGCATCTTTGCGACTCCCTGGAATCCTGACGACCCGCTGAATACACCGCGCGGATTGGCCGACCCCAACGCCGCCGTTCAAAGCCTGATCAAGGTGGGCAATCAACTGGAGCTTGTACGCGCCATTGGCGGTGGCATGGATGTCTCCTATGGAACGGCGTTTCGGACGCGTGTCGGCAAGTACGATCTGCCTGCGAGCGGCGGCTTCGACGTGTTAGGGACGTTCCGCACACTGACCTTCATCCAGGATAAAGACGTGCGCTTCAAGGCCGTACAGGGTGACTCATACATTGCCATTGTCGAGTTTTCGCAACCCCTCAAGGCGAAAGTCCTGCTCACACATGGCAACGCAACCCAACCGAACTCGCCACACTTCGGGGATCAACTCGAACTGTACGCGAAGAAGCAATACCGGGACGCTTTGTTGACGCGCGCCAGCATCGAAGCCAATCTGGAAGCGCGGGATACGTTCAGCGCGGCCACGATTGCAGAGGCTGCGCGCTATAAGACGGAATAGCATCACAAATGTGGGAGGATATTCGGCTGAGTACAGCCTAATCCTCCCCTACATGATGCCTCCAGGTTGTCCCGTTTTGGCGTGCTGATGTAGAGGAGCATTAGCGCTTGTCCGTCGGAAATTGCAGGTCATTGAAGGGCGTCCCCGTGCGTTCATTGAACATCACCCAGCAATCCTGGCATCGGAATATTCGGAACCCAGACTTGTCTTTCTTTGATAGAGGCGAGTGTTAACGCACTGGCAATGCGGACACTTCATCAAGGCGGCTTTCCTGGAAGGTGAGCGGATAGTGTACCTCAAATCAGCCCTTGTTTAGCCCGCGTTCTGAGATCTGACGCTTCCGTGGCACCCCAACTCACCGAAGCAATTTGTGACCGGATCATAGACATCTTTCATGATTGTGCGGCTCGGCTGAGCTAGGGCAACCTCATAAAATAACGATAAGAATAGTGGGCACCGCGTTGTTTCGGGACTCGGCGCACCGGTAGATTTATAAGGATAAACCGGGTAGTATTCTATCGCTAAGGACGATTGGAACCCAATACGCTGCCCCTATTGCAAATCTAAACACACAACCAAATATTGAATAACAAATAGCCTGGGCTACGCGATTTTCAAGTGCCACAGGTGTAAATGACGTTTCAATCAGCGTGCCAGACTGGTTTTCAATCACTTACAATTTCCGACAGTTATTGTAGCAAGGGTAGTATGGGGACTGCCTTACAAACTGACCCCATGCAACCTAGCCAAATAGCTGAGCACTTTTTTCCAGGAGAGCGACATGAATCATAAATTTCCAAGTTTCGAGTTGAATGGGCAGATAGCCCTTGTCACAGCAGCAGCGCGGGGACTGGGACATGCCATCGCGCTGGCGCTGGCGAACGCTGGCGCCGACATTGCGCTCGGCCTTCGAGATGTGAACACCAGCCACGAGCTTACCAGCCAAATCGAGGCGATGGGTAGACGCGTGCTGCCACTACAAATGGACATGACAAAGCTCGATCAGGTGCGCGGCGCAATCGAAGCGGCAGCCTCGCATTTCGGACGGCTTGATATCCTGGTAAATAATGCTGGTCTGGGCGCCTCTAACCTGGCCGAAAACGTAACCGAAGAAGATTTCGATCTTACGCTCAACGTCAACTTGAAGGG
>JBBRMW010000436.1:0-3142 GCA_038230635.1 Aggregatilineales bacterium | reverse complement strand
GGGATTTGGGAATGGACAAACCCCTGTACCTCGGCCCCTGCCCTTGCCTTGCCAATAGGCGAAAGAACCCCTCTATCCCCAGCCCTTTCCCCCACGCAGGCGGGGGGAAAGGGAGCAGACGCTTCTGCAAGCGTTCACAATCAGCAGGGAATGGTGAGGACACGCAGGCGGGGCAAAGGGAGCACCCGCTGGCTGAAGGACGTGGCTATCTCGGTCAGCGGTCGGCTGTGACTCCCCTTTCCCCCCGCCTGCGTGGGGATAAGGGGTGGGGGGATAGAGGGGTTCTATGATCTGCCCCAATCCTTGAATGCACCCAAAAATTGTGCCCCTACAACCGCAAGCCTGATCGCGCTACAATCGGGGCATGTTTTGTGCTTCCATTCACATACAGGAGTCACCCTTATGCAGACATCTTCCGCGCCCGATCCGCACAATGGCGCAGCACCCACACGCGGAATGGGCATCGGCCTCAAGCTCAGCCTCGTCGGGATCACGGTGTTGGCGATCCTGATCGTCGGCACCTTCGTGGTCTTCTTCGTCAAAAACGTGCAGACCATCACGCCCACGCCCACCCTGACGCCGACGATGAACGAAACTGCCACCGCTGCCGTCGCCAACACCGCGACCTTCGTGTTCAGCGGCAGCCTGACGCCCGCCGCGCCGTTGGTGGCGACCGGGGCAGCAACTGGTGTATCAACGAGTGCGGCCACACTGAATGCGGCCCCAACCAGTGCGGCGACCTCAGCGGCACCCCCCACCGCCGCTCCCACGTTGCCTACCACGCCGTGATCGCCTGTCGCATCTTGCACCCCTTTCCGTCAGTTCGGAGAGGGGCTGACGTGAGGGCTTTTGTTGCGACGGGTGCGGGCGCGCGCTAGACTTCGCCGAATGAACATGCAAACGAAACAAGCACCGTTGACGGCTGCGAATGCCATAATACTTGATCTGGGCGTAGTGATCGTCAACTGGAACACGCGCGATCTGCTGCGAGATTGCCTTCGCTCGCTGGCTGCCTCGGATAAGCGTGTGCGATTGCAGGTGATCGTAGTCGATAATGCCAGCAGCGATGGCAGTGCCGACATGGTGCGCGCGGAGTTCCCGACAGTGACAGTAATCGCCAGCACGACTAACGGCGGCTTTTCATATGCCAACAATCTGGGGCTACGTGAATTGGGTTTTGATTCGGAGGTAATGAAAACTCCGCCGCGTTATGCGCTGCTGCTCAACCCTGATACTGTCGTGCCACCCGAAACTTTCCAGGTGTTGATCGATTATCTGGATGCGCATCCAGGGGTGGGCGTGGCTGGCCCGCGCTTGGTGATGCTCGACGGGCGGCTCGATCTGGCCTGCCGACGCAGCTTTCCGACGCCGGAAATTTCGCTGTGGCGCATGACTGGACTCTCGAAACTGTTTCCGCGAAACCGACGCTTTGGCCGCTATAACATGACGTTTTTGCCCGATACCCAAGAAACTGAAGTAGACTCGGTCGTCGGTGCCTTTATGCTCGTCCGGCGCGAGGCGATCGTGGCGGCGGGGCTGTTGGATGAAGTGTTTTGGATGTATGGGGAAGATTTGGATTGGGCATTTCGCATCAAAGAGGCCGGATGGACGGTGATGTATCTGCCGCGCGCGACGGTGCTGCACGTCAAACGAGCGGCGAGTCGCTTGAACCCACGCGCCCGCACCGAGTTTTCACGCGCGATGCTGCTGTTTTATCGCAAGCATTATCGGACGCAAACGCCGCTTCCGCTGCACTTGTTGATCCTGCTGGGACTGCTGGCGCGCGGCGGACGTCCGATCTGGCGGGCGATTCGATCGGACAAATCGTGGATTCGCCAAGCCACCTGAAGCATACACACCCCTGGCTTATCCAACGTTTGCTGGCGATCCTGCTGCCGATCGTAGACGCGCTGGCACTGGTGGGTGGTTTCGTGATCGGCTATACGATCGAGCGCCGTTTTCCGATCATCGTGCGTGAAGTGCCGCCGCCGCCCATTTTTTCCAATTTTAATACCGTGTTGCCAACCTTACTGCTGCATACGCTGACCCTGCTCGCTGTATTTTTCTTCGCGCGGCTATATCATCGCAAACGCGCACTCAGCCGCATCGATCAAACGATCACGATTTTTGCGGCAATCTCGGTCGGTGTGACGATGACCAGCGGCTTGGCGACGTTCGTCCTCAAAAACACCAGCGGCGATATTGATTATCCGCGTCAACTGGTTCTGTATGCGTGGTTTTTCAGCCTGATCACGGTGCTGATTGGCCGCGAACTGCACCGCGATTTGAGCATCCGACTGCGTATCGCGGGTTATGCACGTGATCGCGTATTGATCGTTGGCAGCAGCCCGATCGCCGTATCGATCGTGAATCAGATTCGATCGCGCCCGGAACTCGGTTACGAGATCGTTGGCGCGGTCAATGGTGCGGCGGTGAGTGATGTGGCTGGCGTGCCGGTGATCGGCCAGGCTGCGGACTTGCCGGCGCTGATCGACGATAACCGCATTGATGAGGTGGTGATTGCACTGCCCGAAGCATCGCACGAGGAACTGACGCGGCTGATTGGTTTGTGCCAACGCGGGCGGGTGAGCATCAAAATCTATCCTGACCTGTTCGCGTATATGGCGGGCGGCATGAGCATCGACGCGCTGGGTGGAATGCCGCTGCTGACGGTGCGCGATATGCCGATGCGCGGCTGGAAGCTCTCGCTCAAGCGCGGTTTGGATGTGATCGGCGCGATGGTCGGGTTGATTATCCTGTCGCCGCTGTTACTGTTGACGGCCATCCTTATCCGATTGGAGTCGGCGGGACCGATCTGGTTTTGTCAGGATCGTACCGGATTAGATGGTCGCTCCTTTCCGATGATCAAATTTCGCACGATGCGCGCCGACAGCGAAGCGCATGGCCCCGGCTGGACGGTCAAAAACGACCCGCGCGTGACCCGCATCGGGCGCTGGATGCGATCGAACAATTGGGATGAAATGCCGCAGTTGATTAATGTCCTGTTCGGGCAGATGAGTCTGGTCGGGCCGCGCCCCGAACAAGCCTATTTTGTTCAGGAGTTCCGCGAACAGATTCCGCGCTACATGGGACGTCACCGCGAAAAAGCAGGGTTAACGGGTTGGGCGCAGGTAAACGGCTT
>JBBRMW010000435.1:0-3177 GCA_038230635.1 Aggregatilineales bacterium | reverse complement strand
TCGCTCGTTGTCTGCCGCCTCCTCCAGGTTGTTACGTGAGCATCACGCCGCTTTCACCGCGTGTTGTCCTCATGTAGCGAGTATTCTACCCCACCTTTTCGTTCCCGCAAGGGTCAAGTTGGTCTTTTCCTACTTTTGCTCCACACTTTAATTACAGCTTGTACAATTTCAGATCAGGTAAAATCTCAATCGGTTTCCTCGCTATCCCGATTTATCGCATTTGGAGAATCGTATGAACGACGAACTTCAGGCCATGTTTGACGCAGACAGGGTTGATCATGCCAACGGCTTTCCCTATGGCACGCCAGAATATATTGCCATGCGTGAGCGCGATCGGCAGCGCCGTGCGCGCGCTAACGAGATTGTGGTTTCAGGCGGGGCGATCGCGGCTGAGGACTACTTTCACGCGGCAAAACTCTTTCAACATGGCGACACGCCGAACGACGCCTGGAATGCGCATACCCTCGCCTTGAAAGCGGCTGAGGGTGGCTATCGCCCTGCGCGTTGGTTGAGCGCCGCCGCGCTCGATCGATGGCTTATGTATCAGGGCAAACCGCAAAAATATGGGACGAACTATGTGTGGGATGGTTATCGAGATCGTCTGTGGGATGTGGACCCTGCCACAACCGATGACGAACGTGCGGAATGGGACGTCCCACCGCTTGCGACGCAAATCCAGAAAGCGGTAGTTGCCTCGCGCAATCGTCCCCCTTCACCGATTCCAGACGACGCTCCGCAGTGGCTCAAAGATGCGCTCAAACGTTGGGGCGTATAAAACAAATACAGCGCTACCCTGCGATCACTAGGGCACGTGCAAAGTCCAGAAAATGCCTCAAAGTACCCCACCCCCGCCCCTCCCCGTCGCTACAGCGAGGGGGCGTCAAACCACACCGCTCCGCCAAAGATCGAGACCGAGTCGAGTCTTGCACCCCTCTCCGTGAGGACGGAGAGGGGCTGGGGGTGAGGTTCCGCGACTTTGCACGTGCCCTGCTGCGATGATCACCCTCCAAAATCATTCGGTTGGCGCGGATGCGCTATAATCTGCCCGATCGCCAAGCAAAAATTAGGATCGCCTGTGCCAAAAGATAAAACGCCCGTCTTTGACCCCATCCGCTTTGGAACGGTCGGCGCGCCGCAAGGTACGCCCAAATCCGGGACGCCCGCCGCCATCGAGCATTCGCGCCTGCTCGGTTTGGATCACTTGGAAATCGCCTGGGTACAGAGTGTCCGCGTGAGCGACGAATCGTGTGCGGAGATCAAGTCGGTACACGACAAGCATCACGTTTCGCTGAGCATCCACGCGCCCTACTATATCAACCTGAACAGCCTGACCAGCGAACTGATGGGCAAAAGCGACGAACGACTGCTGGCCGCGGCCCGCAAGGGGTGGCTCGCCGGGGCTGCCGATATCGTGTTTCATCCGGGTTCATATCACACCCAGCCGCCCGAACAGGTTTACGAGCGCGCGAAAGAAAAACTGCTCGAACTCACGGGAATCTTGCGCGCGGAAGGTTTTGGCGGCTATCTCCGTCCCGAAACGATGGGCAAAAGCGCGATGTTCGGCTCGCTCGATGAGGTGATCCAACTGAGCGTGGATGTGCCGGGCGTGCTGCCGTGCATCGACTTTGCACATCTGCACGCGCGCCCCGGTGACGGCACGCAAAACAGTTATGATGAATTCGCGGCGATGCTCAAGGCGGTCGAGCGCGGGCTGGGACGGCGTGGCCTGGAATCGCTGCATATCCATATGTCGGGCATCGAATATGGCGCGAAAGGCGAGCGCCATCACCTGCCGCTCAACGAGGCTGATATGAACTACAAGGCGCTCTTGCAGGCATTGGTTGATTTCGATGTGCAGGGCAGCGTGGCCGTCGAAGCGCCCGAACCTTTCCACGTCGCCGACGCGCTGACCATCCAGGCCACCTATCGGCGGATGTTGGCGCGCAAACGCGGCGAGGCAACACCTATCGCCGATGAGGAGGCAGAGGTATGAGTGAGCAGACCCCGATCGAAACGCGCGTCGCCGTCAACGGTATCGAACTGGCTCTGTTCGAGTGGCCGGGCGCAGCCGATAAAGCGAATCCGCCAATCCTGTTTCTGCACGCGACCGGTTTTCATGGCCGCGTCTGGGATGACGTGATCCGCAACCTGCCCGGACGCCACTGTTACGCGCCCGATCTACGCGGACATGGCCGTAGCAGCAAACCAGCGCCGCCCGATGGCTATGTCTGGCGTGCGTTCGCCGACGACATCGTCGGTTTGATCGAATCGCTCGATCTGCGCGGCGCGATCGGCGTGGGACATTCGCTCGGTGGACACACGTTGACGCAGGCTGCGGCGCGCGCACCCGGCCATTTCGCCAAATTGATGCTAATCGATCCGGTGATCATCCCGCGCGAAGGTTACGGGGTGCGCTTCACGGGTGCGGATTACGTCGCACGCCGCCGCGATTCGTGGGATTCGCCCGCCCAGATGATCGATCGATTGACGGATCGTGTACCCTATGATCGCTGGCGGCCTGCTGTTTTGCGCGATTACTGCGAATATGGCTTGCTGCCGAATCCAAGTGGCGACGGTTTCGTGCTGGCATGTCCGCCGCGCATCGAAGCCGCCATTTACCCGAACCACACCTTATCGGATATTTACGATCTGATCCCGCAGATCGACGTTCCGGTGCATATCCTGCGGGCAGAGCGTAAGCCACCCGACGCCGCCTACGACTTTAGTTCCTCGCCCACCGCACCCGATCTGGCGAGTCACTTTAAGCGCGGCCACGACGAATATCTACCAGCATACTCGCACTTTATTCCGATGGAAGCGCCCGCATTGATCGCCGCCCGGATCGAGTCATTGATCGCGGCGAAATAGGGCGTGTCTGCAAAGTGTTTGGGCGGCTGACCCCTCATAGGCGTGAAGCTAAGGGGAGACGTGATTGTTATGTAGGGCATGTGGCCTAAGAACGGGCGACCACATAGGGTTGCCCGTCCGATACCGAAAACAACGCCCTGATTCCTTAGCTTCACGCCTATGGCTGACCCCTCTCCCACGCAGGCGGGGCGAGGGGCTTGACTCCCCTTTCCCCCGCTTGCGTGGGGGAAAGGGGCCGGGGGATAGAGGGGTTTGCAGACACGCCCTAGCGGGATTCAGCCATAACGATGAGGTGTGTCAACCTTGACC
>JBBRMW010000434.1:0-3186 GCA_038230635.1 Aggregatilineales bacterium | reverse complement strand
TTTGTCCGTTCGATACGCGGATCGGGTAACGTGGCAAAGTGGCTAATTATGCTGGTATTGTTCATGGCTTCCTCCAAATAGGCCACTACTCTACCGCCAGAGGGCTCCTTTACCCTATTCATTTTAGACGCAATTGCCCTGCAAGCGATTCAAAAAATGGGTGACAAGCGAAGTTCTACCCGCACTTCGTAAAACAGGCCACTATAGCATCAAGCCAAGCAGTCTCTCGCCTCTCGAAATCCTCAAACAACATATCGCCGTTATGGATTCCCACGAAGCACAACTTGCCAACCACGAAGATCGAATCGAACGCATCGAAACGCGCCAAACTGCGATCGAGGATGGCGGTCAACACTATTTCACGGTGATTGGCTACCTCGCCTATCACAAGATGCATACGGTGGACAATGCTGAAGCACAGCGCCTCGGCAAACAGGCGACCACTTTGAGCCAACGAGAAGGTTATTCCATCGGCAAAGCCACCGATCCGCGCTATGGTCAAGTCAACACCTACCACGAAAATATTTTGGCGCGCATTTTGCCCCCTACCCTGGGTATACAAGTGTGAAGGAAAGGCGAGCAACCCAAAGCATCAAGATGGTTGCTCTCAAGTCGGTCTAAGTCGTCGGGGCAGCGTCCTTTTTCTTGCCGTTCAAGAAGGTGCGCAGCCAGACCCGGAAGACCATCGGCGTGACCGTCAGCCATTCGCCGCGTCGCGCCACAAGCTGCTTCTCGGCCAGCAAGCGCACTTCCGGCGAGCGCTGATCAACCGAGTCGCCTTTGTTGCTCATCAGCAGGCGGAGCGTCTCTTGTTCCGCCGCGTTCAGACTCAGCCAGATCGTGTTGGCCTCGGCTTGCACAGCACGGCTGCGCGTCAGGCGTTCGGCGGATTCTTCCTCGTCTAAGCCTTCGATCAGGTTGGTGGCGGCGCTGTAACCCGCGCGCATCAGCCCGGCGTGGCCGCCCGTCGTGCGGACGATCATTTCCTGGATCGAGGGTGAATAGCGCACATTGTTGCGATCGACGATCTGCTGCATCACGACGCGCGCATCGGCCTCGCTGTAGCCGCCAATGTATTTTGTGCTATCCGAGAATAACTCTGTGAACGGCTCCAGGCCGTCGTAGTCGTAATTATTCTCGATGATCAGATCGGGCATGGCTTTGCGGGTGACGGTCAGGTACATCAGCTCGTATTTGTAATCGTCGCGCAGGCCGCGCAGGGTACGGAAGAACTTCGGCGGCAGTTCTTTGAACATCAGCTCGAACTCGTCGAACAGGAACGTCAATCGCACGCCCTGGCGGATGATCAGATCGATGCAGTGCTCGAAGTTGCGCAGACCGACGTGTACCGCCAGCGGATTCTCGCCGTTGATCAGGTTTTGGTAGACCTCATAAAAGTCGTTGGCGACGTGCGGAGCCATCATCTGGAACATCGGCTGGAAGTGCCGAAACAGGCGATGGGTCATGATCTCGTAGCCCGACCAACCCGACGGATACGCCGATCCAGCGACGGGCGGAAGCGGATCGAGCATGTTGTTGGGATCGATGAAGATCATGTGCATGTTTTCGGCGTCCGTGCCGAGGTAAAACTGCTGCACTTCGGGATATTGCAAATGGCGCAGCAGGTTTGATTTGCCGACGCTGCCGACACCCACCAATGCGCACGAGTTACCCGCATTCAGTTTGCCGAGCGTCCAGCGCGTCTCCGCCTCACGATAGTTCAGGTTTTTTGGATTGAATGGCATAAACCTCACCCCCGATTCCTCACCGTTTGCGGAGAGGGAGAAATCCACAGATCATTTTATTTATAGACACTCACGGTGTGACCGTCGGCACTGTGTTGCACGCGGCGGAAACCGTCACCGCGCCCGCGATCAGCCAGCCATCGCGCTCCCGGAAACGCACGCGCCACCAGTCAGTCGTGCGCGCCGTGCCGCTCACCACCGAGCCGATTGGCAGCGATCCGAGCAGCGTGCTCGCGGGGTCAGGGTTGGCGCGAATGTTCACGGCTTTCACGACGGTAATTGTACACGCTGTTTGCGTTTCGGTGATAATCGGGATGCGCGCGCCCGGAATTGCCGTGCCGCCGAGCGGCGTAAATGGTATAAGCGCGGTGGCGGGCGCGGGAATCGGCGAAACGGTCGGCGTATAGGTCAGCGTGGGCAGCGGCGATGTCGTCGGTGTTGGGGATAGAATCGGCGATGGCGTTACGGAGAAGCGCGGCGTGTGCGTGGGTACGCGGCTGAGCGTCAGGGCGGGGATCGGTGTCAGCGTGGGGAGCGCGATCGGGCCGAGTTGACCGGGGATCGCCGGGATGATCAGGCTGCCGACGGCGATCAGAAAGCCGACTGCCGCGCCCAATCCCGCCAGTGGCCGCCCCGTTGATGATAGGCGCACCTCCAGAATGATTTGCAGGGTGCTGATCATAAGGACGCACAAACCGAAGGGGAGCGTCAACGCTAGCAGTTGAAAGTCCGTCATCAGCGCCGCCCCCATGATTCCGAGCAGCGCCATGAGCGCCGATCCGAGCCAGGTGAACGCAGCGATCGTGCGGGGGAGTGGTCGCGGACGGAGTGCCGCGATCGGCCACAGCAAGAATGCCAGCAGGGCACATAGTCCGCTGACGGCCATAAAAAAGGCGTGTTCGACGATCAAAAATGGCAAGTCAGGTTAACCGAGCCGATCGTCCAAGATGCGGTATAATGCCGAATTGTTTTGATTATCTCAGTTTTCGTAGAAATGTGCCATTATTCACAAACCCGCCGCCTGATTATCGGCGACGGCAAGGCGAGGAGCGTGCGATGCGATGGATCACCCGACAGAAGATCGTCGTCGGTTTCGCGGCGGTGTGCATAGCGGCCCTGTGCGCGGCGCTGGCGATGCCCTTTTTGATCGGACGCGCGCAGTCGAGCGAGGTTGCCTATGGCGAAACGGTCAAAGGGACGCTCGCGGTGGATGCCAGCGTCGATTGGTCGTTCGTGGCGGCGCGCGGCGATGTGATCGGGCTGACTCTGACGCGCACGTCCGGTACGCTGCTCGCCATCGTCACCTTACAGGATCAGGATCAACAGTCGATCGTCAGCGCACAACCGTCCGCCGATGGCCGCGTATCACTGTCCAATTTGCGCATCACGCAGCCCGGAGCCTACACCATCCACCTGCACAGTACGTCGAATACCAACGGTG
>JBBRMW010000433.1:0-3203 GCA_038230635.1 Aggregatilineales bacterium | reverse complement strand
GTGTTTGGGCGGCTGACCCCTCTCCCCAACCCCTCTCCCACGCAGGCGGGGCGAGGGGCTTGACTCCCCTTTCCCCCCGCCTGCGTGGGGGAAAGGGGCCGGGGGATAGAGGGGTTTGCAGACACGCCCTAGCCTGTGATTTGTTATGCACGCAATCGGCGTGTTTGAATCAGGATGAGGAGATTGTTCATGCCCAACGAAACGATTCCGACCAGTTCACCGTTCGAGCACGCCTGTGAAAACAGTGATAGCGCTGTTGAAGACCATTTTATCGGAGCCAGTAAAATGGTCATGCTGGGTTCGGATGCCAAACGCGAAGTGGAAGATATGCACCTCTCGTGGTATGAATGCTAATTGATGCTTTATGACGCTCGATAGCACGCCCGCGCCCGCTCTCTACGACTTCGACGAACCGCTGCTCAGTGATGCCGCGCGTGAGCGACTGCTGCTCGGTCTGGCCGGGTTATTCGTAACCGTCAGCTATTTGGCGCTGCTGCTCGTGCGCGGCGACTCGCCCTTTGCCGCGTGGCCGCTGATCGTTTGGATCGGCTGCGCGGTGAGCGGGCATATAGCGCTCGAAAAGCGGCTGCCGGGGCGCGATCCGTTCATCTTTCCGATCGTCATGCTGCTATGTGGTTGGGGCATCGCCCTGATCGATCGGTTGAATCCGCCGTTTATGCCGCGTCAGGCGCTGTGGTTGATCGTGTCGATCGCGGCCATGATCGGCATCACCCGGCTGCCCCGCCATTTGCGCTGGCTCAGCCGCTATCGCTATTTGTGGCTGTTTGGCGGATTGGCCCTGCTGATGGCGACCATCGCTTTTGGCCGCAATCCGGCGGGCGTGGGTCCGCGTTTGTGGCTGGGCATTGGCGAGGTCTATTTCCAGCCGTCGGAACTGCTGAAAATGGCGTTGATCGCTTTCCTGGCGAGCTATTTAGCCGACAACCGCGATCTGCTCGATACACATGGCTTCCAGATTGGACGATTGAGATTGCCCGCCCTACGCTATTTGGGGCCGCTTTTGGTGATGTGGAGCATCAGCGCGATTATCCTGGTTTGGCAGCGCGATCTGGGTATGGCGACGCTTTATTTTGCAATCTTTTTGGCGATGCTCTATGTTGCCACCGGGCGTTCGCTCTATGTGGTGGGCGGACTGGTGCTCTTGCTGATCGGCGGCAGCATCGCCTATTTCGGCTTCGATGTCGTGCGCGAGCGAGTCACGATCTGGCTGAATCCCTGGCCGTACTCGAACGGCGACTCGTATCAAGTCGTCCAAAGTCTGATCGGCATCGCCAATGGCAGCGTCTTTGGGCAGGGCATCGGCCAGGGATCGCCCACCTACATCCCGGTCGTCCATTCCGATTTTGTATTCGCCGCGATTGGCGAGGAATGGGGCTTGCTCGGCACGCTGGTCGTGATCGGTTGTCTGGCGATCCTGGCGCAGCGTGCGATGCGGCTGGCGATCGGGCAAGCCGATCCCTTCCGCGCGCTGCTGGCAGCCGGAATTGGGATCACGCTCGCCATCCAAAGCCTGCTGATCATGGGCGGCACGATCAAGCTGATCCCGCTGACGGGTGTGACGCTACCCTTCATGAGCTATGGCGGCAGTTCGCTGCTCGTGAACTTTATCATGGTCGGGTTTTTGATCGTCGTGAGCGATCCCCGATGATGGGCATGACCCGCAGCACGAATCGACTGACGGCGGGGGTGCTCATCGCCTTCTTGGCGGTGGCGGTGAGCCTGACCTATTGGAGCGTTTTTGCCGCTGATGGTCTGCTCGGACGTGCCGATAATCCGCGTGCCGTCGAGTTCGAGCAGATGCTTCGGCGCGGCGCGATGTACGATCGGGCGGGGAAGCTGCTGGCACAAACGGTCGATGCGGGACGTTCGGCATCTGGCAAGCAGCTCGCCCGCCGCGTGTATCCAGAGCCATCCACGCTCACTGTTACGGGCTATTACAGCCTCACTCAGGGCGGCAAACTCGTGCATGGTGGTGTCGAGGAAGCCTTCGACGCGACGCTGCGCGGCGACGATACCCTGACGCCCGGTGAGCGCATCGGCGACGATCTGCTGCATACGCCGCGCGCGGGCAACGATGTGCGCCTGACGCTCGATCTGTCGCTGCAAAACGCGGCAGCCGGAGCGCTGAGGCCATACAGCGGGGCGATCATCGCGGTTGATATACCCACAGGCGCAATCCGCGCAATGGTCAGCGCCCCCTCGTATGATCCGAACACGGGTGAAGGGAATCTGAGCGCCGCCCAACTGCTCGCCGATCCGTCGGCACTGTTGTTCAATCGCGCGATCCAGGGCGTCTATCAGCCGGGCGGCGCGTTGGAGACGGTCGTGCTCAGCGCGCTTTTAACGGATCGCGTCACGCTCGATTCGCCCCTGCCGATCCCGACGGCACCTCTGCAAATCGGAAAATTTATCCTCGATTGCGCGACCGCTTTACCTGGAACCGCAACGCTCCAATTGGCCTATGCGGATGCCTGCCCCGCCGCATTTGCGAGCGCAGCCTATGATCACCGCGATAGTTTGCAAGCTGCGATCGAAGCCTTCGGGTTATTGAAGCCGCCGTCGCTCGCCCATTTTAAGACCCAAACCGGAAGTCTGCCGCTGCCGCTCAACGCCTTGCCCGCCACACACGACGAACTGGGCGTTCAAGGTGTCGGACAGGGGCTGCTCACCGTGACGCCGCTGCAAATGGTCGCAGTCGTCGCCGCCATTGCCAATCACGGCAACGCCGTGCCGATGACACTGGTTGATGCAACGCGCGCACCCGGCATGACGACTTGGCAACCAATCAGCCAACCCGCCGATCAACCCGCGATCATTTCGAGCACGATCGCCAGCTCGCTCCGCTTGGCCTTGCGCGCCGCCGTGACCGATGGCGCAGCCCACATCGCCGATCAGCCCGATATGACGGTGTATGGTCACGCCAGCTATGCGCTCAGCGGCTTGGGCAGCGATCCGCGCACGAATGGGCTATCGTGGTTCATCGGCTTCGTGGATACGCCGAATGGCAGCACCACCGCGATCGTGGTCGTGGTCGAAAACACACGCAACCCGACGCTCGCCGCGCAGATCGGCGGCACGGTACTGTACGCCGCCAGTCGCATGGCGAAATAGTTCTACAACCGAAATGATGCAGCGATAGCCGCCGTGGGTATGGGCTGGCTTCCCCCTCTCCGTGATTACGG
>JBBRMW010000432.1:0-3227 GCA_038230635.1 Aggregatilineales bacterium | reverse complement strand
CGCCGTATCTGCCGCATTTTCCAGCGAGGCAGAAGTCGCTGGCTTTCTCGGCGCTTTTTCGGGTATTTCAAGCGCCATGACCTTCGTCGCCGCGCTGCTGATCGCTAATCGTCTTTATGCACGGATCGGCGTGGTCAATGCGCTCCTCATTCTGCCGTTGACGTATCTGCTGGGCTTCCTGCTGTTCGCGGTTAACTTTTCGCTGAGTACGGCGGTGATCGTGCGGCTGTCACAGCTTGTCGTTCTAAGCGGTATTGGTGATGGTGCGTACAGTGCGTTCTTCAACGTGGTGCCGCCCGGTCGGCGCGCGCAAGTACGCGCTTTTGATGCAGGTGTGCCGTCTCAAATCGGGGTTATCCTATCGGGCGTGCTGCTGCTGCTCGGTGAAAGCCTGTTGACGACGACACAAATTTTCGTCATGGGCATGATCGCCGCGCTGGCCTGCGCCTTCGTGATCTGGCGGATGCGGCGCAGTTACAGCGAAGCGCTACTTCAGGCGCTGCAGGCCGGGCGAGTGGAGGTTTTTACCCAGGGCGAACGCGCTTTCGTTGGCTTCCGAGGCGATGCCGAAGCGATCCGTCTTGCAACGGAAATTTTGCAGGATTCGAAACCGGAACGGCGTCGATTAGCTGCCGAAATGTTGATGCGAATGGAGGCCTCGGCCTCCGTCCCAGCCTTGCTGATACGGCTTAAAGATAGTGATCCGTCGGTTCGGGTCGCGGTGCTGCAAGCGCTTTCTACCCTTGTACCGATTGAAACAGACAATCTCCGTGCCCAGATCGCGCCGCTGCTTGGCGATCCATCGGTGACCGTTCGTGCGCAGGCTGCTATCGCCGTCGCTCGCTGGGAAGGTCTGGATGCCGCGCTGCCGACCTTGACTGCGCTGCTCCAAGCGAGCGAATCGACCCTGCGCGTCATTGGGATTAACGCGATTGCGGAGATTTTCGAGGGGCAAAGCATCGGAGACACCGATGTATCTGCGATCAGTGATTTTATGGTTACGGCACTATATGACGATTTGCCCACAGTACGTCGGGCAGCATGTCGGGCACTGGGCCGTATCGGACACGCCGCAGCGTTAGACGCGCTTGTCACATGCCTCTCTGACTCAGCTCAGGGAGTTCGATCCGCCGCCTCGCAATCTTTGCGGCAGTTGGGCAGCGCAGCTACAGCGAATATTCTCGCTGTCCTTCAAACACATAACCCTGAGCCTACGCTGGCTGATGCGGCTTTAGCTGCGCTGACGCCAGGCGATAGGACGGCATATTTCGTGTTGCGTAACCTTGCCCAGCGCGAGATTGCCCATTTGCGTGAATGGCGGCGGCTGGACGCAGCTATTCCAATGTCAGGGCGCACTACACGCTTTCTGCACGATGTATTGAGCGTTAATGCTGCCCAGAGTGAACAACGTTTAGTAACAACGTTGGGGCTATTGAGTCAGCCGGAAGCGATGGATGCGATTGGACACGCGCTCACCGAGCGCAATACCGACACGCGCGCAGGTGCGCTCGAAGCGCTGGATATGCTTGGCGACAAATTGTTAACCCGCGAACTCATTCCATTATTGGAAGCTAAGGCAGTGACCCTCGAAGGCGATCCAGCCGCGACCGCAAACGCCGCTGCTGAGGCAATCGGAATATTATTGCACAGTGAGACAGGCTGGCCGCGCATCCTTGCCATCAGCGCAGTCGGCGAATTAGCCCTGAACCACTATATTTTCGAATTGCGCGAACTCGCTGCCAGTTCCGATCCACTGGTCGGGGCGGCCTCACGCTATGCGCTCAAACAATTAGGAGAACCAATGGAAACGTTGCAGACAGTATCAGTGATAGATCGTATTCTGCTGCTACGCGATGTGTCCCTTTTCGCTAACCTATCCCCGGATGATCTGAAACAAATAGCGGAGATCGCGCGTGAGGGGTGGTATCAGGACGGAGATGTGATCTTCCGAGAAGGGGACGTTGGGCAGGAACTTTTCATCATCGTAGCGGGCGCGATGCGTGTCGTAAAAAATGTCGATGGTGCGGACAAAGTGCTTGCCCTGCGCGTGGCGGGTGATTTCGTTGGCGAGATGGCGATCATTGACGCTTCCCCGCGCTTTGCAACAGTCTCCGTGGTGGGTGAGACACGTACCCTCATGATCGATGACGAAGCGTTCAAATCCGTGTTGCGGGATAGGCCCGAGGTGCCGCTGGCGGTAATGCGCGTACTGTCGCAGCGTCTGAGAGAAAACTCTGATTGAGCGCTAAACGGTCAAAAATCACGCAGTCCACGCCAGCACGTATCGTTACTAATCAGGTTCCGCGTTTTTTCATAGAATCTGATGTACTCGATTCACCGAGATGCCAAATTCGAGCGCTAAATTGGAGACCCGTTCACCATCCGTATAACGCCGTTGAATAGCCGCATTTCGGGCAATACTGCTGGGTGTTCGGCCTGAAAGCGGGACTCTGCGCGGTTCCATACCGTTATCTAGCCAAAAGACGAGCCCCGCCGATACTTGTGATGGGGTGGTGCAGGATAAGGGATTGAATCCCAATAGAAGCAAAGCCTGCTCCACAATACGAGAAGGTTGAAGCCATCAATTCGATTTCGACGCACGTTTAACGAGGTAGCGCACACGCCGATCCGAAATGCCGAACTCGCGGGCCAACGCAGCCGACGACTCACCCGCGTGGTAACGTCGCACAATTTCGGCGTTTCGCGCGGTTGGCGAGTAGTGCTGGAAGTACGTTGGCTCTGATGAAATCAAGTCTTGGTAGAGCCATTCGATGAGCCGGATCATGCAATAAATCGCATCGGGGAGTTTGTATACTCCCAGTGGTTGAAAGCCCTCCGGGTGCACCAAATGAACCGGGAAGTGAACCAGCAGAGACCCTGCTGGTTTTCGCTTTTGTGCTCTTTTTCGAGGGTTCCTGACCGCCATTTCCACCATCCTTCAAACGCTGGATGTAGCAGAACGGCGGTTTCCATTCAATTTGTCGTACCTGGCCCTCAGCGGTCAGAATGACCCGCTCGACCATTTGTAACAGTATAGCACGCTGCTGTTCTGGCGCACATTTCAGATAATGCTCGCCAATTTCTGTCAAGACCTGGAGCGCGGCATCGAGATTGGCAATACTATCTGCCTGTTCAGCGGCCACTCGCTGCAACAGCATTCCCAACTTTTCACGCTCCTGCTGACACTCTTTGGTCAGCTGCTCGTAAATTTGTGGGCGCATCCCGTG
>JBBRMW010000431.1:0-3230 GCA_038230635.1 Aggregatilineales bacterium | reverse complement strand
CGCACGTAATGCGGCGGTCACCGTTCGCTTATGGGGCGACAAGATCGCCCCCACCAGCAACACTTGTGCCCATACCCAGACGGGCTTGCTAAACTCTGGTGCAAACGTCGCCCGTAGCGCTATCATCTCGGCAGGTAGAGTCAGCATCTGACCTCTCTTATCAAGACTCAGCTTACCCTACCTGCTCTGTTTTTGTCTCAAAATGGCGAAAGTCGAGCTTAAAAGATGTGGGTAACGATAAGCCCTTGACGGAGAGGGGAAGTCCGCTCGCAACCCCTCTCTGTTGACGGAGAGACAGGCGCTTCGCAATTTGTGAGGGATGATAACCAACGCAGCGTACTCTGACCAATCGCACACTCGCAAAAACAATGCCGACTACTCAAACGGTGGCGAGCGGATTCCCCCTCTCCGTCAATGGAGAGGGGGCAGGGGGTGAGGTCAACCCTTTCCCTCCACCTCACCGATCCACCCGCGCATCTTACCCACTTCCGCGATCATGCCCATCAGCCGATAATATTTCTCTGCTTCGCGCCAAGCGGCGATCGCGGCGGACAGATCGCCCAAATTCTTGAGCGCTGTACCCAGGTTGGCCTGTGTCATGGCGTAGTCAAGTGGGGCTGCCTCCGCGGTGTAAAAGCGCAGCACCTCGCCATAGGCAGCGATTGCTTTTTGCCGATTATCAATCCGATCTTCACATGCAGCTAAATAGTCATAAGTGTTCCCTAAATTGTTTTGTACTGCCGCATAATTGAAGCGATCGGACTCAGGAGTAAAAAAACGTAGTGCTTCAAGGTAAGCTACAACTGCATTCCGAAGATTTGTCACCCGATCTTCAAATATAGACAAACTACTGTATGCACTTGCCAGTGCATTTTGTGTCCTAGCATAATCTAATGGGACATCCTTAACACTGAAATAGTGTAGTGCCTGATTACAAGCCTTGATCGCTTGTCGCAAACTCCAAACACGGTTTGTGATGGTTAATGGTATTTGATAGACATTGCTCAGGTTAAGTTGTATAGTGGCATATTCTTGCGGGTTAGAATTTGGGGTACGGAAACGCATCGCTTCGCCTAAAGCTAAAATGGCCTGTCATATATTCATCGTTCCATTTTCTAGTAATGCTAAATTTCCATAGGCCACTCCGAGATTATTTTGCGTCTCTGCATACTCTTGCGGAGCACCCTCCTCCGTTCGAGTTTGCAATGCTGTCCAATATGTCGCTATAGCCCGCCGCTGATTTTCTCTATGATTTCCTGTCAGACGTTCATTATACGCAAGTCCCAGGTTATTTTGAATCGTCGCGCGCAAGCGATCATTGGATGTACCCTTGAGATTGGTGGCAACTCGTTCAAGCCAATCGATCCGCAACTCGAAGCGTCCCCGGTTCGCCAGAAAATCGCTGCACGCATTCGCCAACCAGAACGCATCTTCGGGGCGACCCGCCGCCAGCATCCGCTCGAAAGCCGCCTCTAGGTTGGCCGACTCGTGGTCGAGGCCGAGATAATCTTGCTTTTGGTCGTGCTGCCGCGCCAATTCCTCGTAATAGGCATAATGGGCATCGATCGCCGCCGCATCCTCACCGACCGCCGCCGTCACCAGCGGATCGACGTCGTAGCGCCCGTTGCCGAACGTCACCAGCCCCCAGCTTTTCAGCAGCGCCAGCGAACGCGGATCAGTCGCCGCGCCGATGATCGCCCGCGCCGCCTCGAACGTGAAGCCGCCCCGGCACACCGCCAACCGTCGCAGCGCCGCGATCGCCTCTGCGCCGCCCTCGCGCGATTCGACCGCCCGCACCGTCTTGCGGATCATATCGTCGAGCGCTTCTTCGGCGTCCGCGCCTTTCAGCGTGCGCAGCATTTCCAGCACATAATCGGGCGGGTACGCATCCAGCCAACGCACCGCGTAATGGATCAGGCGCGGGTGACGGTGTGCCGCCTCCGCTAACTGCGACTCGAACCCATCCGGCGCATAGGCAGGCGGCTCATTGGCGGCCATCGCTCGCAGGATCGCCACCGCCGATTCCGCGTCGGGCGCGTGCAGATCGTGCATCTTGGCGTTGCGCAATTCGCGCCACTGATTGCGGCTGGTCAGCAGCACGCGCGTCCCCCCCGCCCGATCGAGCGCGTTGAGGCGGGCGGCATAGGCGGCGGGTTGGGCGCAATCTTCGGCGTTATCGAGCACCAGCAGCGTCCGTCGCTTACCGAGTGCCGCCCAGGTCGCGTCCGCCTCGCTGGTCACGCCCAAACCAAGATGATCGCGGATCGCCAGCGTCAGATCGTCGGCGGTGGTGTGCGGATCGATCGTGTGCCACACGACCCCATCCTTGAAATCTGAAGTATTCACGATCTCGGCGGCCAAGCGCGTTTTGCCGACGCCGCCCAAACCGAGGATCACCGCCGCCCGGCTGCCATCCGCCAGATCGGCGCGCACATCGCCCAAATCGGCGTCGCGCCCGATCAAGGGTAGGTCGAGATGCCAGCGCGGAAAGTTCCCGCTGACGTGGCGCGCCTGCCCGGTCGTGGCTGCCGCCGGATCGAGCGTGCGCCGTCCGGTGATCGCGCGGATCAATTCGGCCATGCCGCCCCCGAAGTCGCGCGTCAAATCGGCATATTGGATCGTGCCAAGTCGCAGCGGAAAATCGCGGGTCGGCACGGGTTCGATCAGCGCGATGTACAGCAATTTGCCGAGCGCCAATACGCGCGTCCATTCAGCTTCGCAATAAGCAGACTTGGCCGATTTCGGCGACAGCACGAACAAGCCGTTGATGCAATCGTTGGCCGCCGTATGAATCTCGCGCCCCCAATGATCGCCGGGGTTAATACCGTCGAGGTGATCGACCCAGGTGTTGATCCCGGCGGCGGTCAGCGCGTCGTGAATGCGCGTAATCGTCGCGTCGTCGTCGGTGGCGTGGCTGATGAAAACATCGATCGGTGGCTTGGACGTCTCAGCCATAGGCATTGATCTCCCCCGGTGGCGCGGCACTGGCACGCTAGTATAGCATAACGTTGGCAATCGGAAGTTTTGGTAGGTACGCGGCCAGGGCCATTGCGAAGTCGGCAAGAACCATGAAGACGCCCATTTACCCCACCCCCTTGCCCCCTCTCCGTAACCACCTGGGGAGCGGACATGTTTAGAAAAGGGGATTGGCAAAAAGGTGTTCATCGTTCAAACTGGAGCGTGACAAGTCAACCAGAGGGAACGATGAACAACGAGATATTGTACCAGTG
>JBBRMW010000430.1:0-3235 GCA_038230635.1 Aggregatilineales bacterium | reverse complement strand
GGTACTCCGAGACCTGTGCTCTTCCGGCGCGGGATGAACACAGGTCTCGGAGTACCGCGACCCGTGGCACCCTAAATCCCAGCTTTGACAATTCGCTAGTTCAAAAGTCTCAACACGGGCTGGAAGCCCGTGCTACAAATTGATTCCCAAGCTCTAACGCGGACCCTACGGAAATACCATTATTTGGCGGCGGGTTGCGTGGCAGCTGTCACCGTTTCCGGCTTCCAATCTCCCAGAATTTGCTGGCGGAGCAGCTTGAAATCTTTTGCGTAATTCGGGCCACCGGTTTGATCGCCGTGCTGAATGATGAAGTTGCGCAGGATTCGCTTGGCATCGTCGAGCAGCAGGGGATCGCCCTTGGCGGTGGATAGCTGCGCTTTTGCCTGAAGCAATCGGAGGGCGGCTTCCCAGAAAATATCATTGGGCTTCGATTCATCCGTGTCATTGATGCGGATCATCGGCCCGCCGAAGCTGCCCTTGGCGAACAAATCATTGAGCATGTCGTGAGCTTTTTCCATGCTCGCGGTGTCACCGACAATGAACTGCGTGAGGGCGATCAACCGCTGATAGACGGTGCGCTCGCCGTTGGGATCATTTTCGGGGACACCTTTCAGCAGTTCGTCGTAAGTGGCGAGGGCTTGCGTGAGATAGACCTTCTTCTTGGCCGCATCAGTTTCCAATTCCGCGGCCTGGCGCTGCGCGGTGGCGTTGAAGCTCAGGTATTGCCGGCGATTTTTTTCAGGAAGTTTGGGATCTTTTTGTACTTGCTGGACGAGTAGTTGCGCCAGTTGGGCGCGCTGACCGCTCAATTGAATGAGCGTGGTTGGATCAGGTTTTTCCTTGCCTCGCTCAGCCAGGAAACTTTCGTTCAATTTGTCCAGCAGTGAGGTGATCGTCGAGAGCGATTGTTCGGGCGTCTGGCGCGACACCAGTTCGTTAATGGCTGCCAATGCCTCGGCACTGCGATTCAGGGAAATCAATGCGTTCACGCGAAGGAACAACGCGTTGCCGAGCAAGGCGTTTTGCTGTTCGGGTGGGGAACCGGTCAGCAGTAACTCAAAGCCGCTCAGCATTGCCACCACGCGATCCGGCGATTTGTTGGCGCGGGCGACGTCGGCGGCAAGCAGCACCATGCGGATCTTCGTCAGACGCAGTTGAAGTTTGACTTGCGTGTCGGCCGAGCCCATTGCCCCATCAATCAACGGTGTAAGTTCATCGGCCAATTTCTGCACATCCGCCGAAAGCGCAGGCTTTTCAACATCCGGGGCTTTGGCAAGCATCTGCTGGTCGCAGAACATCTGGAAATATTTCGCGAGCACCATCACGATCGGCACGTCGCTCTTGACCATCGAGTAGCCACCTTTGGCCGCTTTAAAATCTCCCATCTCACGGCGTCGCTGCGCGTAAGACCACGCGACCTGCTTGCGGCCGACTTTGAACAACGCTAGATCCAGTGCATGATCATAAAGCTTATTCAGGCCATCGCTGTTGGCGTCGGTCTTGCGGAGATTGACCAGCAGGCTCAGGGCATTATCCAGCGCATCTTCAGCCCAGATCTTGTTTCCACCATATTTTTCGACGTACTCAAGGTAAGCGGTGATGGCGTCATATTTATTCTGTAACTGCTCCTCGGGTTTTAGTTGTAGCGTGCTGCCGATGTGTTCTTCAAACACCCCGACCCTGAACGCAGAGCTATCGACCTGTTCACTGGAAATACCCGGCTGCCCTTTGCGGGAAATAATCGAACGGGCGGCATCGGCACCAGCCTGAATATTCTTCGCGTCATCTTTCTCAGGCGTTTTACGCTGGATGGCTTCAATCCCGCGAGTGACTAACGCCTCGAGTAACAGCGGATTCAAGCTGGTCAGATCAGGATTATCCGGCAGTTTGCTCATCACCTGCTCGAACACGATGCTTCGCAGGTCGGGTCGTTTGTTCACCAGATCCATCAGCACGGTTACGGCTTCGGAGTTGAGCCGTTCTTTCTCCTTTGGACCTTTAGCCAGCTCCGCCTTGGCGGACAGGATGCGATATTCCAGCATCGACATCGCCGCACCGACGCCTTTTTTGGTGCTCTCGTCAGTTCCGAGATTGGCGTCTTGCCAGGCCTTCAGATCCGGCAGATCTTTTTCCGCGAGCTCGGGTTGATGGTTCAGAACATCCGCAACTAGCGTGAAATACCGGGCTTGATATTGTTCGCCTGTAAATTTTTTGGGGTTCTGGGCGTTATCCGATTTGGAGTTGATCACCTTGGTGAAATACTCTTTGGATTTCTTGTAGCCTTCTTCGCCGAGCACCATGTGCAGCTTGGCGATTTCCAACTCTACCGGGATGCGGACATTGCTCCCTTCATCATCAAACTCCGCCAACTTTTCGATGGCTCGTTTACAGACCTCATTCCTCTTGGCAATGGCGGCTTTGTCATACGACAATGCCAATCCATACGAAGACCGCGCGCGGTTGTATTCGGCGAGTTTCTGGATCTGATCGGCTTCTTGCCATTGTTCGACGCGCGGATCATTCCCGTTTTGAATTTTCGCCAGAATCGCATCAGCTTTCTTTTTGGATTCCGCAACCGCGCGCTCCAGGATTTTGTCCACGGTTTCGGCGATCGGGTTGAGAGCCGCCTGCGTTTTGGGGTTGTCGCCCCAGTAATCCAGAATATTGACGAGCCGAAGTGTGCCGTTGCTGATCAAAGCTGAGGCATAGCGAAGGAGTCGTTGCGGATCGGTGATACTCGGGAGAAGCCCGTTGATGCCGTTGACGATCTCGTCAATTTCCTTTTTGCGGTCGGCGGCGCTCTTTGTAGCAAAATCCCGGCTATCCATGTGCTGCAGCGCGATCAGCACGACGATTTCTTTCCGCTTTTCCTCGGGCACATTGTTCGTCTGGAAATAGTGATCCAGCAGAGTCGTCATGCCGCGATTGGCCAGCTCGGCCATCAGTTTGCTTTCGTCGAGATTATCGAGCGGCGGTTTATTGGCAACCGCCGCTGTATTCGCGCGCTGCGCGGATTTTGGCTGGGCCAGCAGTGGCAGTCCGGGCAATGTGGTCGACGCGGCAATCGCCAAGGCGAAATAGAAACGCAGAACGAGTCCGGTGCCACAGGTCGCGGTACTCCGAGACCTGTGCTTCAAGGCCGACGAATGACAAAGGTCTGCGAGTACACCGACCCGCGGCACCAACCTCGATGGATGGCCACAGCCCTACTGCACCGCCGCCGCACCCGCCGGAT
>JBBRMW010000429.1:0-3252 GCA_038230635.1 Aggregatilineales bacterium | reverse complement strand
GTGGTCGCCCGTGTATTTATTGCAGCAATCTATGAACAAGGTTCGATATGCCAGTTTGGTTGATCTCAGTTATCGGCGGCGGCCTCATCGGGGCATTTCTCGGTCAGTGGATCGCGCGTGGATCGGTCGCTCGGAAGCCGATCGCGGGCGGCGATCCAGCGCGATTGCTCCACTATTTGGGCTGTGCGGCGATCACGGCAGCGCCTTTCGCCGGGGCAATCGGCGGCGTTCTGGCGGGCGATCTGCACCTGATCCCGCGCCTGCTGCTGACCTCGGCGTTGGGCTTCGGCTGCGTCGGGGTATCGGCTGTGTTCCTGCTAATTTTCGCCGCGTTCGAGTCACGCGCAACCACCTAATCAACGACCGAAATCGTGTCGATAAGGTCCTCGTCTGCGACGGAAGAGTTGGGGTGAGGGCTTAGCACTGTATCGATATTGTATCGAGTCACACAAATCCCTAAAAATACCTTGACATCTGCGCGATCTGATCTATGATTCAGTGTATCTGTCCGGCAATATGATGGTCTTTATGTGCGATGGCAGACTTAGACTGCTAGAGCAGTTCCCAACTTCTGGCGCGCGCGGCCCGTTCAACCTGAACGGCGCTCCGATGCTGCCAAACGCTCCCTCTCCGGCGTAGCGACGCCGCCTCGAAAATTGATCTTCGGGCGTCACTCGCGGTGCGGGTGGCGGTTTTGTTTTGTCCGGTACTATCTAACGATAAGGGCAAGGTGAAATAACCCGGTTGATCGAGACATCTAAATTCTCGCTCTTTCGACAGGTTCAGTCAGGTACAACAGCGTATCCCCCGCTCACCCAACCGCCGGAACTTCCGCGCGGCTTTCGGGTTCAAGCCAATCGTTTGCTCTACAAAGGACTCGACGTACTCGCATTGGCGCAGCACGCCGATCCCGACGCGCCCGTCTATGTGCGCCATCTGCCGTCTTTGCGCGATAATGTGACGCAGCTTCAGGCGTGGTTTGACGCGGCCAAAGTCCGCACGGGTTATCCCAGTCAACTGACCATCGCCTATGCCAGCAAAGCCAACCCTTCCGAACCCGTCGTGCGGACGCTACTGAGCGCGGGCACGGCCTACGAGTGCTCTTCCACCTACGACATCGAAGTCGTCCGACACGCCGCCGCACATGGCTGGCTCGACACCGATCGCACCATTTTCGTCAATGGTTTCAAGCTGCCCGCCTACACCCGCAACGTGATCGCCCTGCGCGGCGAAGGGTACGAGCACATCGTCCCGATTTTCGACGATCTGGACGAAATTGGCGCGTTTGCTGCCAGCGGACTCAGCTTCGATGTGGGCGTGCGTTCACGCACCGACTCCAACGGAGAAGAAGTCAATCGCTTCGGCATGGACGACGATGGTATGGCCGAGGCCGCTGACCAGATCGCGCTCTCCGACAATCTGCGGCTGACGACTTTCCACGCCATGCAGGCGATCCCCGCCTCGCGCGGTTTGCAATACATGGCTGCCATGCTCTACAGTTTGCGCTCGTATGCGCGCCTGCGACGGATCGCGCCGACGCTGCACCGTTTCGACATCGGCGGCGGTACACCCCCGCGCAACGGTATCGTCGATCACCTCGATTGGATGACTCAACTCCTCGGCCTGATGATGGAAGTCTGCGCGCACGAAGGCGTGCCCGTGCCCGATCTGGTGATCGAGTCGGGGCGCTATCTGGTGCAGGATCACGCTTTCCGGCTGTTCCATGTGTTCAAGTCGAAGCACGCCGAAGATGGCATCCCCTACTACATGATCGATGGCAGCATTATGAGCACCTTCCCGGATGCCTGGGCACTCGGCGACTCGTTCACGGTGCTCCCGATCAACGGCTGGGATGGCGAATTCGGCGCGGCGCGGCTGGCCGGGATCACCTGCGATCACGACGACGTATACCCGACACACCGCATGGCCGATGTGCCGTTGGCGCTGCCGTGCGACACGGACGGCCTGATAATAGGGTTCTTCGACTGCGGCGCGTACCAGGAAACGCTGGGCGGACGCGGTGGCGCGAAGCATTGTATGCTGCCCGAAGGCTCCGAGATCATCCTCGATGACGCACCCGACGGTGGCCTGACGCTAGAGACTCTGCCCGGCCAAAACGCCGTTTGCGTGATGGGCAGCCTCGGCTATCACTGACTGACCGTTTTTGGCTTCATCCTCGCCTCGACTTTATTCACGAAGAAGGGTGAGGATGACATATCTTAAATGTGGGTGTTTTCTTCCGTTGGTGAAAATATCGGAGTTACATTAGGCAACCCTTAAGGGACTATGCCATTAAATGGAACAAGTGGTAAACTGCCATGGATGAACGAGTGAGACGCTTGGGGAGATACAATGAGTGACATAAATTCTCAGCTTGCTGAGCGTAAAGTACCAATCGAATGGCATTTCCCGGAAGGAGTTTCGGCAAAATATGCAACAAATATCACTGTGCAACGCACTGAACATGAGTATATTGTTTCTTTCTTTGAGATATACCCTCCCCTGATTGTAGGAGATTCACCTGCGGATGTTGCGAAACAGGTTGAAAATATCAAATCAGTTGCCGCCGAATGCATCGCACGCATCATAATTGCAGCCGATAGGTTTCCCGAATTTCTCAGTGTATTGCAAGCGAATCTAAGTATCGCTCCCCATATGAAGCACAGTGAGGGTGACCAATGACCTATTCGACAAATGCTTCGGAACTGGGCGTGATTGGTAGAATTGATAGAACTATAACCAAAATATCACTGGTGACTAAGGGGGTTATAGCAACATACGGCGCTCGTACGTTATCTTCCCAAGTCCTTCCTCCAACCCAATTAACGCTCGATATTCAAGGAAACATCGTTGCAAGTACGACTAGCGTATACGCGCCACGTACCATTGATGATTTACACTGGACTAAAGAGCAAGCTATGCAGATTAGAGGGTTATTCTCTGCATTCTCTGATTGGGATGATCCGAGCATGGATATCTATGATGAATACTACGGCGATTAAACGGGGTGACGTCGTTTTAGTAAATTTTCCTATGTCAAATCTAAGGGATGTAAAGGTGCGACCTGCATTAGTTGTACAATCAGACACATTGAAAACGGACTATCCAAAATTGGATAGTCTCCCTTGACGCTGTTGGTAAAATAAAAGCAGGCGAGTGTCGAGGAAGAGCATGAGTGAATTAGTAAGTGTGGGGAGTTTCTGTCCCAATCCAGAGTGCGCTGAGTATGGGAAAGTCGGGGCAGGGAACATT
>JBBRMW010000428.1:0-3260 GCA_038230635.1 Aggregatilineales bacterium | reverse complement strand
CTTTTGTCTCGATAGCACCACTCATTCGCTGGTCTTGTTTTTGGAATGTCAAAAAATAATACTCAATACCGCCCATCACGCCAAGCTACCCAAGGTTTTCTCGTGTGGGAATGCTGCGCGCGCGGTATGGTTAGTTATCCATTGTCCGCGCAAATCTTATAATCATCTAGCTCATCGGTGCTGCTTGTGTAAATGGCCGCGCCTTTCACGATTTTGTTGGTCGCCAAATCCACATAATTGAGCACTGGATTATTGATGTAGTCGACGCCCCCAAAATCGCCTGCGATAAAATAGAGTCGCTTGCCATCCGCTGACCACGAAATCTTATCGATCCCTGCCTCGGGGGCCGCTTTTGCCACAACCTTGATGCTTGCGGTTGCCAGATTGACTAGGCGCAATGTGTCGTATGGACCAACCGATGACGGCCCAAACCGCTGATAATCTTTGGGTTGATGCGCTGCGTCTTCCGACAGATAGGCGGCCTGTGTTCTATCAGGTGAGAAGGTGAGCAGAGCGCTACCGGGCAGCGCTTTGAAGGCGGGCGCCGTGATCGTTTTAGTAGATGGCTTTAGCTTGCTCACATCGAGCAGATAGTGATCGTGTGGCTGCACTTCAGATTCTGGAATAAAGTCAAAAAGAGTAAGGATTTTCTCTGCATCATCCCATCCACCCACCGCCAACACCCCTGGGATCGCCCTGGCCGAATCCTTGTTTTTTCTGGCACCGTTTATATCGCTGATGAGCGTATCCCCAAACTGCCACTCCGAGTTGTCAATCAGATCGATGATATGGAACACCCAAATGGTGCCCTCGCTTGTGTTATGCACTTCGGTGAAGGTCAGGTAGCGCGTACTCGGACTAAAGCTCACTCCATCACTACTAATTTGATCGGCAGGCAACGTGCGCACCGTCTGATTTGTTTTGGTATCCTTTATAAGGATTGGTTGGTTCGGGCCTTGATCGACCAGCACCCAGCGCGCGCTCGACGCCACCGACAGATCAGGCGGATAATCCGTGCCGAGAGCGGCCAGCGGTTTACCACCTGCCGAACCGTAAATGAAATAGAGGATGGGTGCAGAGTTGTCACCTGTTTCCGCGGATACGAGCACCGCGTGTTGCTCCGAGTTTTGTGCATGAACCAAGCTACGCGGTGCGGTGGCCGCCATCACGACTAGTGCGGCGGCCATCCATCCGATTCGAATCCAGTTTTTGCGCATCAATACACCATCCCCTATTCGTGATCCACTTTCGGGTAGTGATTTCAGTATAGCACCGAGTTCCTGTGCGCGAGCCTTCCGAATCTTCCTACCTGCTTATAGGCTGGATAAAGTAGATCATAAAACGGGCGACCACACCAGGTTCGCCCCTACCAAAACCAGTCGGCGGTAGGGACAACCGCGCTGTGGTCGCCTGGATGATTGTGAGGGCCAAACACCTACATATTGGCGGCGGCATCCATCCCTGGCACGCGATGACAAGCCGCCCAATGCCCTGGCCGCACCTCGATCAGCGGCGGATCATCGTGGTAGCACTTGTCGAACACGACCGGGCAGCGGGTATTGAAGTGGCAACCGACGGGCGGATTGGCCGGGCTGAGCACTTCACCCTTGAGCGGGATGCGCTCGCGCTTGCGCTCGATCTCTGGATCGGGGATGGGCACGGCGGAGAGCAACGCCTGCGTGTACGGGTGCAGCGGATTCGTGTACAGTTCCTCGCTCGGTGCGATCTCGACGATGCGCCCCAGGTACATCACGGCCACGCGGTCGCAGATGTAACGCACCATGCTGAGGTCATGTGCGATGAACAGATACGTCAGCCCGAATTCTTCTTGCAAGTCCTGGAGCAGGTTCACGACCTGCGCCTGGATCGACACGTCGAGCGCGGAGATCGGCTCGTCGCACACGATAAACGATGGATTGAGCGCCAATGCCCGCGCGATCCCGATACGCTGCCGCTGACCACCGGAAAATTCGTGCGGATAGCGGTTGACGAAATACGGGTTCAGGTTGACCTTCTCCATCAAATACTGAACGCGCTCCTGCTGCTCTTTGCCGTTGCCGACGTTGTGTACCACCAGCGGCTCGGCAATGATGCGCCCAACCGACATGCGCGGATCGAGCGAGGCATACGGATCCTGAAAGATCATCTGCATACGGCGGCGCATTTTGCGCAGCGGTTCGCCGCGCAGTGCCGCAATATTGATGCCCTCGAACGTGACCGAGCCTGCCGTTGGCGTATACAACTGGAGCACAGTGCGCCCCGTCGTCGATTTGCCGCAGCCCGACTCGCCCACCAATCCGAGCGTCTCGCCCTTGAACACATCGAAATCGACGCCATCGACGGCTTTCACCGCCCCGACTTGGCGCTGCAACAGAAAACCTGACGTGATCGGAAAATGCTTTTTCAGACCGCGCACGCTCAGCAGCGGCGCCTCGGCTGGCGTCGCGTTTTGCGCCTCTGCGGCGATCGTCATCGACTCAGACATTGTTGCTTGGTGCTCCTTCGGTCACTCCGGGTCCTTTGCGCACGTCTACCCAGCACGCCGCGATATGACCGGGTTTGCCGTCTGTCACCTGCCGCAGCGGGGGATTTTCGGTCAGACATTTTTCGACATGAAATACACAGCGCGGTGCAAACGGGCAGCCGACTGGCTTCTTACGCATATCGGGTGGCGCACCTTCGATCGAGACGAGGCGCGTACCTTTGCCGTCGATGCGCGGCAGCGATCCCTTCAAGCCCAATGTATAGGGGTGGCGCGTATCGTTGAAGACGGAAATTGCCGGGCCGCGCTCCACGATGAAGCCCGCGTACATCACCTGGACGGTATCGGCCAGTCCCGCCACCACGCCCAGATCGTGCGAAATCCAGATCATCGCCATGCCGATCTTGTCGCGCAGCTTTTTGACCAGATCGAGAATCTGCGATTGGATCGTCACATCGAGCGCGGTCGTCGGCTCATCCGCGATCAAAAGCTGCGGATTGCACGAGAGTGCCATCGCAATCATCGCGCGCTGCCGCATCCCGCCCGAAAACTGGTGCGGATAGTTGTCGATACGCTGCGCCGCGCCGGGGATACCGACCTGATTGAGCAGTTCGATAGCGCGTTCGCGCGACTGCTGATTATCCATGCCGAGGTGCAGTTTGAGTGCTTCAGTGATCTGCCGCCCAATGGTCAGCACGGGGTTGAGCGAGGTCATCGGGTCCTGGAAGATCATGGCGATTTCCGCGCCGCGTACCATCCGCATCTCTTCTTTGGACAG
>JBBRMW010000427.1:0-3260 GCA_038230635.1 Aggregatilineales bacterium | reverse complement strand
GTGAGATTATCGAGCCGCCAACGCCCGTCGATCTGCCGTCGTGGCTGGTCGATAACGTCGAATCATCGGGCGCGCCAGAAACCACGCTCGATCTCGATGATTTTTTCAAAACTGCCGAGGTGAGCGAGTCGTCGTTCACAGGCAGTGACTCCACCCTTGCCGCAGACGATGCGGAAATGCTTATCCCCGACACCTTCGATGTGCCGGATTCGCTGGCTGCCGCGCTCGATGAGGAATATGAGCGCAAGCAGGCAGGCGTCGAAGATAACTTGCCAGATTGGTACGTCGAGGCGATGCAGCGCTTCGATAACAGCCCAGACTCAGATGCAGCAGCACAATCCGCCGCGCCCGCCAGCCTGCCATCCCGCGTCCAAACGCCATCGAGTCAATCTGATGTGCTCGTACCGGGTCAGCTTCCCGATTGGCTGCAGGGCATCGAGGAGCCGGAAGCCGCTGACGAAGGCATAGAAATGGAAGCCGAAACGCTGCCCGGCGAAATTCCGGATTGGCTGCGCGATGCCGCGCCAAATAGCGGTGTAGATACGGGTGAACCTTCTCTAGCAGGGCTGTTCGAGGCCGACAATCAAGCCGCCGAGACCGAAGACCTGCCCGATTGGTTGCAGTCGCTCGCGCCCCCCCCACCGCTGCCAGCACCCATCAAGTCACCCGCGCCTGTTGCGATCGCGCCGCCCCCCCCACCGCTGCCCGTTGTGACGGCACCTGCGCCGATCCCTGCTGCGCCCGTGCAGCAGCAGCAACCGCCGCCTGTACCGCAGCCGCCCGCGCCAATCCCCGCGCCCGCGAAACCAGTGCCACAGCCTGTCGCACAAGCCGCGCCGCCGCGCGAATCATACACGAACCAGCCCATCAGCACCGAGGTGGATCGTGCTGATCGCCTGAACGTGGCACGCCAGTTGATCACCGAGAATCGCCACGTCGAATCGCTGTCGCATTACGAGGCGCTAATCGACAAGAGCGACTCGCTGGATGACGTGATCAGCGATATGCAGAACATCGTCACGGCGCTGCCCACTGAACCGCGCGCGCGCCGACTGCTCGGCGATGCGCACCTGCGTCAGGGCAACTTGCAATCGGCGCTTGACGCTTATCGAAGCGCACTTGATCAGCTATAATAGCCGCTTGTACGCCTTGGTTTGACCCACGAGCCGGTGATCCCGGCTCGTTTGTTGTGTCCGCTAGGCGCTCGCTCAATTCGCTATATCTCAGACTTGCAAGGAACAGCATAAACATGGAACGTACATTGATCATCCTGAAGCCCGATGCCGTACAGCGCGGTTTGGTCGGGGAAATCCTCGGACGCTTCGAGGCGCGCGGATTGCGCATTGTCGGCCTCAAGGTTATGACCGTCTCGCGCGAACTGGCCGAAGAGCACTATGCCATTCACAAGGACAAAGGTTTTTTCGCCGGATTGGTCAGCTATATCACGTCGAGTCCAGTGATCGTTATGGCGTTAGAAGGCACAAACGCGGTGGTGGCGGCGCGCGGTACGATCGGCGCGACACGCCCGCACGAAGCAGCACCCGGTAGCATTCGCGGCGATCTGGCGCTGGAAGTCGGGCGCAATCTGGTACACGGCTCCGACAGCGTGGAGAACGCTGAAACGGAATTGAAGTTGTGGTTCAAGACGGATGAACTGCTGAGCTGGCTGCGTGATACCGACTCGTGGATTTTCGAGAAGCGCTAAGCGGATGTTTTCAGCCCGGCGGCGTACCCACCGGGCCTTGAGTTACTGCATCTTGACGACGACAGGGGCTTGCCAGAGGCTTTCCAGGTCGTAGTATTCCCGCAGATCGGGATCGAAGACGTGGACGAGGATGTCGCTGTAGTCCATCAAGACCCAGCCGCTCGTACCTGTACCCTCGACGCGCAAGGGCAACATCCCGTAAGCCTTCTTCACTTCTTCGCGGATATATTCGGTGATGGCGTTGATCTGGCGGTCGCTGGGCGCTTCGCAGATCACGAAATAATCGGCGATCAGAGTCACCGCACGCAGATCGCTCAGCACGATCTTCTCGCCCTTCTTGTCCGAAATCAGATCGACAATATGGCGCGCAATGGTAATCGTTTCAATGGTAGCAATTGGTTCCAGGGGATAACCCTCCCACTATCGAGCGCCTATTTTAGCACAAATGTCCCTCCCTGAGAAGTGCCGGAATGAGGCGCGTGCAAAGTCGCACACACAGAGAGCGTGCGAACTTATGATACACTGAGCACAATTAAGAGGAATGGACGTGATGGAAATCATCCGGGTCGTGGGTCATATTGACGAAAATGGACATATCGAAGTTGATCCATCGAGCACGCTGCCGCTTGGCGAGGTGATGATTACGATTGAGCCGATCCGCCCCGAAGACGAAGCCGCCGATGAAGCGCGCTGGGCAGAGTCTTTTGCGAGGTCACAAGATATGTTGGCCGCCATGGCGGATGAAGCCCTGCGCGACCTTGAAGCCGGACTCACTGACGAACTCGATCCAGAGACCCTGTGAAGTCACGCAGAAACGCCAAGTTCAGAAAAGCGTTTAACGATCTGCCTGAGTCAGTCAAAGAGCAGACGCGCAAAGCATATCGGCAATTCAAGGAAAATCCTTTTCACCCTGGTTTACAATTCAAATTGATTCACGCTGGCAAATCCGTCTATTCGGCGCGAATCGGCCTCGATTACCGTGCGCTGGGCGTTCTGCACGACGATTTGATTGTTTGGTTCTGGATTGGCCCCCATGCCGAATATGATGGGCGCATCGACCGTTTTTGATTGCTGCTCAGAGCCGCCTGAATTTAGATGCAACCGCCCTGCGAACCGACACCCGTTTGCGCCGATCCGGGCGATCGGATATAGTGGCGGGCGCTCCGTTGGGATAGTTGAACCATCATTTGAGCGTTTTGAGAATGGCACGATTCGAGGCATGACATCTTTCCGTTTGACCCAAAGCCTGATACATCGCATCGTCGGCGGCGTGTGTGGCGGCATTGCGGATTATCTCGGCGTGAGCGCTTGGGCCATACGGGCGGCGTTTGTCGTATTGACAGTGGTGCTGCCGAATCTCGGCATTCCTTTGTATATCCTGTTATGGCTGGTCATGCCCGCGCAAACGCTCAATGATCTGCCCGGCACGGATCGCCCCCGCTTGGCGCGCACCGAGGGCATATTACTGCTGGGCGCGGGCATCATCGCTGTGGGTATCTTCACGTTGGCCGATACACTGGGTGTGCTCAACGGCGTCAAAGGCGATCTATTGGCT
>JBBRMW010000426.1:0-3285 GCA_038230635.1 Aggregatilineales bacterium | reverse complement strand
TCGTCCGTCGCTACCTGTGGCTGAATACCAAATTCCCGCACTCTCCCGCTCAAACCACACCTATTCCAATTCCCGAACCTGTCCTTTATGGCTTGATTGATGCCCTTTGCTATGCCGCTTGATTTGGATAAAGTCCAGTCATCACGATCCAGGTCAATTCCAGGACTGTTGGCAGTTACGAATGTATCGAAAACGCTGAATATGATATTCAAGTAACTTCGTAGCTTCAGCCGTTTCAGATTCACGAAAGAGCGGATCGTCACCATGCCACAGCAAACACTGAACAACCCCGATCGCGTCGCCTATTTCGAGACGGCGGGTTGGCGTGCCTACTACGATCGGCGCTGGTTCAAACTGCTGAGTCTGCTAATCAGCTTGTGCCAAGAGCAATTCCGCATCCCGTTTCCGATCTCGCTGCTGGCCGCCTATGACGTGACGCGCGCCTCGGTCGCGTGGGTGCCAATCAATCACGACGTGGCGAAGGTACAGCGCTTTTACGTGCGCTTCTATACGTTGGCGCGGCGCTACTCCGGCCTGAACTTCGATGCCGACAAAGTGGGCGCGCTCGAACTCAAATACAATGACGTGCATCGGCGCTTATCCGGGCAGCCCGACAAAACCGAGTTCATCGCAGTCATGATCGAACTGCACAGCGCTCTGTTCGGCCTCACCCCCGATCAGGTGCGCGAATCGGCGGAACTGCGCGTTTTGGCGAACAACACGGTCGATCGGATCACGAGCAAAACCTCGATCGACCCAGAAGCCGATTGGGTCAAGCTAGAAAGCTATCTGCGCGACGCCTACCGCTCGATCGCCCGCGCACTGGAGCGAAACTAGCCCCCCTCATCCCTCGTCCCTTATCCCACCGGAGATTTCAAGGATTGTCCATAACTGCTGAACGATCGAAAATTGGGCGTAAATGCCCCGTGCGATTTGGACACAGCCTTTGATCCTGCTTTACGCCGATGCGAATTAGAAGGTGAGCAGGTTCTTTGCAAAGTCGGCAAGAACCATGAAGACGCCCATTTACCCCACCCCCTAACCCCCTCCCCACTGGCGTGGAGAGGGGGAATCACGGCCTCCGGACTCCCCATGAATGGGGAGGGGCTGGCGGTGGGGTAAACGGACTTTGCAAATGCCCTGAGAAGGTGAAGTTTTGTGGGTGACAAAATCATAAAAGGATGTAAAAATAGGGCGTACACTTAAATCAAGACGTGCGGGGTGCTTTTGATAGAACGATGCCGCATGTTTTCGCGTGAGTCGTGAGCTTTGAAGCGCATGTTTGGCAGACGAGTGTCCTAGATCATGATTGCAACCGAATTTTTGGTGCTCAAAACGCAGATCGAAGCGCTAAGCGTTGCGGAAACGGATAAAAATCGGCTTCTGGCGCAGCTCTCGGCACTCGAAGCGCAGGTCGAATCCGAAGCTGCCGACGCGGAAGCGCGTGATGTGGACTCGCTGCGCCTGTTGGTGGACATCCAGGAGACGCCCAGCGATCCCACTCAGCGCTATTCCGATACCACCAAACTGCTGCAACTGCGCGCCGTCCGACTGCGTACCGCGACCGAAATCTCCAACAAGATCAGCGAGATTCGGGACCCCGGTGCGCTGCTGCTGTATGTCGAAACGGCGCTTTCAGCGCGCTTCGGTTTTTATCATGTCGATGTGCTGTTGGTCGATAGCGGCGGCGAATGGCTGACTTCTGCACTGCCGACGACGTTGGCGACGGGTCAACCGACCCGTTTGCGCGTGGGCGAGCCATCGCCCATCAGTGATGCGGCGCTCAGTTTGCAGCCCGTGATCATCCGCGCCCGACGCTCGGTTGGCGTGCCCGCCGATGTGCTACCAGCGAGTTTGCGTGAATACGCCTTGCTCGATCAAACGCGCTCGGCGATCGCGCTGCCGCTCATTGCGCGCGAAAAGCTGCTCGGCGTGATCGATCTGCAATCGGATGCGCCGGAACTGTTCGACGAGAGTGAGGTGCAAACGCTCGAAAGCCTCGCCAACCAGATCGGCATCGCACTCGAAAATACGCGCCTGTTCGAGGCGGAGCAAGCGCAGCGCAAAGTTGCCGATACGCTGCGCGATATCAATCTGGTGATCAGCACGCTCGATCAAGATGACGTGCTCGATTTGATCCTCGAACAAATTGGACGCGCCCTGCCCTACAGCGCGGCGGCGATCTGGCGCTTCGGCGATGATCTGAGCGAATCGTGGCTGGCGGCCAGCTTGGGCTATGAGCAGTTCGACGTGGCGGAAACGCTTAAGAATATCGTCACCGAGACCGCGCGCCAGCCGCTCACGCAGGCGATCATGACGACCAGCAAGATCATCATCATCCCCGATACGTATGCCGATCCGCGCTGGCTGCGCTACTCTGCCTTCGACTGGGTGCGGTCGTGGGCGTGCGTGCGGATTTCGGTTCGCGGCAAGCCGATTGGTCAGTTGATTCTCGATCATACTACGGTCGGTTTTTATGGTCCACAGCATCAGTCGATCTTGGAGGCGCTCGCTATTCAGGTCTCGATTGCCATCGAGAACACCCAGTTATTCGAGGCCGAACGCCGCCAACGCCAGATCGCCGACACGCTGCGCGACATCAGCACAGGGTTGACCAGTTCGCTCGATCAGCAAACCGTGTTAGGGCGCATTTTGGAAGGCGTCGCGCGGGTGCTGCCCTACGATGCGGCGGGCATCTGGCTGTACGACGCAGCGGACAACTACCGCATGGTGATGGGCGTTGGCTATGAGAAATTCGGCGTGGGCAGCGATAAGCCGTCACCCTTGTTTTCGTCCGTTGATCCGATCTATGCGCGCCGCAGCCGCATGGTATTGATCGTCCCCGACACGCACGCCGACCCAGACTGGGTGATCTATCCCGGCTGCGAATGGATCCATTCGTGGGCGGCAGCGCCGATCATCGGGCCGAGCGGCGTGATCGGCGCACTCAGCCTCGATCACACGCAGCGCAATTTCTATGGCAGCCAGCAAGAGTCGATTCTGGTGGCGCTGGCGACTCAGATTTCGATCGCGGTTAACAATGCGCGGCTGTACACGGCGCTGCAGGAGAGTGAACGTACCAATCAGGCGATGTTGGACGCGCTGCCCGATCTGGTGTTTCGCTTCAATCGCGCGGGCGATTTTCGGGCGTTCATCAGCGGCGGTCAGAACTGGCTGCTGCCGCGCGATCAGGTGGTTGGCAAGAATGTGCGCGAGGTGCTGGAACCCGAATTAGCGCTGACTCTGCTCGATCAGATCGCGGTCACGCTGGAGGGCGGTGCCATG
>JBBRMW010000425.1:0-3345 GCA_038230635.1 Aggregatilineales bacterium | reverse complement strand
ATGCTTGAGAGTGTCGGCTTTCGCTAATCGCCCAAAACGCTGCGCAGTGCGAAAATCGCCCCGCGTTACATCGAGCACCTCGGTGATGGCGGCGTGGCGTAGGCCATGCGGCCGCACGCGACTGAGGCCCGCATGATGCGAGAGTCTGGTCAGCAGTTGCAGAATCGCTTCACCCGTCAGCGCCCGCCGCAGCACGCCCGCACCAGCCCGATCCAACCGAAAAAACAGTGGACCTGCCGCATCACCGCGCTGCGCGAGCCAGGCGATTAACGCTCGACAAGTCGCCGGCGGAATGGTCAGCCACTCGCGCTGGGTGCGGTGTTTCCCGAGCACCTGCACACGTTCACCCGACAGATCGACATCCTCCGGATAACGTAGTGAGCATACTTCCGCCCTTCACAGCGCCCGGCCATAACACAGCCATAAAATGGCCAAATCACGCGAGCGCGTGGGCTCGCGCTGCTGATCGGCGGCCGCCACCAGGCGCAAAAACCCGGCACGGCCGGGGCCGCGCGTATCGCGATAGGCCACAATCTTTGGCGTTGGTAATTGCAGGCTCCACTCGATCACGCCAATCAATCGCGCCGCATGCGTGAGCGAGCGCAGCGCCGCCAGGCGCCTGGCAGTCGTAGCCGATGCGAGTCCCCTGCCCTGACAATGTTCAAGATACCCCAGCGCCACTTGATGCGCCGGCCCGGCCTCACCGGCCAGGAATGTTTCGATAATGTGTTCGACTGGCCCACCGCACCAGCCTGCAAAATCAGCAATATCGTCCGCGTACGCTTTTAAGGTGCGCGGCGATTTCCCTGCACGCCAGGCCGCCAGCACTCCTGCGGCGCCACCTGGCAGTGGCTTTATCGCATGATGCGAATTTCCGGGGAGACCATTCGCAGGCAGCAATGAATAATCATCCTGCGTCATAGCGTCACCGACCTGCCAGCGCTCAGCAGTATGTTGGCGTGTCGTCTTACGATCGTGTCCTGATCAACGTTCGTTCTGGGTTCCCCGCCCATCACTCCACGTAGAGTCCGTTCAGACCACGGTCGGTGTGCCGAGTAGGTCATTGCAGACCCTGTGCAGTATGGGCCAAAACCAACCCAAAAGGATAAAAAACCATGCTCCGCATGCTTGTGCTAATGGCCCTTTTGACAAGCTTGGATATGCGCGTATATCTTGCGGTCCGTATATACGACCATACACTGACCGCGGAGGGTTTTGCTATGACCGACACCGTCGTCCGCGTCTTTCGCTCCGGCAACAGTCAGGCGGTTCGCCTCCCGCGTGAGATCGCTTTTCCCACCCACGTACGCGACCTGATCGCCCATCGTGACGGTGACCGTCTTATTCTCGAGCCCGCGCCCGGCGGCGAATTCCCTGCCGCCTTCTGGGACTGCCTCGGACAATTACCTGACTTTCAGCGCCCCCCGCAGGCGGCGCAGCAACGGGACGTGCACTTCCCGTGAGCACGTCGCATTTACTCGATACCAATATTGTTTCGTACCTCATGCGCGAAAGGCCGCCGTCGGTGCTCGCACGGCTGCGTGCTCTTGGCCCTGAACACGTGGCGGTATCCGTTATTACTGCTCTGGAATTACGCCAAGGCGCGGAGCTATCGTCTAATCCCGACCAGTATCATCAGCGCATCGATATTTTTCTCGCCTCGATCCCGGTGTTGCCTTTCCCGGTGGAAGCCGCCGCTATCGGCGGACGGCTTCGCGCCGACCTCACGCGTGCGGGCACGCCGTTACAGGATATGGACAGCCTGATTGCCGCGCATGCGCTGACGGTAGCGCTGGTGTTGGTTACCACCGATAAGGCCTTTGCCCGGATCGCGAACCTCACAGTCGAAGATTGGGCCACGGCTTCATAAAATCTGGTTTCAGGCGCCCTCCCGATGGGAAGAAACAGAGGCGCCTGTTTCGCCTTGTAGTGCCAACGCTGGCAGCGCATTTGGGTGGCTCATTTTCTGCATGTGGGCTCGCACGACGTCGGGTTTATAGCGATCGAAAAATTCGCGCGCCGAGAGCACAGACGCTATTTCGCCTACAGCAAAGACCAGCCAAGGCAGAAGCATGACCCAAGTGGCCCCCAAAGCTGCCAGCTTGGCATACCAAGGGAGTGTGTTCAATGAGGTCAAGATTGGCAGCAATACCGCGCCAAAGCCACAGAGCAAAATTATGAGCGTCATAGGAACAATGACCATCCAGTTGCCCGACCGCTTTTGGGGATCGTACATTCCGAGTGCCATTAACACTCCATCTCGCTCATCAACCAGCATTACCGCTTTCGAAGCATGGAGTAATGCGCGCTGCGGTTCGGGGTGACGCAGGCAGGCGTCTACTATGCGCGGTGATAAGCTCCGTGTGCAAAATACAGCGTTTATTTGCTCACAAACGACCAATTGGCGAAGAGTCTCACTGGATCCTTTGAGGTCGGATAATTGGCGCATGCGCCGAAGATCAGGACCCACCATTATCTTTCGGTATGCCCCAATGACCGTTGCCAGCCCTGCCATAAGTCCGAGAATTACTTTGCCGAGATCAAGGGGAGAAAGTTCCATATAGCCCCTGTTTTTAGGCGCATAACTTGGAATGTAAATGCTCGCCTAAAATCAGGTTATTTAATCGGGTTTTAGAGCCGTTCGTGCCGAAGGGAGAGCGGAATGCGATGGATGGCAGTCTGAAAAACGGCTCAGATCTGCATCATTTCTTTAGTTTGGGTCGTCCCGGAAGTCGAAAATGATCATTCACGGATTCAACATCGAATGCTAATGGAAATGACATTGCCAGCACTAGAGCAACGAATTAGCATCCTGGCATGAAGGGACCCCCTCGTTCGTCCGATACGTGGGGGAAATTGAGGCGAGAAGAACAGGGAAAGCCTGATGCCCCCGTGGTCGAATGGCATCCTTTGGTGGATCACTGTGCCGATGTTGCGGCGGTGCTGGTTACCTTATTGGGTTGGCGAGATGAAGGTGGGTGGATGCCGTCGCTATGGCGACAGCGGCTCGCTAAGCTCGGTGGTCTGGAAGACCTCGATGTTGTCCAAGTGGCTCGACTTGGGGTTGTGGCCGTGTTCCACGACGTGGGGAAAGTAAATCACGGCTTTCAAGCCAAGCGCCAAGCAGATCGCCGGCAGTGGGCCGGTCATGTTTCCGAATCGATCGCTGTGTTCCCCGGATCAGGTTCGATGCCGTGGTGTGATCGTTTTGTTCAGGCCATTGGATTGGCTGACATGGCCGCATGGGCGAAGGGCGACGGCGTGGTAGAGCTTCTCGCCGCCAGCATCAGCCACCACGGTCGCCCGGCCGAAGCGTCTAAGATTCACGGAAATGAATCTGCTCGT
>JBBRMW010000424.1:0-3372 GCA_038230635.1 Aggregatilineales bacterium | reverse complement strand
GCCCGAGGAGATCGCGGCCATTTGTTCTGGCGTTCGCCCCTGCTTGGGGCCGATCGGGCCGCAATAAATTGCGCGCTGCAGAGTATGGACGGATTCCCCTTGACTGAGCAAAGCATCGTTCATTCTGCGAAACACAGGATCGCCCAGATAATTTCCGTGGTAGCGCGTCAACAGCAGTTTGCCGAATGCCTCGCCCGCCTGAAAAGCAACGTCGCCGCGCGCTGCGCTGCCAAACCGATCCAGAACATAGTTGGCGGAACACCAGCCCGCTTTTGTTGACGCTGCGATCCGTAGGAGCGCATCCCAACCATTTTTAATGGCACGGGTTGAGACGGTTTGATTGACGATGGGTTTGAGGCTGGCGGGCACGTCGATCCTCCTTGGAAGCCAGAGCTTGCGCTTATTCATACCCGCTAACCGGGGCGCCAGATCGAATCCTACCAGCTTGGCCAAAGTCATACCAAAATGAGTGTGGCCGTGGGTGTCCACGGCGACGCGGTGGAGGTCGATCTGTTCGTGGCGCAATGCGCCTTCGATGGCGGCGCCTGCCTGGCGCCGGTTGAGGATGATCGGTTGATCGTGAAGAATCACCCACTGATCGAGCACATGGGTATAGGTTCCGACTGCCGGTGTGCGGCGACGCGGATCCTGACGCGCTCTCCAGTGATGGTGCGTGGAATCGATGCTCATCATGTCCGCCGAGGCATGATTGCCCACACCCCACAATTTTGTGACGGGCAGCGTCCTGAAATAATCGAGCACCAGCCGATTGGCCGCTGGCAGTCGCCCGTCCGCCTCAATCCGGCGCATCATGACGCCGATGGCGGCTTCTTCAATATTCAGCGTCATCCGTGCCATGTCGGCGGCTGTGAGATCCGAGCCCAGGGCAATGAGCGCCGCATACAGAATAACCAGTTCGTGTTCATCGCGTGGTGATCTACCCAGCACGGCCCAAGAAAAGCGCGTAACCGCATCAACCTCGATGAGCAAATCCGGCAGCTGGATCTTGCCCACGCCGGCGAAGAGAGCGCGGCGAATGGCGTCCAGTCGATCGTCTTGGGGTGCGGCCTTAAGTCTTGGCACAACCAGGAGGTCGTTTTCGATACGGATATCGCCTCGGGAAAGCGCCGCATCAAGTGCCTTTAGGGCCAATGCCAGTTCGTCTTTTAACCAGCGAATGGCTGCTTCCGGGTTGTCCGGCGCCGAGACATACCTCAAATACCGCGCGCGCTCTTTGAGCCATTTCGCCTTAGGAATTAGGCGGTTTTCGGGCGCCTGATGTTCGAGGCTGTCGGCGACCGAGGCTTGACCGTTGCGCAGAGATCGTTTCAACAGCAGCAGTGTCGCCGCACGATATGCACCCATTGCCGCTTCACGGTCAGACTGATCAATGAAATGCGCCCACGTCCGCCCAAACGGATTGGGGGTGCCTTTGGGTAAGCATGAAGTTCCGGCATACGCCAATGTCGTCATGGCTTGAGCGAGTGGGTGCGTAGGAGCCACATCGATCTTGATCTCGGCCGCAGCGCGCAGGAGTTCATTTGCGCCCTTACTTGCCGTCACCAGCTCGTGTCTGATGCGCCCGACTTGTGTCGTAGAACTTTCCGACGGCAAATGCGGTTGCAGCATTTCGCGCATCCGATCGCGTACGGCCGCATCTGAGATGTCATTGTCGTTGGCTAGCGCCATTAGGTGCAGGATTAGGCGTTGATGACGACGAAGCTCGTTTGCCAGGGACTCTGCAGATCGATCGCGCGCTTGGCGCCATAGATCGGTGACCCGGTAATCGATCATGTCCAAGCCATCGTCCGTAAGGCGCAGGAGCTGTAGTCGAAGAAAGCAGGCCAGTTCGAGGGTCGTGCGATCGCCGCGGCGCCGGCGAAGTGCCGTTGGTTTGCAATAGAGCATGGTCCTGGCGAGCGATTTGAGCAGTCCCGTCGAAATGCGAAGGTCAAGATTATCGGCGCCAAGCGCCTTCAGAAAATTGATTTTGGCGATTTGATCCTTAAGGCCTTTGGATTTGCGCGATGTGGGCCCATCCCGGAGCCATTCCAATTTTGTTTTGCCGTTGGGCATGGTTTCCAGAAGCTGCGCGGGCCAGTCTTGCGATTGTGCATGGCCGATCTTGGCTAACGCCACGTCCAGTACAGCCGCCTCATGTTGCCGCCGCGCAACAACGACCAATGTTCTCAATCGCCGTTCCGGTAACTGAATGTATTGATGATCGGCGAGCCAGCCCCGCGCCGCCCGTGTCAAATCAGCCGTCGTGAATTGTTCGCCCGCTTCACGGCGTATAAAGCCGTTCAATGCCCGCTCGCCGTGTGCGGTCAAGTCGCTCAGGCCCAGGATCTGTTTGGCTGCGACCTGATGTTCAAACAGCGTGCGGCGCCGCCGATAGAGTGCGCGGATGGACGCCAACCGCGGCACATCAATCCCGAGCTCGGACCCAATGTGCCCTAGCACCCGTGGTGTAATTATCTCGACGGAATTGAGCGGCTGGCCGGTCATCCGCATGAATCCGATCTGCAATGCGATAGCCAATCGGTTCACGGACCGGCGTCTGCCACGCACAGCGCGATGCTCTTCTTCCGAAAGCGTGAAAAATACCTCGATCTCAGAATCAGTCAGATTTTCCGGAAAACGTTCCCATCCAAGGTAATGTCGATGTAGGTCATCCAATGCTCGGTCCTCCCCAAACCAAACCTACACAACCGGAAAAAGGCCACGAAACCTGTCATCTCTTTGAAATCAACACCTTAGATAACTATCCCCAGCTTTTATCACGCGATTTCAAAGACCTGCTTAGCGGCACTTTTTGCACGGATGTTACGAGAACCCCGTAACGGAATCACGTATAGACGCCGTACTCGACGCGCGTCAGATGTTCCTCAACCAATTCAAACCCGGCCGGCGTCGAAAGCATATCGATCGGCTTGCGCTGTTCGAGCGCCATCGCTGGCCGCTCAAACCAAGCTATGGATCGTCCTCTTTGCGATGGGCGGCAGCTTGCCGAGCCGCTTTGATCCTCTCACCTGGCATATACACGCCATGTTGTTCGGCTTCGTGCCTGCGGCGATTGCAGACTTCATGCTGACAGCAATTCCAAACTGGACGGGCCGCAGTCCCATTCAAGGGACAGCGCTGGCTGGTCTCGTGATCCTGTGGCTGCTCGGACGCGTCGCCTGCCTGGTTTCCGCGTTTCTGCCGCTGTGGCTCGCGGCCCTTGGCGATCTGGCGTTTCTCTTTGCACTCTGCGCCATAGCTGTCTGGGAGATCGTCGCCGCGCGCAACTGGCGCAATCTGATGGTGCCGGTTCCTATCGGCGTCCTGGGGATCGCCAACCTTCTGATGTATCTCGAACTCGCGGGGTGG
>JBBRMW010000423.1:0-3392 GCA_038230635.1 Aggregatilineales bacterium | reverse complement strand
ACTGTCAGACCCGCCCGGATTTTGTGTACAGCGCCCACTATGCGGTGATCTATGTGGATGGCGCACCCCATCAATATCTGCACCGCCGCGACCGTGATGCAGAATTGACGGCTTGTATGGAAGACCTTGGCTATACAGTGATTCGGTTTGGGATGAGTGACGATTGGGATGTGATCTTGCGACGTTACCCCCGTCTGTTTGGAGAAGGCAACCGATGAATGGTGCGAATTTTGCCATTGGCTCACTCATCCGGGCGCGCTCACGGGAATGGATCGTCTTGCCCGGTTCCAATGACGAACTGATTCTGGCACGGCCTCTCGGCGGGACAGAAGATGAAGTCGCCGGGATCGATACATTGTTAGAAGACGTCGAGGCGGCCACCTTTGCACTCCCCAATCCAGCCCAGGTGGGTGATTACCGTTCGGCACGCCTGCTGCGTGATGCGGTGCGGCTTGGTTTTCGATCCAGTGCCGGGCCATTCCGTTCGTTCGCGCGGATCAATTGTGAACCGCGCCCATATCAACTGGTTCCGTTACTGATGGCGCTCAAACTTGATACGGTGCGGCTGCTCATCGCAGATGACGTGGGCATTGGCAAGACCATTGAAGCACTGTTGGTCGCCCGTGAACTTCTGGATCGCGGTGAAATCGCACGTATCGCCGTATTGTGTCCGCCGCCTCTAGCCGAGCAATGGCAAGCTGAGATGCGGACAAAATTCTATATCGATGCGGAACTGGTCCTACCCAGCACGGCGAGTCGTCTTGAAAAATCTTTGCGGATGGGCGAATCACTGTTCGAGCATTATCCATTCGTCGTTGTCTCAACTGACTTCATCAAGTCAGAGCGGCGGCGGGATGAGTTCTTGCGCGCCTGCCCAGAATTTGTGATCGTTGATGAAGCACACAGCGTCGCTCATACGCTCGAAAAGCGGGGTGGCAGACACCAGCGTTATGATTTGATTGCTGGTTTAGCAAAAGATGAGTCTCGCCACCTGATTCTGGTGACGGCAACGCCACACAGCGGCAAAGAGCAAGCTTTCCGCTCATTACTCGCGTTGCTCAACCCGGACTTCGCCGAACTACCCGAAGACCTAAGCGGATCGCAGAATGAGCGCTTTCGCCGCGATCTGGCGCGTCATCTGGTGCAGCGCCGCCGGGCTGATATTCGTGCATACTTAGACGCCGAGACGCCTTTTCCCGAGCGAGAATACCTGAACCCGGAGCCAACCTATAAACTGAGCGCAGAGTATCGCCGCTTATTTGATCGTGTCCTCGATTACGCGCGTGAGATTGTTAGCGAACCGGGAGCAGGCTATCGGCAGCGGATTCGCTGGTGGTCGGCGTTGGCGCTGCTTCGTTCGTTGGCATCCAGCCCTGCCGCCGCCGCCGCAACGCTCCGCGCCCGTGCTGCAACAACCGAAGCCGAGTCGCTCGAAGCGGTTGATGAGATTGGTCAGCGCACCATCTTCGACTTGGTGAATGAAGAAGGCGGCGAAGGCGCGGATGCGATCCCCGGCAGTGACATCAGCACTCTGGAAGACGACGAAACACGCGCGCAGAGTGCCCGTCGTCGCCTGCTCGATATGGCAACCGCTGCCGATGCCTTACAAGGTGAGCCGGACGCGAAGCTTCAAACGGCCATTCGCTTGACACGCGAACTCCTCAAAGAAGGCTATCACCCGATCCTGTTTTGTCGTTTCATCCCGACTGTCGATTATGTCACAGCGGCGTTGCGGGATGCTCTGCGCGGTGTTGAGATTGTGGGCGTGACCGGCTTGCTCCCCCCTGCTGAACGCGAGGTGCGTGTCGCGGAGCTATCGCAAGCGCCCAAGCGGGTTCTTGTTTGTACCGATTGCCTCAGTGAAGGCGTCAACCTTCAATCTGGATTTGATGCTGTCCTCCATTATGATCTCTCGTGGAATCCGACGCGCCACGAGCAACGCGAAGGTCGCGTTGACCGCTACGGTCAGCCGAATCCAAAGGTCAAGATGATCACCCTCTATGGCATCGATAACCAGATCGATGGGATTGTCCTTGATGTCCTGCTTCGCAAGCACCGCGCCATTCGGGATCGACTCGGTATTTCCGTCCCGATCCCTGGGGATAATTCTCAAGTGGTCGATGCCATCTTCGAGGGGTTGCTACTGCGGGAAACGGCCCATTTCAGCGCACAATTGCTGCCGATTCTGGATGAGTACCTCAAGCCACGTCAGATGGAACTCGATTTGAGCTGGGAAAAAGCGGCAGAACAAGAAAAGCGCACCCGCACCCTATTTGCACAGGGATCGATCAAGGTTGAAGAGGTCGCGGGCGAACTAGCCGCCGCCCGTGATGCGATTGGATCAGGTGTACAGGTCGCAGAATTCTTGCAGGACGCGATTCGTATACACGGCGGAACTATCAGTGGAACCGATAAATTGATGGTCAATCTGGCCGAAACGCCACGCGGCTTGCGTGAAACGGTTGGCGTCACGCAATTTGTCGCACGCTTTTCGCTGCCCGTCAAAGAGGGTGAACTAGTTCTGACACGCACACATCCGATCATCGAGTCGCTGGCGAGCTACGTCATGGATACCGCCCTCGATCCCGTAGAAGGATCGCAAGCGCGACGTTGTGGCGCGATTCGGACGAATGCCGTCACGCGGCGCACCACGCTATTGATTGCCAGGTTTCGGTATCATCTGATCACCCATAGTGACGGAGTAGATACACCGCTCATGGCGGAAGACTGCCGGTTGCTGGCCTTCATTGGTGCGCCGGAATCCGCCGAATGGTTAGACGAAGAAAGCGCGGAATATCTACTCGAAGCCCAACCAAACAGCAATATTGATCCTGCCCAGGCAGAGGAATTTGTTCGCCGTGTCGTTGATGGTTTTGAATTTATTGCCCCCACCTTGGATGCCCTAGCAGGGCAACGTGCTAAAACGTTGCTCGAAGCTCATCGCCGTGTGCGTACAGCCTCTAAGACGCGCGGCGTGCGCTATACCGTCGAGCCGCAGTTGCCACCCGACGTACTTGGGGTTTATATCTATTTGCCTAGTAGTAATACCCGGATATGAATATGAATCCATCCAAGAGCAAAGTAGAAGCTCTCATAGCAATTATCCAGGCTGTCGCGGATGAAAGCCCCACATTCTTTGAAGTGAAAGGGCCGGGTGCTGGTGACTTGAATACCAATCGGTTCATTGCCAAAATAAAGGAGCGCGCTCGTACTGCTTTCAATGAAGATTTTTCCGAGCGCCGGATTTGTGGGAACAATAGATTTGCTGTTGATTACTACTTTCAAGATGAAGAAACGATTGTTGAAATCGCGCTCGGCCTCAAAAATCCTGGTTCAGAATTCGAGAAGGATATTCTGAAGGCATTAATGGCTCAGGAAAATAAGTACCTAGT
>JBBRMW010000422.1:0-3405 GCA_038230635.1 Aggregatilineales bacterium | reverse complement strand
CCGCCTCGGACTCCGCGACGACCAGCGAAATGCTGCACTCGCTTGAACCTTGCGCGATCACCAGCACATTGATCGCGCGCCCGGCCAGCGCCCCGAACACGCGCGCTGCCACACCCGGCTGATTGCGAATCCCCGCACCCACGACGGTTACGATCACCACGTCGGTTTGCGCATACACCCGATCGACGTTGTGGCGTTCGATCTCGGCAGCCAGTTCGTGTTTGATCGCGGTCAGGGCGGCTTCGGCGCGATTGCTGGGAAGCACGAAACAAAAGCTCTGCTCGGACGATGCCTGCGAGATCATCAGGATGCTGGCGTTGGCGCGCGCGACCGCCATGAACGTGCGCCCCGCGATGCCCGGTACACCCATCATGCCGCGCCCTTCGACCGACAGCAGATGCACATCCTTGACGATCGTTACCGCCTTGACGACACCCGGCACGATCTCGATTTCCGGCTGGATGAGCGTGCCCGGATGCGTCGGGTTGAATGTATTGCGCACACGCAGCGGCACGCCCCGATCAACAATCGGCTGCACCGTCTTGGGATGCAGCACCTTCGCCCCGAAATACGCCAGTTCGCCGACCTCGGCATAGCTCAGCGTAGCGAGCACGCGCGCATCCGGGGCGAGACGCGGATCGGTGGTCATCACGCCGTCGACATCGGTATATATCCACAGTTCGTCGGTATCCGCCGCCGCACCCAGGATCGCGCCGCTGAAATCGCTGCCGCCGCGTCCCAACGTCGTCGTGATCCCATTCCGCGTCGCGCCGATGAAGCCGGTCACAATCGGCGCTTGTCCATTGTTCAGCATCGGCATGAGGATGGCTTGCACGTTGGCGCGCGTCTCATCCATTTGCGGCGAGGCATCCTGGAAATTGTCGTCGGTCACGATCAGGTCGGTGGCGTCGATCGCCGTCGCGGTGACGCCGATCGCGCACAGCCGCGCCGCCAACAATCGCGCACTGAGCCGCTCGCCGAATGACGCCACCTGATCGAGCGCACGCGGAGTCGCCTCGCGCAGCACGGCCAAGCTGTGACACAGCGCGATCAAGTCGTCGAACAGGGCATCGAGCGCGGTCAGCAAACCCGCCAACGCCATCGAATCGCTGACAAGCGCCGTTGCCGCTAGGTGGTGACGCGCGCGCATCTCCGCGATCGTGACGAGGTGCGTGCTGCGATCGCCCGTCGCCGCTGTACGGGCCACGCGCAGCAAGCCATCGGTCATGCCGTTCATCGCGCTGACGACCGCCAACACCTGATCGCCCGACTCGCGCTGATTCGAGATGATCGCGGCAGCTTGACTGATCGCGTCCGCGCTCCCCATTGATGTGCCACCAAATTTCATCGTGATTAAAGCCATGATCTGCGTTTGCGCTCGCTCCTATTCCTCAAGAATATCCCGCACGGCTATCTGAAATCCGGGCAGCATATCGCCGCCATCGAGCACATCGTCGATCGTCAAAAGCTGTCGATCGGTGGTCGTCAGCATCTCGATCAGCTTTTGCTTCAGATAGATCAGCCACACCAACCGCACTCCGTTGGCGAGATAGTAGCGCGCCGCCTCGGACATTGCTTGGAACGAATCGCTCGGCGACTTGATCTCACAGCCAGAGCGGGCAGCCGATCGACCACACCTTCGCGCACGATGGGTTGATCCAGGCCGATCACGAACGATACATCGGGGATGCGATCGTTATGGAGATCACCGGGGGTACGATAACGCGCTTCGACCGCAGCCCGTCCAATCCGATTTGGCTTCTGCCAAACGTTGATCGCTGTGACCAGTGTCCCGGCCAGAATTCCATGTTCTTGAGTCGGCATTTTCTCGATGATCTGCCCTTCGATTAATTCAAACCGCCGATGTGCGTTTTCCGGGCGATTGATAAACGACTCAAAATCAGTTGCGCTATGACGCGGTTCACGCATTGCCATCGTTGCGATTTCCTTCCCAACCATTCTCACGGTCTAATTTCCGTATACGCTCTACCAAACCCACGCCATGTGTGATACCAGTCAGGATCAATTCGCATTTGATCGCTTAACTGAATAGTGTTAACCAGTTGGCCGATGTCAATTGTTAGCTGATAAGAATCATTAGTGTATGTGTAGGTCGCGTATTTGTCGTATAACAATCGTCCGAAAAATTTGTCGCTGCTAGTATCCGATGGTGCTATCATCAGATGTTGAGGGGTGCCAATGACATCAAAAAGCTGCCCCAAGTTTATTGACCACGTAACAGAATATTCAGAGCATTGAGAAAACTCAACCCAAGTGACCGCCATTCCAACTTCTATTGTTCCCGAATTACCAGTGAGTTGGATACGTATACACAAATCTCCCGATTTGCTACCGAATTCGCACCCGCCAATTCCACATTCCAGCACAAAATCTGGCAGGCTGCCCCAGACACCTTTGATCCGCTGGATCGCCTCCTCAAAAGTCGTTTTTCCCGGCGTGATGCCGATCCAGCAGGGCAGCGCGCAGGAATCGCCGAGATGCAGCAGCGCGATCTCCGGGCGAGTCGGCTGGGCGTGGCCGATCGCGCGGGACACGCCGATCGTCAGAGTCAGTACACTGATCAACACGAAAGTCCCCATTAGCAAGCGGCGCATGGTGCGGCTTTCACAAAATCGGCGGTACGGAGTGGTTCACGTTTTGTCATGGGTTGCAGTGTCCTTATCCTCCGGGTTCGATGATCGCTGCTTACTGAAACCTTGCCAAATACTAGCCACACGACACCTGAAAAAAAGGGGATTGCAAGCACATGGAAAGCCGAGTAAGGTTGAGTTAATCAGACAAAACCAAGACGGAGCGCGACCATGCGTGACATTCCCCCTGGTCAATTGTATCGTAGTTTATATGCGCGGTTAGTGATTATGCTGCCGCAAGAAATCAACAGTCGGGTGACAAACATGGTGTACTTAATGATGGGCATCTTTCTATCGGAAAGCGTGCAGACGGGACGGATGGCAAGCCGGCTTCCACTGCGGGTGAAACGGCTGAGTATCGTGCGGCGGTTGGAGCGGTTTTTAGACAATCCTGGGGTACGGGTGCGGGCGTGGTACAGCGGGCTGGCGTGTGACTTGCTGGAAAAAGCGAGCGCCGGTGGGCTTATTCAGCTCATCATGGACGGCAGCAAGGTGAGTTTTGGGCATCAGTTGCTGATGGGTCGCCGTGGTGTATCGTGGGCGCGCTACCCATCGCCTGGACGTGGGTGGTCGGGGCGCGAGGTCATAGCACAGAGCATAAGCAACTGGCCTTAGGGAGCGCCATAGAAATGGGGCAGCCAAAGTCAACACAAGCGTGGGGAAATGGATAGAAACCACTTGGGCAAGGTGGGTAAACGCAGCAGGCGCGTTTCAAGGAGAGACATCGCTTTTTGAGAAAGCTTGAGGCCCGTGG
>JBBRMW010000421.1:0-3453 GCA_038230635.1 Aggregatilineales bacterium | reverse complement strand
GCGTCTTGAACAGATGCCCAATCAGGAACCAAGCCACCATAAACCTCACGACGCTTCTCGAATGGAAGCCCCCAATTCTACTATCAAATATCCCTTGCCTTTGACTTTGTTCCCACTCAGATGGGGTTATTTGACCTTACGAGGTGGGGCTAGGCCATTGCCCATAGCCATAAGGCGCACACGAACATCCCATCACAATAAATTCGTATCAGCAGCTGCCAAAAGGATATGTGCATTTGAATTTTCGTTGGTTACGATAGTCTCGACTGCGAAAATCCTACTGGTTTCCAGATAATCTGTCCAGGCAGAATTATCACCCAAACCTCCCTCCTCAACCCGTCATTAGGGCGTCGCTCAGGGTATTATTGATGAGACTCTTAGACTATTACACCGTTTCGGCCATAGACACAAAGGCGGCGCTCATGCCGTTCAGCGTCAACTTGGTACACATTTCGGCCATTTGCTCCGCCGTATAAGGCATCCCCTGCTCCAACCACCAGATCGCCATGTTTAGTTCGATCGTCGCGTTGAAATTGGCGGCCACGTCGATGGGCATCGTCATTTGCATATCTGGTCGGCGATCACACATTGCCCGCAGAAAGTCCTGCGACAGGTATTCACGAATATAGCGCGTGATCGTCGATGCGCCGCGCCCCGTCAAAATGGCGAGATACAGATTCGCGTTTTCCTGCGCATGGGTAAAGATCACGCGATAAACCGCCATTTGCATATCGGGCATGGCCGCGCCGAAATTGAGCTTGTCGATCTGGGTGGTCAAATCATCGAAGGTGTCCTTCAAAATGGTAAATAGTAATTCTTCTTTGTCTTTGTAATGCAAATAAAAGGTGGCGCGCCGCAAGCCCGCCTTGTCGGTGATGGCCTGCAAGGTAATGTCGTCGTACCCGCGTTCGAGGATCAGGGCAATGAAGGCGTCGCGCAGCATTTGGCGGGTGCGAATGACGCGCGGATCGAGTTTACGCTGCATGATTGAATCCTTTGCAAATGAATTGATAGACATATGTCAACTACCGTACACGCTGATCAAGTTGCTGGTTGACCTGCCTAAAATCTGTATTATGCTATTTAGCGTACACAATGTCAATTTCCGTACAGACTATACGCAAAGTCCGGTCATGCAGAGAGGATGTAAGCTGATGAACATAGCCACGGCCAACCTAAAAGATTATCATGAGGTGCCCGGCCCAAAAGGAAACGTGGTATTGGGCAACATCATGGAATATCGCGCGGACATCTTGGAATTCGAGCGATCGATGCAAGCACGTTATGGCGATATTGTGCATGTGCGGTATCTCGATCGCAATGCCTATCTGATCTACCATCCCGATGACCTGCGCAAAGTATTGGTCGAAGAAGCCGATAAATATCAGAAAGCGCCGATCTACCGGATTCTACTTTCGCGCTTTTTGGGCAATGGTCTGCTGACCAGCGATGGCGATTTCTGGAAACGTCAACGCAAACTCGCGCAGCCTGCGTTCCACACCAAGCGTATCCAGGCGTATGCCGAGACGATGGTCGATTACACGAAAAATCTGGTCGATGGCTGGTCAGACGGTGAGATCACGGACGTAAATCACGCTATGATGCGGCTGACACTGAGCATCGTCGTGAAATCACTGTTCAACACGGAGATCGGCGAGGCGGCGGATCGCATCGGCGAGGCGCTGACGATCGTGCTCGTAGCCAGCAACGAGGGGATGCAATCGATCTTCCAAATGCTGCCCGAATGGGTACCACTGCCGCGCAATATTCGCAACAAGCGCGGCGTCCAGCAGTTGGACGCGATTATCATGGGCATCATCAAAGCCCGCCAAACTGCGCCCGAAGACAATGGCGACCTGCTCTCGATGCTGCTCCTGGCCGAAGATGAAGATGGCAAGCACATGACCGATCGGCAGCTCCGCGATGAAGTGGTGACGATCGTGCTGGCCGGGCACGAGACGACCGCCAACGCGCTGACCTGGGCGTGGTATCTGTTATCGCAGCACCCTGAGATCGAAGCGAAAATGCACGCCGAGATTGATCGCGTGCTGGCTGGTCGTGCTCCGACGCTGGCCGATCTGCGTCAATTGGAATATACCGGAATGGTCTTCAAAGAGACGCTGCGGTTGTACCCGCCGATCCCGACTTATGCACGGCAGTCCCTCGTACCCGTCGAATTGGGCGGTTATGCGCTGCCCGCTGAATCGATCATCACGATCAGCCCGCACGTCTTCCACCGCGATCCGCGCTGGTGGGACGAGCCGGATGCCTTCCGACCGGAGCGTTTCGCCAAAGAAAACGAAAAGGGGATTCAGCGCTACGCCTACTTGCCGTTTGGGGCGGGGCCGCGCGTGTGCATCGGCAACAGTTTCGCGGATATGGAGGCGGTCCTGCTGCTGGCGACGATCGCGCAGCATTACCAATTGCGGCTCGATCCAACCGATCAGGAGGTGGTACCGGAATCGACGCTCACGCTGCGTCCGCGCCACAGCCTGACCATGCGCCTCGAAAAGCGTACGCACGTCAGCGAGTCGGTGGCTGAGGCGATGGTGGCAGCGCTGGCCTGAGCCAAAAAGCGGGCGTGCAGTGAACACGCCCGCACCACATTCCCCTATAACTGGCAGTTTGTCCAGGTCAAATTGTCCACATAGAACGGCACGTCAAACTGATGTACTTCGACACCATCACGAGTCATTACATGAACATTCAAAGACCCACCATTATTGGGATTGATGATGTTCGCAAAAGCTAAAAAATGACCATCAGGCGACCAGACAATTGGAGGATGGTCTACACCCAAATCTTGGGACAAAATCGTCATCTTACCCATATCATCAATGATTGATAGCTGTATAGTCAAAAAACCTGAGAGGATGTCAGTTGACTACGCTGCACGATAATAATCGCGAATAATTCCACTTAAAATGGTTTGGCTCGCAGACATGGGCGATAATTCAAAATGACCTCTTGAGGGGCATGATTGACCTCAAAATTCGCCCGGTGAGGCACGAGGCAGTGTTTTTGCTAGGCGCGTTGCGCCTGTTTTTCGCTATCAGGCAGGCGGCAGCGGCATCAGCAACAAGTCACTGACGCGCCAGCGCCGTCGGGCGAGACCCGCCGCCATGGCAGGGGTGCGCGAGCGATACCGGCGATCGGGCTGGGTCGCGGGCAGTCGCAGGGAGTCGTGATAGCGACAGAAGTGGTAATAAGCACGCCCCCATTCGATGTGCATCCACAGACTGTGCTCATCTTGAGCCAGCGACCAGGTGCGGTGCGAGAGTGGGGCGATGTGTTCGCGCAGGGTGAGATTGACGCGCTCGACATAGGCGGTTATGATTTTTCCGGTGAGATCCAGTGCTTGAAGGGCATCACGCAGCTCGTCACGGGTGCCGCACAGCACTTTGGTATACATAGGATAACATTCTGAATTAGTGGACAGTGCAAGCGCACGTG
>JBBRMW010000420.1:0-3453 GCA_038230635.1 Aggregatilineales bacterium | reverse complement strand
CTTGCCTTGCAAATAGGCGAAAGAACCCCTCTATCCCCAGCCCTTTCCCCCACGCAGGCGGGGGGAAAGGGAGCAGACGCTTCTGCAAGCGTTCACAATCAGCAGGGCAGCGATACGGGTGAGGACACGCAGGCGGAGCAAAGGGAGCACCCGCTGGCTGAAGGACGTGGCTAGCTCGGTCAGCGGTCGGGTGTGACTCCCCTTTCCCCCCGCTTGCGTGGGGGAAAGGGGTGGGGGGATAGAGGGGTTCTATAGTCGCCCCCAACCTTGAATGCACGCAATCGTGCTTGACAAGCGTCAGAGGGCATCGTATCATCCCAGAGTCACCCTGTCATGACAGGATAACAAGATCAAAAGAATACGTTGCTTCAGATAGAACCTTTTGGGTGGACGGTTGATTTTGAAAGTGGGCCGATCGGCGGCGCGAAACTTTTACAGCGAATGAGCGAACTTTGACGGGGTTCACCATACGCGGATCGAGGAATTATCGCAATGGCTCGTTTTGACCGTCTCACCGTTTTGAACACCATCTTGGCCGACGGGTTGGTGCCGCTGTTTTACCAACCGGATCATGCCCTGAGCGAAAGGCTGTCAGCGGCGTTGTATCGGGGTGGCGCGCATCTATTGGAGTTCACCAATCGCGGCGATTTTGCGATCGAAGTATTTGGCGCGATGGTCAAAACCGCCGCGCATACGTACCCTGATCAGATCATCGGTGTCGGCTCGATCGAGGATGCGCCGACCGCCGCGCTGTTTATCGCACACGGCGCGAATTTCGTGGTGGGGCCATCGTTCAACGAGGGTGTGGCGCGGTTGTGCAATCGCCACAAGATCGCGTATGTGCCGGGCGCAGGTACGGTCACAGAGATCGCTGCCGCCGAGGAGTTTGGCGTGGAGATCATCAAGCTGTTCCCCGCCGAATCGGTTGGGCCATCATTCGTGAAGGCGGTACTGGGGCCACGTCCCTGGACACGCCTGATGCCCACCAACGGCGTCACCGCTGCACCGGACAATTTGCGCGGCTGGTTCGGAGCGGGCGTCGCCTGCGTCGGCATGGGCAGCCAGTTGATGCGGGGTGAGTGGGTCAAAGCGGGTAATTTCGAGTCGATCGAAGGGGCGGTGCGCGATACGCTGGCGACGATCGCGGCTATTCGGAGCGGCGTGCCATGAAGGCTGCTGCGGGCACGGGCAAGGTGACGGTCGAAGATGCGATCTTCTTGGTCACAGTATTAGTTGCAATCGCCCTGGGTTCTTCGTCGGGCGATTGCGTCTAAAATCGTGGAAACAGACGGACGCGGCAAGCCGTCGTCCCTACAGGAACGGCGTCTGGGGTAGGGACGAGGCCTGCCTCGTCCGCTAGGCGATGGCCTTCAGCCACAGCGCACCCCTCATTCTGAATGCACCCTGCTTCGCCGGATTGCTTGACGCTCGCCGCGCGCCCGACTATACTTTGCCCAAAGAAACACTGCCCTTATATCGATCACACCATTTGAGGATCTTCCGATGACCGATCAAACGAACACACCCCCGATTAGCGCCGACCTGCTCGATATTCTGCGCTGCCCGGTGGCCGTCCATTACAAAGACAAGGGCAGCGATCCGGGTAAGCTGCGGCTGGCTCACGGGACGTGGCTGGTCTGCGACGACAGCGGCTACAAATACCCGATCGTCGATGGCATTCCGCGCATGTTGGTGGACATCGGCGAAAAGTATAAAGACGTGAAGGAAGCCGATCTGCCCGTTCCGCCGCCCGAAAACTGACGATCGTGCGGGTGGCAGTCCCAGTGCCTGGAGCTAAAGCCGCCGGGCTAAAACCAAATTTGGAGAGACTCGTGTAGCCTCATGTTTGAGAAGGTAATTGAGCGATTTTATTGCCATTCAACAGCCTCTCAAAAACTTGTTTTCAGCCCGGTGGCTTCAGCCCCGGGTATTATGGTTGCTGCTCGCCAGCCTGATCGTGCTGCTGGCCGCGTGTGGTGCCGATTCCGGCGAGCCGGTATTTCCGACGGCGCGCCCCACCGCCACGACCAGCATCACACCCACCATCACCAATACGCCGACACTCGAACCGAGCGCGACTCCCACGCCATTTATTTCGCCGACGCCAGGCGGTCCCAGCCCAACCTCGCTGATCGGCGCAACCTCCACGCAGTTGCAGATCATTTCGCCGACGCCAACCGCCGCATCGACCGAGCCGGGCAGTTTGAGCATCGAATATTTCACGACAGACTCGCAAGCCGTGCGCCCTGGCGATTCGGTCATGCTGTATTGGTCGGTACGCGGCGCGGATCGCGCGATCATTTATCGACTGAACGCAAACGGCAGCCATGATCGGCTGTGGCAGGTCGATCGGGCTGGCAAATTGCAGGTGCAGACGCGCAGCCTCGATAAAGATTCGGCGCGTTTTACGCTGTCGGTCGGCGATACGGTCAGTCGCATCGAACAAACGCTGACTATTCCGCTGTCGTGTCCGCAACAAAGTTGGTTTTTTGCACCCGCGCCCGTCAATTGTCCCGCCGACGCGCCGATCCTCTCGCCCGCCGCCCAACAGACGTTCGAGCACGGCCAGATGATCTGGATCGGCAGTCAGGCGCGCATTTACGTATTTTTCAACGATGGCAAAAAGCCCGCCTGGATCGATTTCCCCGACGAATATAAAGACGGCCAACCCGACCACGATCCGTCGATTTCCGCGCCGCCGAATCTGTCGCAGCCGATCCGGGGATTTGGGCTGGTGTGGCGCGGGCAGGCACACATCCGCGATCGGCTCGGTTGGGCGACCGGCCCCGAACTCGGCTTCGATGGTGCGTACCAGAGCGATAACGTGGCGCTGCCGAATACGACGCTGTATATTCGCGCGCGCGATACGGCAATCTTGCAGCTTGCGGCGGGTGGCAGCGCTTGGAAGCTGATCACGCCTGATTCAACTCACCCTGCAACCCCCGCTCGATAAACGCCTCACCCCTAGCCCTCTCTCCGTGAAGCTAAGGAAACTCGATGCCCCCTGATCCTGATGCTAGTCCTCAGAATCCGAAGTTTTGAGGATTTATGCAAATAACCCCGTCCCGGTGACATCCTTGTTTTGGACAATCTGGCTGTTCACAAATTGGCGCTGGTACACAGCTTGTTTGCCGCCCGTGGTCTAGTCATCTTGTATTTGCCCACCTATTCCGCTGATCTTTCCCCTATTGAGAACGCCTTTGCTAAGCTGAAAGCCTACTTGCGCCGCGTCCGTGCCCAAAACCATTGACGCTCTCATCAATACCATTGCGGATGGCTTATCACTCATTTCCCCTGTTGACTCCATTGGCTTTTTCACCCATGCTGGCCTATTGAACCTTGATTAATCAGGGCGATTGCATCTAAATTTGAAGGACTTTGAGGAGAAAGGTTTCGCTCCAGCCGGCCTTGAGGCGTTTAGCCTTGATTCCGAGTTTGAGCGAAGTTTCCTGT
>JBBRMW010000419.1:0-3458 GCA_038230635.1 Aggregatilineales bacterium | reverse complement strand
TGCCCGTCACGCAATGCTCCGACGAAGCGCAAATTGGCGATCACTTCATCGTCAATGCCAGGGGGCAAAGACGCCAGGGCGTGCAGGCGGACAAAGGCGGAAAGGATTAACAATAGCAGGATTGGGCACAGGGTCAGCAGTGAAAAGCGGCGTCGCAAAACGATTCTCCAGACTATAAAAGCAGGTTTCCCGAGCAGCAGAAATATCAGCGCATGATAGCACGTTTATAAGAATTTTACACTTCAGAGGGCGGCGGATCGCTGGCGAGGCTCAGGTTGCCTCGACGACGCGCGCACGCAGCACGCGGATCAGATCGGCGACAGGCACACGCAGATTGAGGCCGCGCTGTCCGGCACTCACGCAGATCGAGCCGATTTGGGTGGCGGGCTGATCGAGATAAACGGGCCAGTTTTTGGCGACGAGCGCCAGAGCGCCGATTCCACCGACTCGCAGTCCAGTTAGCGCTTCGGCATCGGCGTGTGCAGCCATCGCCACTTTTTTTGCGCCGATGGCTGCCGCAAACTTTTTCAGATCGAGCTGACGATCGGCGGCGATCATGACGAGCAGCGGCTTTTCGGCGGCAACAAGCGGCACACGCTGAACGACGAGAGTCTTGTACAGATGCGCCGCCGGGACTCCGAGCACATCCGCCACTTCGACCGCATCATGCACCGTGTCGTCGAAGGTGAGCGCTTCGTAGGGGATTTTTTGCGCTTCCAAGACCCGCATTGAATTTAATTTCGTGGACATCGCCTTATTCAACTCATATTTTTTGCGCCTGAAACGAAACAGCCCGACCATTGCGGGCCGGGCTGTTTTTGAAAGCGATGAGACGCTAATTAACCGGCGAAAGGATTCGCGCCGAGCGTAACCTTCACATCGGTTTCCTTAGTATCGTGCGTTCCGTCCTTGAGGATCTTCTGGACGTTGAAGGTTACCTTGTCGCCAGACTTGTGCCCATCAATCACGGCTAGCAGTTCAGCCGCCGTCTTGATGGCGACGCCATTGACGCCGAGGATCAGGTCACCCGCGGCGAGACCAGCCGTCGCGGCGGGGCCGCCCGGAACAGTGATAGCGCCGATTTCGACGCACTTGCCATCATTGAGGTGATGGAAGCCACCTTTTGCGGTGCGGGGTGAGATGCCTGCCGAAGCGGGCTTCTGACCAACTGGGACTGCGGTAGGCGGTACGGGGGTGGAGGTTGGCGGTGCCTTGGTGGCAGCAGGCGTCGCAGCGGCCTTGGTGGCGGCGGCGGTCGGCGCAGCTTTGGTGGCGGCGGGCGTCGCAGCGGCCTTCGTCGCAACGGGCGTGGGAGTCGGAGCAGGTTCAAAACCGGCTTTCGAGGCAGCAGTCAGAACGAGCGCCTTGATGTCTTTACCGGCGACCGAGCCAATAGCGAGCACGGTGTAAATCGTATCGGCTTCGAGCTTGGTGCCCTTGAGGTCGATGATCACATTGGTACCCTTGCCGGCTTCCGTAACAGCAAGATCAAGTGTTCCAGCGGCGACATTGAGAACGCTGCTGGCACTGCCGAAGGCTAAACCAGAGATCAGACCTTTATTATCTTTCGTGCTGACAACATCGACCTTAGGTCCATCGGCGACGGCGTGAATGACGGTGACGCGCGCCTTACCAGCGGTGTCGCTCAGGTCATCGACGAAGGTCTTCACAGTGACGGCCTTCTTGTCATCAACGGCGACCAAAGTGTAGGCCGTCATGCCCGTGAGCTTGAGCTTTTTGGCCTCGAACACGGTCTTCTTTGCATCGCCCGTGGCGGTGATTTTTACATCGTGGTCACCGGCGGCTACTTCGACGTAACCCGTGCCAGCGCCGAATGCCAAGTTGGTGACGGCAGGAGTTGCTGCACCGTCCATGTAAATATCGACCGCGCCAGCGCCATCTGCAGCGTGAACGGCGCGCACGAGGGCGATACCAGCGGGCGCATAGCACAAGGCCAATGGACCTGCTGCTGCGGCCTTTGTCGCGGCGGCGGTTGCGGCGGCGGTTGCAGCGGCAGCACCCGCGTTGCTACCAGCGCCCAGGCTGGCAACGGCAACGATCAGCGCCAATACAGAGACCGCGCTGAGCTTAAGGAACCAGGAAATATTCTTCATGTCTAAACTTCTCCTCGTCGTGTGAAGATTGAACCAGTCATTCTGGACTGTTCACAATATATCTCAACATTCTAAGCCATGCTTGTCAAATAGTCAAAACGCAATAGCAATATTGTCAGGTGATCGTCAGGTAATCGCAAAAATTCGCATTGAATTCTTATTTGCCTCAAAATGGAAATATCGTTCCAAAAAACATTCAGATTCGCGGATCGGCCTTATGGGGGTATAGAACCTTATCCTGGTCGCACGGAATCAACCACTCGCCCGCGTATCCAAATCGACTCGATGTCGGCGGCGTGCAGATCGATCAGTGCGCGATAGGGATCGGGGCTGAGCGGCGCGCGGGTTACGAAGAAGTCGGGGAGGCTGCCAGGTAATAAGCTGCCAGCGCGCGGGATATGTAGAAGGCGCGCCGCATCGGTCGTCACGGCGCGGAACAGGGCGGCGGGTGTCAACTGACCCGTCAGATACGCGGCTCGCAGTTCATCGAGCAAATCGCCATCAGCGGTCAAACGGCTGTCGCTACCAATCGCCAGCAGACCCACTGCCGAAAGTTCGCGTACCTGCGCCGTCGCGCCGAGTAGATAGAAGTTCGTCGAGGGACACCACACCAAGCCGGCACCAGCCGTGATCATCTGCGCGCGATCAGCCGTGCGGAGGCCGACACCGTGAATCAGCAGCGTGTTCGTATGAAGCAAATCGAGCGCACTCAACCGTGTAAGCTCGTCTGCTGCCCGTGCGTCCGTGCCTTCGGCCAAGTGGATCATCCACGGTGCATCAAGAAGCGTCCGCCGATAGCTGACCTGCAGATCACCGTGTTCTAGTGCAAACGAGTGTGCCCAGCCATAGCGCTGCACGACGCGCACGGGGAAATCGGCGCGGCGTAACGGTTTGTGCAACGGGTTATGGTGGGCGACCGTCGTCACCCCGCTGTATAGATTTTTCAGCCCGCCAATCCAGCATTGGTTGGCAAGGGGCAGCGCCCGCAGCGATCGGAACGGCTCGATCTCCAGGCGCGGCGTAAAATCGGCACTCCACTCGGCGGCATTCGCATACACTGGACGGAACTTGGTGCGTGGGTAATGATTCAGTTCCAGGTGATCGTGTGCGTTGACCAAACCAGGATAAACGACACATCCGGCCACATCGACGATCCGATCCCCACGCGCGGCCAATATATCGAGCGACAGAATCCGATCGCGGCTGAAGCGCATGGTCGTCACGCGCGACTCGCCTGCTGATCCATCCGGCGGCAGTACGATCAGACCATTGATGAGCGCCGTTATGGGTGCGCCAAAGCCCATGTTGCAGCCTCTCGCACGAGCGCGCTTCGATCGGATGCGG
>JBBRMW010000418.1:0-3576 GCA_038230635.1 Aggregatilineales bacterium | reverse complement strand
GTTTGGTGCTGACGCAAGCGGTGGCAGTCTCGGCGGAGGGGCGGATCACGCCGGGCTGCGTCGGACTATATAACGAGTCGCACGCTCGCGCCTGGGCCGACTTGATCGCGCGCGTTAAAACGCAGTCAGCCAGCAAGATCATGCTTCAGCTTTCGCACGCTGGACGACGCGGCTCGACTCGTCCGCGCGTCGGCGGGCTGGATCGACCGCTGCGCACGGGTGGTTGGCCGCTGAGCGCACCTTCGGCATTGCCATACACACCACATGGTCAAACTCCGAGCGCGCTCACCGCTTCTGAAATGGCAACCGTGATCGCCGATTTTGCGCGTGCCGCGACAATGGCGGATGCGGCGGGCATCGATGCACTGCTGCTCAACGCAGCGCACGGCTACCTGCTCGGCAGCTTCCTGTCGCCGCTCAGTAATCAGCGTACCGACAGTTACGGCGGCGTACTCGCCAATCGGTTGACGTTTCCGTTGGCGGTTTTCGAGGCGGTGCGTGCCGCGTGGCCGGAAACCAAGCCGTTGGCCGTCGCGCTGAACGCCGATGATTGGATGGATGGTGGAATCACGATCGAGGACGCGATCCAGGTTGCGGAGATGTTCAAGGCACACGGCTGCGATCTGATCCTGCCAATGGCGGGCGGCACGATTCCCGACGACAAGCCCGATTACGATCCTAATGCCCTCGCCAAATACAGTGAGTCGATTCGGGGGCGGGCACGTGTCAAGACGATGGCGGCGGGCGGACTGGTAACGTCGAACCAGATCAACTCGATCTTGGCGGCGGGCGGCGCGGATGTGTGCCTCGCCATTCCGAAACCCTCGCCCCCGCTCCCGCAGGTAGAGGAGTTGGGGTTAGGGCCTTTCACTTAGGAGCATTTTGTGACCTACGAATTCTTATATACTATCACCAACGGTGTGGCAACCATCACCCTGGATCGCCCCGCCGTCCTGAACGCGCTCACCACGACGATCTACGCCCAACTGCGCGATCTGATGGAGGCGCTCCGCTACGACGAATCAGTCAAAGTGATTATCTTGACTGGGACGGGCAAAGGCTTTTGTTCGGGCGGCGATGTGGACGAGATCATCGGCGATTACCTTGACCGTGATATGCGCGATCACCTCGAATTTACGCGCATGACGGGCGCGCTCGTCCAGAACATGCGCACGCTTGATAAGCCGATCATCGCGGCGATCAACGGTATGGCGGCGGGCGCGGGCGCATTGCTGGCGTTGGCTTCGGATTTTCGGCTGGCCTCTGAATCGGCGCGTTTCGCCTTTTTATTTACGCGCGTGGGTCTGACGGGCGCGGACATGGGCGCGGCATACCTGTTACCACGACTGATCGGGAGCGGGCGTGCGCTCGAATTACTCATGTTCGGTGACACGATCGACGCCGCCACCGCCGAAAGATACGGGCTGGTCAATCGTGTTGTCCCACCCGATACGCTGCTTTCGACCGCGCGCGAGTGGGCGGATCGATTGGCGAACGGCCCGACATTCGCGCTCTCGATGACGAAGCGCATGGTCAACAACGAATGGAACATGGATTTACACGCCGCGATCGAAGCCGAAGCGCAAGCGCAGGCGCTCCTGATGATGGGCGGCGATCACCGCGTGTTTTACGAGGCGTTCAAACAAAAGGCCACGCCCAAATTTACCGGGCGCTGAGACATGTCAAAAAAACTGATCAATCCAGATTCGCTGGCCGCACCTGTCGGCTTCAATCACGGAATTTTGGTATCGGGCGGACGGCTGCTCTTTTTGGCCGGGCAAACTGCCCTCGACGCGCATGGTGCAATCGTCGCACCCGGCGACATCGTGGCGCAGTATGATCAAATCTTGCGCAACCATCAGGCGGTTGTCGAGGCGGCGGGCGGGGCGATGACCGATATTGTCAAAATGACGATTTTCACCCGCGATCGAGATTTGTACCTTGCTAATCTGAAACCGATCGGAAAAGTTCATCGCCGCTACTTCGGAAGCTACTTCCCGACGATGGCAATGTTCGAGATTACGGGCTTTTTTCAGCGTGAGGCACTGCTGGAGCTTGATGGGATCGCTGTAATCGGCGTGGATGACGCAACCTGAACACCTGTTCGGAAAGCCGCTCATTGCGCGATTCTGGCAGACTCTCAAGGCTCTCATGATAGCTTTTGAGAGGTTTTCGGGTATATGATTTGTGATGAGATGCACAAAACGTTGCATATCCTATGGCTGGCAATCGGTGCTGAAATCACGCACCGCGTTTTATTGGAAGGACACAAATCATGCACATCGCTCAGAATTGGCGGCTCAATGGTCAACGCTACGCGCTCAAAGCGGTGAAGTGCGAGCAGTGTGAGGCGATTTTGTTCCCAGCGCGCGCCGTCTGCCCCCACTGCGAAGTGAAGCATGTGGCTTATACGCCCATACAGGATCGCCCACTCCTGATCGACTTACCGCAATACGAGCAGCGTCAGGCCGCGCGCTAAGATGCAAGTCTCTCAAAACTGGCGTCTGCAAGGCGCACGCTATGGACTGATTGGCGAGCAGTGTCCAAGCTGTGGCGCTGCAATTTTCCCGCCGCGCGATGTGTGCCCGGAATGCGCCGCCGAAGCCAAAACCCCCTTTCAGCTATCGGGGTATGGTGTCGTCTACAGCTATACGACGGTTACGGATGCACCCGCCGGCTTCGAGGAACAAGCACCCTATACGGTTGCATTAATCAAGCTGGACGAAGGTCCCCTTATCACTGCGCAGTTGACCGATCTCGATGCCGCGCCGCAAATCGGACAGCGGGTGGAAATGGTCACGCGCAAACTCCGATACGATGGCCCACATGGTGTGATCGTTTACGGCTACAAATTCCGCCCTTTGCTCCGCCCCGAATCACCCTAAGCGCGCCCAATTTCCCCTCGCTGTTACTTGAGATTCTGAGGCTTTGCCGATCCACGCGATTCCGGGTACGCTTCTGCGCTTATCTACGATCCTTTAGGGCAGAAAGGAAGCGGCGGAATGCTCAGCGACCAACGACAAAATGCGCTCAGTCAGTTCAAAGCAGTGTTGGTGTGGTCCTTGATGTTCTGCACAGTACCGAATATTATGACTTTATCCAATAACGTGGCAGCCGCCCAAACAAGCGCGAGCACAACCCTGACGAATATCATTCCGCTGCCCGTATCCGTGAAACCGGCAGGTGGCACTTTTACGCTGCTTGCGGGATCGTCCATTTATGTTGATCCTGCCGCTCCCGAACTAACCGCCATCGGACATTATCTCGCCGATATTTTGAAACCCGCAACTGGATACGATCTCGGCGTTGCGCCACTGCCCAGCACACCCGTCGTTGGCGGCATCATTTTGACGACCGTTGGTGCAGACTCGACCCTCGGCGACGAAGGGTACGATCTGACGATCACCACCGATCAGGTGCAGATACGCGCGCCCCATCCGGCTGGCTTGTTCCGAGGCTTGCAAACGATTCGGCAGCTATTGCCACCCTCGATCGAGCATTCATCCTTGCAATCGACTGCTTGGACGCTGCCCACCGGGACGATCCGCGATTATCCGCGCTTTGCTTGGCGCGGCG
>JBBRMW010000417.1:0-3577 GCA_038230635.1 Aggregatilineales bacterium | reverse complement strand
TGGTGTGATGTCGTTGATCTTCGTGGCGCGCAGCCGATGGCGCTCTTCACCAGTGACTACTATGCGAACACACCCGCGATAACCCGCTGTTCGATTGCGAACGGGCAAGCTATCTACTTCGGGACACTCCCAACCAATCTATCCCGCTGGATTGGGCAGTTGTGTGTGCAGCGGGGATTGTTGATACTTCCGGAGTTGCCGGAAGGAGTCGAAGTGGTGAGTCGGAATGGTTCGACAGGACGCTATAGTATTTGTCTGAACCATTCGGATCACGGCGTTTCAATCATGCTGCCACACCTGGCAGCCGAGCCAATCGATCTGCCAGCCTTTGGTGTGCAGTTTGTTACTCAACCGTCCTTAATTGGGAAAATCTGATGGATGATGACAGTAGACGAAGTGATCGACGGCAGCGCGGACAAGCGCTGGTCGAGTATTCGCTGTTGCTTGGGTTATTGGCGCTGGTAGTGATTGGAAGCGTACTCCTGGTAGAACTAGGTGTGCAGCGCGTTTACAGTGTGGTCGCTGGTACGCTTGGCGTGAAGCATGACACGAACGATACCCAGATAATCACGATCCAGGAAGCGTCGTGCTATGTCGTCTCGCCTGCGAAGTCGCCCCCCGCTGGACAGACGGGCCTATGGGTGATTGGGGATACCAATGTCGCCCTGGCGGACCTGACGGGCAGCACCAATCAGCAGGTTGGCGGGCCACTGAACCCAAACGGCGCTGGATTCAAGTACCAACCACTTCTAGCGTCGGCACCGGATACGGCGTCTTGTTCGAAATCAGTCGTGATTCAATCCAAAAAAGGGGCGATTGTGTTTGCTCCGGTCGAACTGAACGCCCCTCGCCTAAAGGCGAGGGGCTGGATTACGACTGAAAGTCGGTTTCTCACCCTTCGGGTGACTAAAAGTTCAAACCAAAGGCACAATGCAGAAGACAAAAATACCTGCTGAAGCTATCCGCCTAAAGGCGGAGGTTTTGTACTTGGCGCATGGAAAATTAATTAGTTCTACAACCGGAGTTGATCTCAGACCACGCCTCTGCCCTAAAACTACAGGGCTGAAAACAGGCCACGCGCCGCGTTCAACCCTACCCACCGCTGTTTTCAGCCTCGGTCTTTAGGCCAAGGCACAGGCTCATGAATGAAGTCCGGTTGTAGAATTAGGATACGAGGTATGTCTGTTCCACACAGAAATCCAAGCGACACGCCGAATCAACAGGCCATCAAAAAGCGCAATACTCAGGAATCTGCGCGCCAGGCGAATGCCCAACCCGTGACACAAGTAACTGGATCACGGGTCCTGATTGACTCCGACCCCTACAGCGGCGCAACTTGGCCGTGCAGCTGGGTTTGCTGTGCGAATGTAGACAGACCACCCTTCGTGACTGCCTATCGGGTTCGATTCACGCTGTCGCATGCTGCGCGCATTCGCTGTCATGTGAGCGCTGACGAACGGTACGAACTGTTCGTTGATGGACAGCGTATAGGGCGCGGCAGCGAACGTGGCGACCCGATGGCATGGTACTTCGAGACCTATGATCTGGCGCTGGCTGAGGGGCTGCATGTCGTCGTGGCGCGTGTCTGGTGCCTTGGACAGCAGGCTCCAGTCGCACAAATGAGCAGCCGAGCCGGATTTCTACTATGTCCGCACGATGCAGAGTATGTCGCTCTGCTCGGCACGGGTGTTGCTGATTGGGATGCCAAACGGCTGGATGGCTACTCATTCGTGGACAGCAGCATCGGCAAAGCGTATAGTGCGATCGGCGCGCGTGTGCAGATCGATGGAACGCGATTCCCTTGGGGATTTGAGACAGGATCAGGCCCAGATTGGTATCCAGCACAAATGCTCACACGGGGCAGCTCCACTTGGCTACCGTTTGGCTTAAGCCCAACCCATTTCCTCAAGCCAGCGACGCTCCCACCCATGCTCGACAAGCCATGTGCAGCCGGAACGGTGCGAATCGTTTCCGATGTGGCAACCATCGACGTTGACGCGCTTCGCACGATGCCTATTCATTTGCAGGCTGATCTAGTAACTGAGCGAGAAGCGTGGCAAGCATTCATCCATTTCCAAAAACCGCTCGTGATCCCACCCCACACCAGACGGCGCGTGCTTCTCGATTTGGAAGACTATTTTTGTGCGTATGCCAGCGTCACCACTTCGAATGGAGCCGGAAGTTGTATACGAATTGGTTGGGCAGAAGCATTGTTTCTCGATACCGATCTGCAACACAAAGGCCATCGGAACGAGATCGATGCGAAGCACCTGGCGACCATTGCGGATGACTATGTGGCCGATGGCGGACAAGACCGACGTTTTGAGCCGCTTTGGTGGAATGCAGGACGTTACTTGGAACTTGTCCTACAGACAGCCGACGATTCACTCACATTGGTAGGGTTTGATTTGCGCGAGACGCGCTACCCGCTGGAACCCGAAAGCACATTCACCGCCGACGATTCACGATTAGTCGCCATGATCGACCCTGCCATTCGCACCTTGCAGATGTGTTCGCACGAGACGTTCATGGACTGTCCATACTACGAGCAGTTGATGTACGTCGGCGATGCGCGCATTGAGGCACTGCTGACCTATGTGCTGACCCGTGATGATCGCTTGGCACGTAAAGCGTTGCAACTGTTCGATGGATCGCGGTTAGCGAGCGGACTGACACGTGCTCGCCATCCCAGCCGCGATGTGCAGGTGATTGCCCCCTTCTCGCTGTGGTGGGTATGTATGGTCTACGATTACGCGCTGTGGCGGGGGGATCCGACCTTTGTTTGCGGCCTTATGCCCGGTGTGCGCGCCGTGATTGACTATTTCTGCATGTGCTTAAGTGCTGAGGGTCTTGTGCAAGCGCTAGAGGGATGGACATTTGCAGATTGGGTTCCTGACTGGCGTAACGGCATCCCACCCGATGGGGATGTGGGTAATAGCGGAATCATCAACTGGCAGTTTGCGCTGGCTCTGAACTATGCGGCACAACTCGAAATATGGGCTGGGCAGCCTGAATTGGCGGCGCGCGCAAAGCGGCAGGCGGATGCGCTCACTCGGCGGTTGACCACACATTTTTGGAGCACGGACCATGGGCTATTTACAGATAATCTCTCGAAAAGTCAATTCTCCGAACATTCTCAGGCGTTGGCACTCCTGAGTGGGGGCCTTGCACCCCATATTCAACGTGATCTGGCCGAGCGCCTATGCAACACTCCAACATTGACCCAAACCACCGCTTATTTTACGCACTACCTGTTTGAAGCGTACGCCGCCACCGATCACATAGAAAGTCTACTGCAACGGCTCCACCTCTGGTTTGATATGAGTGGAAGCGGGCTGAAAACGCTGCTCGAATTGCCGGAACCAAGTCGCTCCGACTGTCACGCCTGGTCAACCCATCCGGTGTACCATTATTTCACATCGATCTTGGGTATTCGTCCGTCTTCGATGGGGTTTACGAGCGTCATCATCCGACCGCAGTTTGGCACACTGCATTCGATAGAGGGCAGCCTTGTCCACACGTCAGGTACAATTCAGGTGTACCTGGAACTTACCAAGAATGATCTTGGCGGTACCAT
>JBBRMW010000416.1:0-3661 GCA_038230635.1 Aggregatilineales bacterium | reverse complement strand
CTGAAGCGCATGGTCGTCACGCGCGACTCGCCTGCTGATCCATCCGGCGGCAGTACGATCAGACCATTGATGAGCGCCGTTATGGGTGCGCCAAAGCCCATGTTGCAGCCTCTCGCACGAGCGCGCTTCGATCGGATGCGGCCAGTGCCGCGAGCGCGTTGGTAAACTCTACAAGTCCGCTGTTCCCGGCAGCAATACACGCATTGCGCACCAACCGATCGCGCCCGACTCGTTCGATCGCGGAATCGGCGAAACGGTCACGGAACCCGTCATCATCCAGGTGCAGCAAATCGATCAAAGGTGGCGCAGCACGAGCAAAATCGATCGGATAAAAATTCGTTTCAAGCGTCTGCACTGCGAATCGATTCCAGGGACATACGGCCTGACACACATCGCAGCCATACACCCAATTACCCATTTGGCGGCGCAGCGTTGGGTCAATCTCACGTTTATGCTCGATCGTCAAATAGCTGATGCAGCGCCGCGCATCAAGGACATGCGGGGCAGGAAACGCATCGGTCGGGCACGCATTCAGACACCGCGTACAGCGGCCACAGCCCGGCTCGATCATCGGCGAATCGTAATCAGCAAATTCGAGATCGGTGAGAATTTCGCCGAGGAAAAAATAGCTGCCGCGTCGAGGATGGATCAAGAGCGTGTTTTTGCCACTGAAGCCGAGTCCGGCGGCTTGCGCGTGGTCGCGTTCCAGGATTGCCCCGGTATCCACATAGACACGATGTTCGAACGCTGCGCCGCTCTGCTGATCACGCAACCAGCCTGCCAATATTTCGAGGCGCGGGGTCATGATCGCATGATAATCTGCGGCCCACGCATACGAGGCGATCCGACCGCGACGCGGATCATCGGCTATGGCGGCGGGCAGGCGAAGCGTCTGGTAATCCAGCCCAACCATAATCAGTGAGCGCACGCCCGGTAGGATCACGTTCAAGTCGCGGCGGCGGGCCACGCGATCGGGGCGCGCCATATAGGCCATATCGCCGTGCAAATCAGCGGCAATCCAGCGTTCATAAGCAGCGAGATGCGGAGACGGTACGGCGCGTGTCAGGCCGATCAGATTGAAGCCCAGCGATGCAGCCTGAGTACGCAGCGGGGCGCTGTCAACTTTCGGGGCAGATGTGGGTGACATAATGCGCAGATTGTAGCGCCATTCAGCCAGACGGCGCTTCAACACTCGAAATCGACTGCGTTTTCGAGTTTCTGATTTTCAATCTGGTCAATCAGGACTACAATAGGCGTATATGTGACGGGCGACGAATCGCCGTCCGCCGAACAGCGGAGGATGATCGACCATGCAAAATCCATTGGATAAGCTCAACCAGGCCGAAAGCAAGTTCAATCAGGCGACGAACCGGGTACGTAATCCCCTAGGGCAAGCTCAAAATCAACTCAACATGGTGCAGCGCACGGTCAATCGCGGTACTGCCAACATGGTGGGCGCGCTGTGCTACGTGACGGGCGTCGTCGCGCTGGCTCCGCTGATCAAAAAAGAATGGGGACAAGATAGCATGATTCGTTATCATGCCGCCCATGCGCGCGTCCTGTGGGTGATCATGTTGGTCTTGTCGTGTACGCTCATTGGTCTGCCAGTGGCGGGTTTGCTGTATATCGCGGGTTTCGGACTTGCGGCGCAGGCAGCCAGTGGACAAATGACGAACGTCCCGTTTTTGTCACGCTTCATCGCCTCGCGCGGTTGGTTATAGCAGGTTCGATTCTTGATTGAGCGAGATCGCCAAAACTCCGTGACGCTTCACACCGCGACATCCAAACGCTGGCAAATCGCGCCCGAGTTGAGCCAGTCGCAATATACGCCTTTCCGGGGAATGAACCGGGTACTCGCCACGATTCTGTTTCAGCGCGGGTTAACGGATCATGCTGCTGCGATGCGCTTTTTGGCGGGTGAGACGGAACTCGCCGATCCATTCAAAATGCGTGGTGTCAACGAGGCGATTTCGCGCATCCGGCGGGCGATTCGCACGGGCGAATTGATCGTCGTGTACGGCGATTTCGATGCCGACGGCGTGACCAGTACGGCGTTGCTCGTAACGGCCTTGCGTGCCGTCGGCGCAAATGTCAAACAGTATATTCCGCACCGTGTCGATGAAGGCTATGGCCTCAACTTCGAGGCACTCGCCAAAATTGCGGCATTCGGCGCGAAACTGGTGATTACGGTCGATTGCGGTATCCGATCGATCGAAGAGGTCGAGTACGGCGTCGATCAGTGCAAACTCGATATGATCGTGACCGATCATCACACCGTCGGCGCGGATATTCCCGATCGCGCGCTGGCGGTGATCAATCCAAAACAGCCGGGCTGTAAATATGGTGAAGATATGCTGGCGGGCGTCGGCATCGCCTATCGTTTGGCCGATGCGCTGTTCCGCGCCACCAAAAACAGTCGAGGCAATGTGCAGCCGCCGTTTCCGGTCGAGGATTTGCTCGATCTCGTGGCGATCGGCACTGTGGCGGATCTCGCGCCGCTCGATCGACTCGAAAACCGGGCGATGGTCAATGGTGGCCTACGACTCATGCGCGAAAATCCGCGTCTGGGGATCAAGGCGCTGCTGGCAGTTTCAGGTACTGATCCCAGTAAAGTCGATGCGGGAACCATCGGTTTTCGGATCGGACCGCGCATCAACGCCGCCGGACGACTCGCCAGCGCGAGCGACGCTTATAAGCTGTTGACCGCGACGACCGAAGCCGAAGCCGCATTGCTGGCTGCGGAATTAAACACACTCAATGTGCGGCGACAGGAACTCACCGCCGATATGCAAGCCTATGCCGCGCGGTTGGTCGGCGATCCGCGCAGCGTGCCGCTGATCTTCGCTGCCAGTGCAGAATTTCAGCCGGGGATCGTGGGATTGGTGGCGGGGCGTTTGACCGAGGAGTTCTACCGCCCGGCGGTGATCGTGCATCGCGGCGAAATCGAAAGTCATGGTTCGTGCCGCAGCATCGAAGGCTTCAATATCACCGAGGCGCTCGACGATTGCGCTGAACTGCTGATCCGCCACGGCGGCCATGCACAGGCGGCGGGCTTCACTGTCCATAACGATAACCTAGCCGCTTTTCATGAGCGACTGCTGGCAATCGCGGGCGAGCGCATCCATTTTGGACCGGGCGGTATCGAGCGCACCGTCAAGATCGACGCCGAAGTTCACCTGGGCGATTTGACACTCGATCTGGTCGAGGAATTGAAGCGGCTCGAACCGACGGGCAACAGCAATCCTTCACCCTTATTGGGTACGCGCGGCCTGACGATCCGGCGGCGCGGAACGGTTGGCGCAGACGGTGCGCATTTGAAGCTGTGGCTGGCCGATCGGGAGCGCGAGTTCGAGGCGATCGGCTTTCGGATGGGCGCACTGTGCGATGATCTCCCAGAACAGGTGAATGTGGCTTATCAACTCGATTTGAACGAGTACAACGGCCAGAAGCGTCTGCAATTGGTTTTGCAAGACGTACAGCCGGCCTCCTAATCGATTGACGTTGTTCCCGTTCGCCTTTTTATGTGATCCGATGTTCAAGGGTGCATTCAAGGTTGGGGGCGGGATTTGGGAATGGACAGACCCCTCTACCTCCGCCCCTGCCCTTGCCTTGCAAACAGGCGAAAGAACCCCTCTATCCCCAGCCCTTTCCCCCACGCAGG
>JBBRMW010000415.1:0-3679 GCA_038230635.1 Aggregatilineales bacterium | reverse complement strand
GAATGCGCGATAATAGCCATACGTTGCCACCATCAACACCTCGCTGACCAAAAAGATAAACAGGATCAGCCGATCGCCGCGTCCCATGCGCAATCCGGCCAAAATCACCGCCACCAACATAATCCACGCCTCGATCGGAGATGTTTCGAGCCAGACTTCGATCTGTCGCCGAATGATGTTCATGGCGGCATCGGCTTGTTCGCTGGCCGTGCGCGCCGATGGTGCATACGATTGGGCGAAATGGATACCCTGTTCCCAACCGGGCAAAAGGTGAATCGACACGTAAATCAGCAGCGCTGTAAAGCCGCCCAGTCCAAACGCGATGAGGCGACCGTCGATGAATAAGCGCTTGCGCTCCCACATGCGCCGCAGCCAGCTTGCGCCATAGATCAAACCAAAGGCGAGACCGAAACGATAGGCCAGCGGATGCCCCTCGCCACCGAGTCCAATCATCAAACCCGCCACGTAATGCAACAGCGGGCTGAAAGTGAAGCGCGTTTGACTCCCCCGCACCGTGTTACGGAGTGGGGGCGGGGTGGTGAAGTTTTTTAGATTCAACACCGGATGCGTAATCTGCTGCGCCTTCAAATACGCGTAAATACCGATCGAAAGCATGATCCCGACCGCGAAATCAGGCCGCACGAATGAAGTTGGCGCGAGGTAGAAAAACGCGATCACCACCGCGAATAAACCTGTGCGCCGCCCATATAGAATTTTGCCGCTATTGTAGATGAAAGGCAGTGCCAGACACGATAGCAGCAGCCGAGCAAAACGTGCCTGCCAAAAATCGCTGCCAATCCAGCGCAGCAGCAGCCCTACCACGATATGTGGACTATCATAAATCGGTTGCGGCAGCGGGATCATTTGCCGATAGACGCCATCGCCGAGCAACCCCAGCTTCGCATACGTCCATTGAACGATGTAATTGTGCAGTTCATCGAGCGTGTCGAGCGGTGGGATGCGCGTCAGGTAAGTCAGCGTGATTACCACCCCCGCTCCTGCGCACAGGCCACCGACGATCAACCAAATTCGCGGGCGAAGCATTGGATCATCGGCGCGCCAAAACACGCCAAAATAGATACCTGCCAATATCGCCACGCTGGCGCAGAAGCGCAAATAGGGGTGCGGCACATCCTGCAAAATATCGGGGAAGCGCAGCCACATGCTGGTCATAGTGCTCCCGGCGATGAGGGTCAAAAGCACCCGTACCACCGCTCGCTCGCGCCACCGACCGAAGATTCCGAGCACGCGGCAAAACCGATCATCGGATAGCCGTGCAAGCGTCAAAATACTTGCGGCACCACCCAAACATACGCCACAAACGGCGATCAGGCCGAGCATGAATGTGGTCGAATAGCGATCAGCTACGGCAGGTTCCACACTATGATGATTCAGTAGGCTCGCCAACAAGCATCCGAACATGGCAAACCAGAGCACGAACAAGGGAAGTCGAGCGCGCGTCAAACGGGTTATCTCCTGAGTACATCTGATGCGCACTATCCTAACACGCCGAGTGCTCACTTGTCTTGTTTAGGCTTCCAAGGGGTGCATTCAACGGTAGGGGCAGATAGATCATAGAACCCCTCTATCCCCCCACCCCTTATCCCCCACGCAGGCGGGGGGAAAGGGGAGTCACAGCCGACCGCTAACCGAGATTGCCAGGCGGCCCTCAGCCGCTGGGTGCGCCCCAGCGATCGGCGGGGGTCTGCTCCCTTTCCCACCGCCTGCGTGGGGGAAAGGGCTGGGGATAGAGGGGTTTGTCCATTTCCGAATCTCGCCCCCAACGTTGAATGCACCCCACAAAATCTATCGACCCGAATCTTCGTAAAACACCAACATAATCGGGGCGGTTAATCACATACGCGCGTCATATGCCGCAGCTTTATCGCAAAATGGATAACTGTGATAAATATGCGATAGGGAATCGCGCGCAAGGTGTGTTAGACTGCCAAACGCTACTTTTTCTCAATTCAGGAGCAAACAGCATGTCCCGTCGTTTCAATCTTTTATGTGCATTGCTGCTCGTTTTGACGCTTGGTTATGGCGTCACCAGACATCGCCCGGCAGCCGCTCAAACCGAAACCACAGTGGCCGATCTCACCTTCCGTGCGAAGGCCAATGGGTTCGGCTTCGAGAACTATGGCAGTGATGCCAACGCCACCAACCTGACTTCGGTCGAGATGCGCCGCCTGTTCGGAGATGCCGTGTGCGCGCAAAAGCCCAACGATAAGGGTGAGTGCGTCTTGATTCCGCCCGGCCAGCAGTGGATGGACTCGCTTAACAAAGGGATGGGCGGCGGCCACTGTGAAGGCATGGCGACACTCAGCCTGCTGTTTTTCCTACAAGCGCAAAAAGATGCTGATTTCGGCGCGCCTGCGACACCCGATATCACCTTTCCAAATAATGTCAAGCTCCAGCGCGAGATCGCCTATTGGTTCACGACCCAGGCCACCGCACCCGCTGCCAGCGCGATCATCGGCGATAAAACACCGTCAGAACTACTCGACATCCTGATCGCCTCGATGAAAGACGGCGTAAAAGCCCAAGAAACGTACACCTTCGGCATTTTCCAGCGCGGCTTCAAAAACGGCCATGCGATCACTCCCTATGCCGTCACAGACCTGAGCAATGGAATCTTCCACGTCATGGTTTACGACAACAACTTCCCCGGTGCGGAGCGTTTCGTGGAAATCGATCGCAACGCAAACACATGGAAATACAGCGCCTCGATCAACCCCAACGTGCCGGAAGCGCTCTACGAAGGGGATGCCGCGACCAAAACCTTGCAGTTGTCGCCCACTACGCCGCGCCTCGTCCAGCAGCAGTGCCCGTTCTGTGCACCGGGTGCCACCGCCAAAGTGAACGGCTTGGCATTTGCTGCGGCGGCACCGGCCTATAACGAAATCAGCCTCGAAACGGTCGGTCCTAATAACGCCGACCTGATCATTACCGACGCACAAGGCCATCGTCTGGGACAGCAGGGCAATCAGCTTTTCAACGAGATTCCAGGTGCGCGTTTCGTCCCGGTCAAGAGCGGCGATCTGTGGAGTGACGATCCGTCGCCCATCTATCAAGTGCCAACCGGCATCGCGTTCACGATTACGTTGGATGGCAGCGCGCTCAAGGCGGCACAGGTCTCGACCGTCACCATGACTGGCCCCGGCTATGACCTCGCCGTCGATTCGATCAATCTTGAGCCGGGCGAAAAAGATACGCTGGTGTTTTCGGCGGACGGTACGCAGCTGACGTACACGCCCAGCAGCAGCGAATCACCCACGTTGATCCTGGGTTTGACCCACACGGGTTCAGACTACAACTTCGAGATCACGGGTGCGGACATCGACAAAGGTGGTTCGGTGCATCTGGCGCTCGACTACGATAAGGGTACGTTGGCGCTCAACACAACCGGCAACACCTCCACGCCCACCTTCGGCCTGATCGTCGATCGGATCGACGATACCACCGAAGCGTCATTCGTGCATGACGGCCTCACGCTCGATCCCGCCGCGACCGCGTATATCGAGTTCGGCAAATGGGATGGCAAGGGAGATCTGTCGATCGGCATCGATGATAAGAGCGATGGCAGCGTCGATGAGACACAGACCGAAGGTAATCAGAAAAAATAGCCCGGACGGACGCGGCAAGCCGTCGTCCCTACGAAAACCGCCATGCTCGTAGG
>JBBRMW010000414.1:0-3684 GCA_038230635.1 Aggregatilineales bacterium | reverse complement strand
TGTATGTGAAGTGGCAGGAACAACAGGAAAAGCAGACTGAACTGATGCAACAGCGTTTGTTCGACTAACCCACGCACCGTAAGAACGCACCTTCTAGGTGCATGAGCCAAAGCCACCGCCTCTGGCGGTGGTCATTTACTGAAACAATCGGGGTGTTAACGCTCACCCATCCGGGCCAATCTGCTATCCTCGAAGTGATCTTTACGTTCATCCTGGTCAGCGTCTATATTCAAACGGTGACTTTTAGCCGACCGGGCGCGGCGTATCTCGCCAGTCTCGGAGTCGGCGCGACGTTCGCCGCCTGCCTGTTGTTCGGCGCACCACTGACGGGTGCATCGATGAATCCGGCGCGCACCGTGAGTTTGGCGATGCTGTATGGCAATCTGAGTTTTGTGCCGATCTCGCTGGCCGCGACGTTCGGCGGCGGCGCATTGGCGGGCTGGGTGCAATGTTCGATCTTCAAACCACGCACTGCATTAAAGTAAAATTGGTCTTGCCAAGCGACTCCGCCTCCGCTATAATGCTCGACACTCTGGGGTGTTAGCTCAGTTGGCTAGAGTGCATCGTTGACATCGATGAGGTCAGAGGTTCAAGCCCTCTACACCCCACAACCCGAACACCTCAAACAAAAAGCGCCCCAAACTTTGGAGCGCTTTTTTGTTACGGCGGGGTCATCAAGGGAGCGGCTTAGTAGTCGCTGTCCTCGAAGTCGAAGTCGTCGTGGCCGGTCTTTTTGCCACCCTTCTTCGCGCCCTTTTTACGATCGCGCAGTTTGCGATCTTCTTCCTTGAGCGAGGCGGCCTCGAAGTCAGCGACATCACTCACCACGTCCGGCGCGGCGGTTGCCGCAGGCGTCGTGGCGCGCGCATAATCGCCGTCGAGATAGTCTGGCGAGTCAACTTTCTTCAGGCTCAGACCCATCCGGCGCTGATCAGATTCGATCTTGACCACGCGCAGGGTAAGCACATCGCCTTCGTTGACCACATCGCGCGGATGGTTCACGCGATGATCGGCCAATTCGCTGATGTGGATCAAACCTTCGATTTCGGGCGCATCGACCAACCGAGCAAATGCGCCGAATTTGGTCAGCTTGGTGATGGTGCCCTGCACCAATTGTCCGATCGTGTATTGGCGGGTGAGCACCGTCCAGGGGTCTTCTTCCTGGCGCTTGATGCTCAAGCCAATGCGTTTACGCTCCCGATCGATGCTGATCACTTCGACTTTGACTTCCTGACCGACTTTGAGCACATCGGCGGGCTTGTTGATGTGCTTCCAGGACAGTTCGGTTAAGTGAACCAAGCCATCTGCGCCGCCGACATCGACGAACGCGCCAAATTCAGCCAAGCTCTTGACGTGCCCGATCTTCACATCGCCGACCTTCAGTTCATCAAGCAAGCGCTCTTTTTGTGCCTCGCGCAGGTGCGGCGTGGCATCGCGCTCCGACAAGATCAGTCGATTCTTGGCACGATCGACTTCGAGGACGCGCACGGTGATCGGCTCGCCACGCATACTCGTCCACTTGTCAGCAGCTTCAGTGCTGCCCTCGGCGCGATGACGGCGATCGCGGCTGACTTGGCTCTCCGGCACAAAGCCGCGCAGACGGCCAAAGCGCACGATCAAGCCGCCTTTGTTATAACCATCTACTTTGCCTTCATAAACTTCTTTGCTGGTCTGCATTTCTTCGGCCCGCCGCCAGTCTTGCTCTTCCTGAGCGCGCGTCACGGAGAGAACGACGTTCCCGTTCTTATCTACGGGAATGACCACATACACCAGCACTTTTTCGCCCGGTTTGAGCTGTTCGAGCATGTCACGATCCATGCGTTCCAGCTCTTTGCTCTGAATAACGCCCGGTGATTTTAGGCCCAAATCGATGAGGATTTCAGTGGGGCTGGTACTTTCGACTGTGCCTTCCAGGATTTCGCCCTTCTTGACCTCTGGCTCGTGGTCTGATCCTTCGAGCAAGGCTTCCATTGTCTCAGCGGGGGCGGCGGCATCAGCGGCCTCACTGGGAGCGGCAGCTTCGTCGTCAGACTCTGGAACCGAATCGGGCGCGACCGGCAACTGAACAGGCGCTTGTTCAGCGGGCGGTGCGTCGTTCACGGGCTGTTCGGGCGTGTGTGCCGAGGCAGGAATCTGCGCTTCGGCGGCTGGCGCGGTGGTAGGCAGAGTCTCCTGGGTAGACTCATTACCACCGACAGGGATGTTGGACTCCATATTGTGACGATCTCTCCGTAGCTTAGGGCTTCATGAGCATTATACATGGATTGTAAATAGCGGTCAAACGCAAAACGCCGAAATTGTCAAGGTTTTTCGATCAGTTTTTACAAAATTCGGCCATTTTTCGATCTGAGTTTGGCTCGATCCAGCGTTTGAGCTACGCATATTACAAAAAAAAACGGAAATATGCGATTTATTCCTCGAACACATCGGCAAAGATCATTTCGACGCCGTGCCCCGCGAATCCCACCAGATCAGCGCCCGCCGCCCGTCCTTCGGCAGAGATCAAGGCGGCGTCGAGCGCCGCAAAATCGTCGAAATAAAACTCAAGCAGGCGATAATAGGGTGAGTCGCCGCTGGGACTGCCCAGCACGGTGCAGGCTTGGCGACGCCGAATCCCCGGCATTTTTTCGAGTAAGGTCAAACTCTGAGGATAATGATCCTCAAAAGCTGCTACATCGGGCGGCTGACGGAACAACAACGTCAATTTGACCATACGAACGAACATCTCCGATTGGGTTTATGCACCGAGTATATCGCGCTGGAGGCGATCCCAAAACCTTCGATTTGACGGGGGATTCCATTGCTAAGCAATGCAAGAGCAATAGAATGTGTAAGCTGAACGATAAGTAATTAGGTGGAATTATTACGATGGAACGCTATTCGCCCCGCAGGGTGCATTCAACGTTGGGGACGAGATTCGGGAATGGACAAACCCCTCTATCCCCAGCCCTTTCCCACCGCCTGCGTGGGGGATAAGGGGCGGGGGGATAGAGGGGTTCTATGATCTGCCCCTTCCGTTGAATGCACCCGTCCCGCCCTGCGGATAGATTTTTGGGGGGCGCTCTGCTACAATGCGGCTTGCGATGTCCAGGTGGAACAGGTGATCGCGCTTGTGCCGCTCCGCGTGCGGGGTGGTGCGGGTGAGGAAAGTCCGCTCTCCACAGAGCAACGGTGCTGGCTAACGGCCAGGCGGTGTAAGCTGCCGGAAAGTGCCACAGAGAAGTGTATTGCCGCACCTTTCGGGGTTGTGGCGAGGGTGAAACGGTGCGGTAAAAGCGCACCGCGTCCCTGGTGACAGGGATGGCAGGGCAAACCCCACCGGGAGCAAGGCCAAGCAGAAGCGAGGGGCTGCTCGTCCCGTTATCAGCTTCGGGTCGGCTGCTTGAGGCGGCAGGTAACTGACCGTCCCAGAGAGATGATCGCTGCCCGTTCGCGGGTACAGAAAGCGGCTTATGTGAGACCTGGATGTCGCTTGATAGTCGAAATGAAGCGTGATTGGCCGCACGCATAAAACAGGGACGGGCGACCACGCCGGGTTCGCCCCTGCCTCATGGTGAAACCAGATAAAGTTCGCGCATTCACCTCACCCCCCGGCCCCCTCTCCGTAATCACGGAGAGGGGGAGTCGGAAGGCAAATCTAGACATACGTGGCCTTTGATTGGTTTGACCATAATATGCAGCGGA
>JBBRMW010000413.1:0-3693 GCA_038230635.1 Aggregatilineales bacterium | reverse complement strand
CCGTCGCCGAGGCAGCCCGAAACAGATACGAAAGGCTGCTGCGGCTGATTCGCTATGAAGAATGCGATGCCAATGAACCGTCGGTGAACTGACGCTACGACGATCAACCACGCAGGAAAATAGGGATACTATGAACCATGGCTACGGATGGATGGGTGGTGGTATGTGGGTTTGGACTGCGGTGGGTATTGCCATTATTTTCTTGCTCGCTGTGGCGGTAAGCGGTCGTTTTAAGAAATGAATTCACGCTCAGAAGATTCTCGCGCAGCACCGCAAAGGAATGAGCGTCAGAGAACGCTAGCAATCTTCGGCATCGCATGGGCCGCTCATGCCGCCGCCATGAGTGACGGCGCGTGGGCCGGTCGAATTTATATTTAGGTAAGCCTGCCTCTACCACGTCGTTGCTATATTTAGGGTCCACGCTGTATCGCGGTGCGATGTTATTCCCCTTACGTCTTCACCAGTCAGGAATTTGCATGCGATTTTATTCGTGGTTTTTCGCATTACCCGTACTGCTGATATCCTGTGGTCCAACCCAGCGCGTAGACGTTCCCATATCTCATCCCGCTCATCCGGACGCGGTCGAGTCACCAGTACCAGAACGATCTAGCACACTTGCTTTCGATCCGCACCCTCAAGAACCGTCGTCGCTATCGTCGCCGAGTGCCGCGGACGAACCTGAGCACCATACTCATGGCCCAAAGAAGGATCCTTGAATGCGTCCCGCATCGCTGTCCGCGACCTTGGCGGGAATAATCGTATTGTCAGGATGCGGTGCACCGCCGCGTGATCAGGGGTTTTCAGATGTCGCTGACGCGGTGCATGAACGAACGGGACAGACCGTTACTTGGCATCAGTCAGGCACTGAAGACGCCGCTGTCGCTGAACACGTTCGTACACTCCTGGCCGAGCCACTTACTGCCGAAAGTGCAGTCCACGTAGCGCTCATCAATAATCCCAGTCTGCATGCCACCTACCAATCTTTGGGCGTCAGCCAAGCCGACTTGGTGCAGGCTGGACTCCTGCGTAATCCAACACTGGTGGCAGGCGTGAAATTTTTCGGCCAAGGACCTCAAGTCGAGCTATCGTTGGTCGAGAACTTCCTTCAGATATTCGCACTACCAGCGCGTCGGCGATTCGCAGAGGCCCAGCTTGCTGAGGCAAAAGCCCACGTGGCCGGAGCGATAGTCGCTCTGATCGCACAAACGCGACAGGCGTCCTATCGTTACCTCGCCGCACACCAGCTACTGGAACAGCACCGATTAGTATTCCAGGCGATGGATGCATCTGCCGATTTGGCCAAACGCATATATGACGCTGGCAACAGCACGGATCTTCAGCTTGCACGCGATACCGCTGCAACGGAACAATCCCGACTTAACGTTTCGGCTGCGGAAGAAGCGCTGCTGATTGCTCGAGAACATCTGACTACCTTGCTTGGCCTGTGGGGTTCGGAAGCAGCGCATTGGACCATAACCGGTCAATTGCCTGAGCTACCCGACGTTGATGGCACTGGCGATGGCACTGGCCTGGAGCGCATGGCGGTGCGCGCAAGTTTCGATCTGGCGGCTCGGCGCGAGCAGGTGCGGGCAATTGGAGAGCGTTACGGCATTGAACGCCTGGATGCGTGGTTTGGCGATGTTGAGCTGGGGGTCGTCGGCGAACGTGATCCCAATGGCGATTGGGGCATTGGTCCGGAGGTTGGCCTTTCGTTGCCCATATTTGACCAGGGGCAAGGTCGCCGTGCTGCCGCTTCGGCGGCGCTCGATATGGCCGCGCGCACCTATGTGGCCACGGCAGTCGCCTTGCGTTCGCACGTGCGCGTGATGCGTTCACAAGTCCGCTCAACACATGCGCGGGCTCGATTCATATTCAGCATTTTGTTGCCGCTGCGCGCACGGGTGGTGCACGAATCGCTGCTCCATTACAACGGTATGCTTATAGGACCGTTTCAGTTACTTGATGCGAAACGTCAAGACATTGAGGAATCGGCCATGTACATCGACGCCCTCGAACGCTACTGGAATTCGCGCGCTGCACTCGATCAGACTTTATCAGGGGGCATGACAAACAATGACTTATCTTCTGCGTCGATAATGATGCGCACCGAACAGGAAAAAGCACATGACTGATCTCTCCCGTCGCAGCCTCTTATCGACGAGTACGCGTGCCTTGGCGGCCGGCGCTGTGCTTGCCGGACTGAGCGCACGAATGGGTGCCGCCGAATCGGCCAGCACGGTAGAACTGCCTTTCGGCGAACCAGGAGAGAAGGAATGGGTGAATCCCGGACAGCCGGGCACCGATTATACGCCCGTCGTGGTGCCGAATGGCGCTGTTCTTCCATGGAAAATCGTCGCTGGCGTGAAGGTCTTCCACTTAATTGCAGAGGAGGTTCCGAATCACGAGTTTGCTCCGGGTCTCACCGCTGCGTGCTGGGGTTTCAATGGACAGGTGCATGGACCGGTGATCGAAGCGGTCGAAGGCGATCGCATCCGGATCTACCTGACCAATAAATTACCAGCAGCGACGTCGGTGCATTGGCATGGGGTCATATTACCAAGTGGCATGGATGGTGTGGGCGGATTGTCGCAGAAGGCCATTCAGCCAGGCGAAACCTACGTCTACGAATGGACATTCCGCCAGCACGGTACGCTCATGTATCATTCTCACCATGATGAGATGACCCAAATGGCGTTGGGCATGACCGGCATGATCGTCGTGCATCCGCGCAAGGCGGTGGGGCCAAAAATTGATCGGGATTTTGTGCTGATGCTGCATGAATGGAAGATCGTCGCCGGGACGCGGCGACCGGATCCCAATGAGATGACCGATTTCAATGTGCTAACCATCAATGCTAAAGTCTTCCCGGCGACGGCGCCGCTGGTGTGCAAATTCGGTGATCGCGTTCGCATTCGCCTGGGAAATCTTGGTGCGATGGATCATCACCCATTCCACATCCATGGACTGCATTTCAAAGTAACAGCTACCGATGGTGGCCAAATCGAAGAAGCGGGACAGTGGCCGCAGACGACTGTACTCGTAGCAGTCGGCTCGACGCGTGACATTCAGTTCATCGCTAACAATCCAGGAGATTGGGCGGCACATTGCCACATGACCCACCACGTCATGACGCAGATGGGGCATGGCCTGCCGAACCTCATCGGAATCAAAACCGATGGGCTCGACAGCAAAATTCGCAAGTTGGTGCCTGGCTATATGACCATGGGCGATACCGGCATGGGCGACATGGGCGACATGGGCATGAAAGTACCACCCAATAGCCTGCCGATGGTCGGCGGTAAAGGTCCAAAGGATTACATCACGATGGGCGGCATGTTCACCATAGTCAAAATCCGCAAGGATATCGCGTCATACGACGACCCAGGATGGTATGATGATCCGCCGGGAACATTGGCCATTGCTGCGACGCCACAACAGTTGTTCCGGGATGGTATTAGCCTGTAATCGCAATGAACGCTCATTTTGCGAGCCGTCACGCATAGTGATCTTTCGAATTCGTGGCGCGGATTGGCCTGGACGACGGAGTCCGATCCCAACGCCGTTTCCTTTAGCCAAAAGTAGCGATTTCCTGCTGATAAATAACACTTGACGCCAACGGCCCATTTTTTTTGGGGGCCTTATGGCCTCTCTTCAACAATCACGCGCAACGGTGGACGACATCCGTGCGATTCT
>JBBRMW010000412.1:0-3746 GCA_038230635.1 Aggregatilineales bacterium | reverse complement strand
GAGCAGATCGGCAGCTAACTTGGATTTTGCGTCCAATTTTCCATCAGCGGCTTGAGAAGGTTTAAGCGGTGTTTCTGGATCGGCTTGTCGGACATCAGGGTTTTCGGATGGCAGCGGTAGCGAGGTGATAGCGGTGATATCGAAGATGATGGCGCGTTTTTCGGGACGAGACGTGGCTGGCTGAGACCACGCACAGCGCCGCTCTGGATCGTGCGCCGGGCTTCCGTTTCAGATAGGCCAATGGATAGGGCCGTGCGGAACAGGGCTTGCCAGACATCGTCACGATCCAGTGCCCGCCCAGCGACCAGACTGAATAGCGCCGCTGCGGATTGGAATAGCTGATTGTTCCGATTGCCATCCTGAGTAGCCGCGAGGATCGCCAGTTCTTTTTCGAGCGCAGCTTTCCCGTAACCCGATGTGCTTGTGAGTGGGGCTAATGGTGATTGGGCTGGTAAGGGCTGTGCTGCAGTTGAATTTTTCGGTACCCGATCCGCCAAGTCGTGCAGTTGCGCTTGCGTGACGATTTGGTGCTGCTGGGGGGTCATGATGATCCCAGCGCGACGGTGGGGGCGTTCTGGTGTGTTGTCACCTTTGCGCGCGAGCGTGCCGTAAAGCTTGAAAATGCGTGAAGCATTGCCTGTGCTCGTATCGACTTTGACTTGCTCATCGCTGAATAGGGCGCTGAGCGCCATCAGGCAACGCTTCACCAAGTCGGTGCTTTCCGTGGTATTCGGCAGATCGATAGCATAAAGCAAGTGCGCGCCGTTCCCACTGTCCGCAAAGACGGGTTCCGGCCAACCTTGCGCGGTCAGCCAGGCTCGACACGCCCAGGCTCGTCGCAGAGCGGCCTCTTTTTCCGTAGCATTTGCTGATATTCCTGCGGGCCGTACCGGATCGAAATCGATGGGTAGTGTGGTCCGTTTCAGGATGTCATTATCATTGGTCGTGTGCTCAGCATACTCTTTGACCCGGTTGTTCGCCCGTGCGATGAGCGCTGGATTGACCGGGTTGACTGTGAAATAGATACCTTCGGCGCGACCGTCATAGCTCATGGCGGCTTTGGCGAGTCGTTCTAGATCGTTGAAATAGCCGCTGTCGGTGCGTTTCTTGCCGTTGATTCCAAGCACACGCATCTCAACGACTTGATCCGCTGCCACCAAGTTCAACAAAGCATTATGAATGATTGCCACATCGGAACGGCTTTTGTCGATTGGCGGATTGATGGTGCAAGGGAATGTCGAGTTGATCTGTTCTAAAAGGCCGCTTTCGTCCAATAATTGCTGCCAACGCGGAATATCGTTTCCGGGCGTAGGCACGGCTTGTTCAGTCTGCATGGTCGTCTCCAAGCAACGTTAAAAGAACGTCGAGTTGTGAAATCTCAACAAGGTGCTGGCAAGTTGTTGCGGGGAGACGTGAGGTGTGATATAGTTCGTATTACCACATGCGAACATTTATCAGCGTCTCACGCCCGCCCGTTTTTCAGGTGGGCATTTTCTTTTTTAGGGCGGGGCACGTGCCTCAATCATAAAATCCTCCGTGAAGGTAACCACATGGTTACTTTGCTTATTCGGACAGCAACTGAGTAGCCTGTTTCAAGAATTGCATCATAGTTTGCAATCTTGCCCGCGCTAGGTGCTCATTTGGCTCCTCACGTAACAAAGCTTCAACAAATACTTCGGGCGACTGATGCTCGATTCCGCGGATAACTCGAATCAAACGCATATCATTTGGAGATGGTTTGTTGTTATCCAGAGTAGCGTCAGAACCTTCACCATTCTCACAGATTTCCTTCACTTGCCTGCTGGTCAAGTGGAGCTGAATAATCTGCTGCACCATTTCGGCTTGTGCGTCGGTAGGCAGTTGGATAACGAAACGCAGCACACCTTCTTCCAGATTGTGGCGATCGGCAAGTTCCATTGCTTCGTCCGACAGTTTCAGCAATGCCTTATAGCGGCTTAGCTGCATCTTGCCTGTCCCGCCCATAGCGCTCAGGATTAGTTCTGTATATTCCTTTTTTCCGTGCAGATCTAACTCAAGCGCCCCGCGGTAAAAGCTATGATCAACCGGATGATCAGGTATTTCATACCCATGCGCTGCGAATAGCAACAATGCAGCCTGCCGTGCCATCGCAACGGCGGTTAGCCCTGCACGCGATGTGTTTTCCTTCGCTTGGCGAAATACCGAGGCGTTTTTCGACGGGATAACGATGCAGGGGATCGTGCCGTCACTGCCTGAATTCGGGATGAAATCACGCAGCAGCCAAGTTGCCCAATAGCGACGTTCCCCCGTCTCGATACGATAGAGGTGACTGACACCTTCAGAAACATCAACGACGGTCAGGGGATTTACCTGTCCGTCGTCACAGATCGTCACGGCTAAGTTCACGAGGTCGCGCAGCAGTGTCTCTTCCGGCGATAAGGCGATCGGCTTGTCTACTTCCTCTTCAGCCGTATCGGCTATCAGCTCCAAGACATTGGAGAACGGGCGTGACTGCTGACGGGCGGCCACATGCACGATCTGGATTAGTTCGCGCAGCGCCTGAGTGGGCGTTAACTGCTCTTGATGAAAGGCTTGGTGGATACGTTCAGGCAGCACCCGTCGGGGCTGAACGGGGTGTGGACGCACCAGCTCGAGCAAAAGTCGCTCGACGCGGATGGTGTTGTCCTGCATTTTGAGCGCCAGGTCACCACCCAGCATGTCATCCGTCACGGATGCCAGTAGATTGCGCGTGCGGTCAACGTTGGGCTTTGCCATCAGGCCACCTCACGCTGAACCATGCGGCGGATGAGATTCACGACCAGTTCAGCGTAGGCTTTACTGGCCAGTGCTTTTGGATCGTAGGTGAACACGCTTTGATGGCTGGTGTGTGCATACGAGACCGCTTCATTGGCGGGGATTACGCCGCAGATCAGCTTACCAAGTACGGCATGGCCTTGCAGATCAGCCAGCAGTTGGCAGTGCCCTTTTATCCGACTGTCCATCTTTGTGATGAGAATGCCGCTCACGCGGAGACTCGGGACGCGCCAGCCATCACGGATGTCGTTGATTTTCGAGATGACAGACAGCAAACCGACCGTTTCGAGGTAACGTGGCTCGACGGGAATAAGCGCATCCGTCGAGGCGATGAGCGCCATTTCCGTCAGCAGCGAGAAAGAGGGTCGCATGTCGATGACCACCGCCGCGTACTGATTAATTATTTTGCCGAGCGGGTCCGAAATCCGATACGGCGCGCCCGGGACGCTCATGAGTTCCCGTTCCGCGCCTTCGAGCATCGGTGAGGCGGGCAAGACGTGCAAATCGGGATCCCAGGTGCTCGGAATAATGCACTTCAGCATCACCTGCGCAGCGGCCTGGCGCTCGGCCGTCAAGACAGTGTACAGACTGTCTTGAGCGCCGTAGTCTTTACGCCCAGTTGTCACTAACGTGGCGTGACCTTGACTGTCCGTGTCAATAAGCAGGACGCGCGAATTAGCCGCGCCTGCATTCTTCAGCACGCTCGAAATGCCGAGCGCAATATTGGTAGCTGAGGTCGATTTGTAGGGTAGGAACCCAGCGCTCTTGTCTGTTTCCAGACCGGGTTTCTGTGATCCCCCCTCCGAACCGGACTTAGGCCATTCCAGAGAAAAGAAAGCTCCAAGACGCTATAATAGAGACGAAGTAAGGAGCAATGAGCCATGCCATTGGATGAAGCCACAAAACAGGTGTATATCGAAACGGCTCAATGCCTGAAAGGCAGCGAGCGACGG
>JBBRMW010000411.1:0-3769 GCA_038230635.1 Aggregatilineales bacterium | reverse complement strand
GTTTTGTCCTCGCGAAATACGTCAAACATCACAACGTAACCGGGACGCGGCACGCCGCGCCCCTACAACTAACGCTTGTTTTTTTTGGGACGCCGGCTTGCCGCGTCCGTTATTCTTTGCCATTTCAACGAATTTGCATCTATGTTGTAATATAGGTAAGGGTGTGTCTAATGTCTGTATCTATCCCAGAAAAATTCCACGATCTTTTGAGCAAGCCGCTGCTGTGCGCCTTGACGACTGTCAACCCCGATGGGCAGCCGCACAGCGTCCCCGTCTGGTTCGATTTTGAAGACGGTCATGTGCGCGTCAATTCCCCGGCGGCCACCAAAAAAGCCCGCAATATGGATGTCAACAGCAAAGTTTCGCTGCTGATCCTCGATCCGCAAAACCTCTATCATTGGATCGAAATCCAGGGGCACGTTGGCGAGATGTGCGACGAGTCACACGGTGCGCGCGACCATATCAACAAACTTTCCGGAAAATATACGGGCAACCCGGTTTATCAGGCATTTGGTAACAGCGGCATCGATCGCCAAATGTACGTGATCGAAGCCGTGAAAATCAACGGCATTTAAGGGTAAGAATCTACATGGGACGGGCGAACCCGGTGTGGTCGCCCGCTTTTTTACAGATTTGAGATTTCCATTTATCGCAAAGGTGACGCATGAGCGATTTGCGCGCGAAGGTTCAGCAGCAATTTGGCGATCACGCCCAAAATTATGTCAACAGCACCATTCATAGCAGCAGCTATAGCCTTGAACGCCTGCTCGAACTGCTCGCCATCCAGCCGGGTGGGCGGGCACTCGATGTTGCGACGGGCGGCGGGCATGTTGCGCTCGGACTCGCAAAACGTGGCGCACGTACCCTCGTCAGCGATCTGACGCCAAAAATGCTGACGACGGCGCGCCCGTTCATCGAGAGCAGCGCGGGCGGCGGCCACATTACCGCTTATGTGCAGGTCGAAGGCGGCGCGATCCCAGTGGCGGATGCGTCGCTGGATGTCGTCACCTGCCGCATCGCGCCCCATCATTTCCCGGATGTGGCGGGCTTCGTGGGCGAGGCGGCGCGTGTGCTCAAGCCCGGCGGGATTTTCGGACTGGTCGATCAGATTGCGCCGGAAGATAAGCGCGCCGCCGATTATCTGAACGCCTTTGAGCAACTCCGCGATCCGAGCCACGTCTGGGAATATTCGCAGGCTGATTGGGAAGGCTTTTTCGAGGTGGCGGGCTTATCGATCACGCACCGCGAAGTCTGCCGCAATCGACTCGAACTCGGCTGGTGGACGCAGATGCAAAGCTGTCCGCCCGACACGGTGACACGCTTAACCGCGATGCTGCACCAAGCGCCTCAAGCCGTCGCCGATTGGCTGCAACCGGAACTGCCTGCGGGCGGTCCGTTCCACTTTTCGCTGTGGCAAGTCATTTTGATCGGGACGAAGGTCGTATAGGCACGCACAGATTGACGCGACGCGCACACAAATTCATCAGCAGATCGTTATTTCAACGACCAGGGCAGTCCGGCCACCATCAAGATCACCCGATCGGCTGCCAACGCGATCCGCTGATTCGCCCGCCCCAGCGCGTCACGATACAGCCGTCCCAGGCGATACGGCGGCACGACGCCCATACCGACTTCGTTGCTCACGACGATCCAGCAGACGCCGCGTGATTGCTTCTGAAGTGATAACAGCCCGTCGATCTCAGCCATGATCGCCGCGTCTGCCTGATCCTGCGTGCAGTCGTCGGGGAGCGTCAACAGCGCATTGCCGGCGAGAAGCGTGATGCAATCGATCAGTACGACCGACGGCAAAGGATCGATCGCGCGCAGAGCATCCGCGACTTTCAGCGGCGTTTCCAATGTTTGCCATGCCGCCGGACGCGCTCGCCGATGCGCCGCGATACGCTCGCCCATCTCGTCATCCCAGGCTTGCGCGGTCGCCACGTATAGCACGGAGTCGCCACCGCGCTCGGCAACCATCCGTTCGGCGGTGCTGCTCTTACCGCTGCGCGCCCCACCGAGGATCAAGATCAGTTCAGGCTGAGCAGAATCAGGCAAGTCGCCTCCACCAATTCGCAGATCGCGCCATACACGTCACCCGTCAGGCCTCCGCCCAATCGCGCGGCTGCCCAGCGCCCGATCACTCCTGTCAGGGCGAGCGAAACGACGATCAGCAACACGACGCGCCAGCCGATGTGTACCGGGAAAAGCAGCCCAATCGCGCCGCAAATGCCCGCCGTCGTGAGCGAGGCGACGATAATCTGACGCCCCCCGAAGCCAGCGCGGAAATAGGCGGCCAGCCCAGATGTGCGCGCCCCCGGAAACCCGCCGACTGCCAGCACAATCGCCCAGCGCCCCAACACGGGCGGCAAAACGAGTGCGAGCGGCGGTAACGTTGGTAAAAGCGCGCGAATGGCGATCCATTTGCCGAGCAGCAGCACCACCATGCCAACCAACGCCCACGAACCGACGCGCGGGTCTTTCATGATTTCGAGGCGACGCTCCGGCGCAACAGTCGCCAGCAGTCCATCGCACGAGTCGGCGAAACCGTCCAGATGCAGCGCACCTGTCACGCCGATCCACGTCAGCAGCGCCAAAAACGCGACCAAATCGGCGGGCAAAAACCGGATCGAGGCGATTGCACTCACGATCAAGCCGATTGTCAGCCCCACCAGCGGAAAATAGCTGAAAGCGTAACCCGGCGCGCGCTCGTCGCCCGTTTTGAGCCAACGGGTGGGTAAAATTGTCAGAAATGAAACTGCGCCGCTCAGATCGGAAACTGCGCCGGTCAACCTGCGTAAAAATGGCGGAGCGCTCATATCTCTCTCACGGCTTACTTTTTGACAGGAGGCGTTTCAATAAAACGGGCGACCGCGCAGGTTTTAGCCCCATCCCAGATCGTCCGGGGTAGGGGCAAACCTCGTTTGGTCGCCCGTCTCATAACCTCGTTGAGCGTGAGGTTAGACTGCGAATTCGCTTACTTGGCGGGGGTGGCGGCGGCGGTCGCAGCCGGGGTGGGCGCGGTCATTGTGTAGCCCAGCACATCAAAAAACGAGCTGTTGTCAGCGACGCTGCTGATGCTGACGATCAAGCCATCCTTGAACGTGATCAGATCGACATTCTTCAGGCTCAGGGCCTTGCCGGTTGTGGGGTAACCCGGAACGGTGCCAGTGAACGTGCCGCTGATCACCGAGAATACGGCGGCCTTCGTGCCATCGACCAGCACATCGCTGACCGTGTATTTCAGATCGGGGAAACCCGTGCGCTGCGACTTGATCTGGTTGCGCACAGAGTCGATACCTTTGGTACCGGTCGAATCGGTGTAATCCGGCGAGAGGAAGGCTTCCAGCGCCTTGGTGTCACCCGATACGATGGCCGCATTGGCCGCCGCATAAAAGTTCGTGATGGTGGCCTTCAAGTCGGTATCGGCTGAGGTCGCACGGGGCGAGCCGATGGCGGCGAACAACAGTGCAAAGGCGGCCACAGCGACGGTCATGGATAGGGCTTTGGCGAAACGGGACATATCGCATTCTCCTGAATGAGTAAACTAAACCTTTGGGAGTTTAGCAACACCAACCGATTCAGCCAACCGAAATCGGGCTTGGGCATATCTCAAAGTTGTTACAACACCACGCCCCGCCTCGCATGGTCACACGCATTTATTGGAAAACTGAAATCGTCGATTGTTACAGCAAATTCGGCCAATATCTCTCGTTTTTGCCGCAGTTAGCGGATGCAGGGCATTTGCAAAGTCCGTTTACCCCACCCCCAG
>JBBRMW010000410.1:0-3771 GCA_038230635.1 Aggregatilineales bacterium | reverse complement strand
TTGTCCGTTCGATACGCGGATCGGGTAACGTGGCAAAGTGGCTAATTATGCTGGTATTGTTCATGGCTTCCTCCAAATAGGCCACTACTCTACCACCAGAGGGCTCCTTTACCCTATTCATTTTAGACGCAATTGCCCTGGTCAAGCTGACGAGTTTAGGCACTTGATCGAGCGTCGTATCGCAAAATTCACAGGGGAAGAGTCGTTCCGTCATTGGGCCACCTCGTCGCTAATCCACCACATAAACGGTTATGATGATCAATACTGTCCCATCACGTTCAATGCCTTGCTAAATAGTTAGCGGACGCGGCAGGCCGCATCCCTACAGAATTTTGTAGCAGGTGTTATCCGCAAAAAGAACGACGATTGGCCGATCGCGGTGCGGCATATTGACCCTGGAAAGATCTTTTCTGATGCGGCTGACCTTTCCGGTTATCAAATCACCATTTGGCGTAATGAATTGATAGGACAGGTGAAACCAAGTCTGTCTCCCGTGTTCTAATTCACCCTTGAGAATATGTCCGGGCAACAGCACACCTTCGCGCTGTAGCCGTTGAATTCGTCGATAAGTGTAAATAGCATGTTTAATAAAGCGAGAACCCAGTAAAACCATGATAGTCGATGCAAATATCGCAAATATGCCTTCCAACAAGTTGGTTGTAGCTACTTTGGCGCCTGGATCGTCTGGAAGATAGGTAATATCTATCAAACTTCCTAGTTGCAAGTGAGTACAAGTATATGGCGTTTTTCTTTCACCTTCGTATATCTGTTGCGATCCAGATGCGGTGAATTGGTAATGCACATAATACGTTATTTCTTTGCCGTTGTTAATCTCGCACCCAGTCACCGAAGCAACTGTCGAAACGCCGAGAGTCTGAAGTTGGACAATAGTTACCAACGAAAGTAATGCAGAATAAGCCAGAAATGCGCCAAGGAGGGCAATCGGCAGAAAAAATAAGGCGCTCAGCAAAGACGTTTCGCCAGATGATTCGTGTATTGCCAAGTTGCCCGCCCGTTTTCTTATGAATGCTACATTGGCAGGATCCAAAACAAATAGATTAGACGGTAATTCCCGTAGAATAACTGGTTTTTCGACATCTAGACTGGGGTTTTCTACCCTATATTTTGGGTTGAAATCCCGGGATCCCAAATATAGGAGATTTGATAGCGCTGTCGTAAATGCCCAGATCATGTAAATAGCGAATAGGATGTCTGTAACGAGATAGCGATTCATATAAAAAGCGCAATTCCAGCTCGGTTCGATTAACGTCTATTATCCCACTCTTGTGTTTGGGGTCAATGTGTGGTCGATTTCCGGCGAAATTTCCCCTTTGACAGTCGCGCGCGGGTGCATTAAAATAGATGATGCAATCTCAAATTATCTATCAAGAAAGGGGGAGTCCGGTGCAAGGGTTTGTATGGGTCAGGCCAAAGTCGGCCATTTCACAACAGCATCATCAGGCTGTGAACCTCACCTCGCCGGGCTGCTTCCGTTAAACACGACTGCTGCACATGCCCGCCGTTCTTGCGCTTTTCCGCGCCGTGAGAGTCACTTGACTTCGCGGCGCTTTTTATTTCCGGGTAAACATTGTACAGCTAGGAACGACACACAATGAACGATAAATCGGCACATACCCTCGAACTGCCGAAGATTCTGGAACAACTCGCCCGTTTCACCACTTTCAGCGCGGGCGGCGAATTGACGCTCGCACTCGCACCGACTGGCGACCTCGAACAGGCGCAGGAGTGGCAGGCCGAAACGACCGAGGCGCGTAAACTGCTCGACCTCAAAAGCGAGATCAACATGGGCGGCGCGCGCGATGTGCGGTTGGCGGCATTGCAGGCCACGCGCGGCGTGATCCTCGATGCGCAGACTCTCCTCGACATCCGATCGACGCTGCGGCGCGCCTCGAATCTGCGGCGCACGCTGGGGCGTGTCACCGTCCAGTTTCCACGCCTGAGCGCGATCGCCGAACAGCTCGAAGAATGCACCGGGCTGCAAGGCGAGATCAGCGCGGTGTTGGATGATAACGGCAACATCCTCGATACGGCCAGCCCGCGACTCGCCGTGCTGCGCCGCGATCTGCGCATCGCCTTCGATCGGCTGCAAAGCCGGCTGGGCAGCCTGATCAGCAACCCGAATAACGCGCGCTTTTTGCAGGAACAACTGATCACGCAGCGCAACGGACGGTACGTGATCCCGCTGCGCGCCGAGTTCAAAGGCCGCATCCCCGGCGTCGTCCACGATCAATCATCGAGCGGGGCGACGATCTTTATCGAGCCGCTGGCGACCGTCGAACTCAACAATACGTGGCGCGAGTTGCAGCTTGAAGAAGAGAACGAAATCCGCAAAATTCTGCTGGCACTGACCGATCTGGTGGGCGCGGAATCGGCGTATATCGTGAAGACGGTCGAGACGCTGGCCTATCTCGATCTGGTGCTGGCGAAGGCCAAATATGCCGATCACCTGAAGGCCACGCCGCCCGAACTGGTCGGTTTCCGCAAAATGGACGACATCCGTCACCCCGGTAGCACGATCCACATGGAGCAGGCGCGGCATCCGCTGCTGCCCGTGTTCCGGGTCGTGCCGATCGATGTGACGTTCGATCCTGAAACCTTTATGCTGGTCGTCACCGGGCCGAACACGGGCGGCAAAACGGTCGCGCTCAAAACGGTCGGGCTGCTGATCCTGATGGCCCAGTGCGGCTTGCATATCCCGGTGGCGGGTGGCGCGCGCCTGTCGGTGTTCACGGATGTGTACGCGGACATCGGCGACGAGCAGAGCATCGAGCAATCGCTTTCGACGTTTTCGGCGCACATGACCAACACGATCCGCATCCTGGATGAGGCCAACGATCGCTGTCTGGTGCTGCTCGACGAACTCGGCGCGGGTACTGACCCGGCGGAAGGATCGGCGTTGGCGCGTGCGATCCTCAGCTATCTGCTCGATCGCGGGGTGACGACGCTGGTCACGACGCATCACCCCGAACTGAAAGCCTACAGCCACGAGCGCAAAGGCGTCCGCAACGCCAGCGTGGAGTTCGATCTGGCGACGCTCGCGCCGACGTATCGGTTGATCATCGGAATTCCGGGGCGATCGAATGCGCTGGCAATCGCGGAACGGCTCGGACTCCAGGGCGACATCATCGTCGATGCGCGCAGCATGATCGGCGCGGAGGCGATGTTGGCCGACGACCTGCTCGACGAACTGGGCAAAACGCGCGAGGAATCGCGCAAGGCACGCGACGCAGCCGTGCTGATCCAGGAGCGTGCCGAAGGACTCGAACGGGAACTGCGCCACAAGCGCGACGAACTCGAAGCCGAGCGGCACGACGTGCTGACCGAGGCACGCCGGATCGCCGACCGCGAACTTGATCAGATGCGGGCGGAAATGCGCCACCTGAAACGCGATCTATCGGCGGCTGGGCAGCCGTTGGAGGCGATCAAGCGCGTCGAGGCGGCGGCGGCTGACTTGCGCGAGTCGATCCTGACGCCGATCATGGGCGTCGCACCGATCGCGGTCGAAGAAGACGATCGCCCGACGTTCCGGCTGGGCGAGACGGTGTGGGTGGTGCCGCTCAAATCCGAGGGCGAGATCACCGAACTGGGCGCGACCGACGCCGAAGTGTCGATCGGGCGGCTGCGGGTACGTGCCAAACTGGACGAGATCGCCAAGCGTGCCAAAGCGGGCGTGATCACTCGACAGCGTGGCAGCCGTGATCCGAATGTGCGCGTCTCAGGCGCGGCCACCGCCGAAAAAGTCGCCGCCGA
>JBBRMW010000409.1:0-3832 GCA_038230635.1 Aggregatilineales bacterium | reverse complement strand
TACCGCGCACGGCATGGGCATCATCAGCCACGAGGCGCCCCGGCTGACCGGCACGGGCTTCGTGCCCTACCCAGGGTATGACGAAGATCGCTCACTTGAGGCCGGAATGATCATTTCCATCGAGACCACAATGCTTCACCCGACGCGCGGCTACATCAAGCTTGAGGACACAGTCGCTGTGACCGAGACGGGCTGGACAGGCTTCGGCGACGGAGGCAGGGGCTGGAATCGCGGGCGACGGTGAGTAGGATGCCGAGCACTGATCGAAAGTGCGCAATCGCGGCGCGCGGCAGCCTCATGTAGAGAAGCCTGTAGCTACATACAGCTGTCGTGTTCCAGGGAGGCAGGACATAACCCAACCGCATCAGGTCGCGACATGGCCTTCGCTCCAGAAGTCTCTCGCCCGTGTCACGAATGTCTCGAAAAGCTTTGGTGGCGTGCGTGCTCTCCGTGGCGTTAACCTGGAGGTTTTCGCCGGCGAAGTGCATGCGCTATTGGGTGAGAATGGGGCCGGAAAGTCCACGCTGATCAAGATTCTCAGCGGAGTCCATAGCTATGACGAAGGTTCCATTGAGATAGACGGAGAAGAGATCACATTTGATTCGCCGGCGAGGTCCCGAGATGCGGGCGTAGCGGTGGTCTATCAGGACCTCAGCCTCGTCGAGTCTTTGTCCGTCGGTGCGAATTTGATGCTCGGACGAGAGCCCCGCACTCGTCTCGGGTTCCTTAAAAAGCGCCAGCTTATGTTGGAGGTCGACGCCTTCCTTGAGCGACAGGGCATTCCGCTTGATTCGCGCGCACAGGTCGGTTCATTGCCATTCGCATATCGGCAGATGACCGAGATCTGCAAGGCGCTCATGGGCAACGTGCGGCTGCTCGTCTTAGATGAGCCAACCTCAGCGCTTGCCGGCGATGAGGAAAGGATCCTGTTCGATGCCATCCGTGCCTCAGTGAGCAGCTTCAGCGGTGAAGAGGTCAGCCTGCGTTCCGCTCGCAATCAGGCGGTGCAGAATGGCACGCAGTTGGTGACCGTGCTCAGCTTCGCCAGTGCCCTGATGGTCAGCATCATCATCGCCATCTTCGTGCGTGGCGAGCTACGACGCCTGACGAATACCTACAGCCGCACCCTCCAGTATGTTAGCCAGCAGGCCGCCCAGATCAGCGCCGATCGGGAATGGTTCCGGGCGATCTTTGCCAGCATCGGCGATGCGGTCGTGGTCACCAACACAGCGCGAAAGGTCACCTTCGTCAATCGAGTCGCCGAATCGCTGATCGGCGCTGCGGCCCCCGAAGGCCAACCCCTGAGTGCCATCCTCGATATCCGTCACGAAACGAATGGACGCCCGATCGATGATCCACTGATGGCGATCCAGACGATGAGCGACCGCTTGTCCCTGACGAACCATCTGCTGCTTGCTCGTCCTGCCCAGCCCGACCTACCAATCGAGTTAGCGGCCTCGCCGTTACAGAATACAAAAGGCGCATTTGATGGTGTGGTGCTGGTCTTCCGGGACATCACGGCACGGCTGGGTATTCAGCGTAATCTGGAAGCCAGCGAAGCGCGCTATCGTGAACTGGCCGACGCCATGCCGCTCATCGTGTGGACAACCACCGCCGATGGGACAACCGATTATTACAGCCGGGGTTGGTATGATTTCACCGGTCAATCGCCCGCCGATTTTTCCAGCGCGAGTTGGCAACCCATCCTCCACCCCGACGATCTGACGCGCTGCCTCGAAATTTGGACGGTATCCCTCCAGACGGGACAACGCTTCGAGATGGAATATCGCTGGCGAGGCGCTGACGGTGACTATCGGTGGTTCCTGGGACGGGCGGTGGCCGTGACCGATGCGCACGGTAGCATCCAGCGCTGGATCGGCACGGGCACGGACATTGACGCGCAAAAACGCGCCGAGGAAAAACTCTCCGCCTTGACTGAAGCGTTAGAAGACCGCAACGTAGAACTCGATCAATTTGCCTACGTCACGTCACACGATCTCAAAGCCCCTTTACGCGGCATTGCGAATCTGAGCCAGTGGATCGAAGAAGATTTGGGTGCGAATGCTACCCCCGAAATTCACGAGCAGATGGCGCTGTTGCAGGGGCGTGTGCATCGCATGGAGGCGCTGATCGACGGAATCCTGCAATATTCTCGCATCGGGCGCGTCAAAATCCCGGTCGAGACGGTCGATGTGGCCGCCCTGCTCTCGGAAATCATCGATCTGCTGCCGCTGCCGGATGGCTTCCAAATCGTCGTGACGCCGGGGATGCCAACCCTGAGTACGGAGCGCATCTTGCTACAGCAGGTGTTTGCCAACCTGATCAATAACGCGATCAAGCACCATCACGAAGCCGCCAGCGGTCGAATCACGGTGAGCTGCACGGCACTCCGCAGAGTTTATGAATTCGTCGTCGCCGATAATGGGCCGGGTATTGCGCCCATCTACCACGAAAAGATATTTGCCATTTTCCAAACCTTGCAATCGCGTGATAAAGTGGAGGGTAGCGGCCTGGGGCTGTCACTCGTCAAAAAGATCGTCGAGACTCACGGGGGTGAAATTAAAGTTGATTCGCAGGAGGGCGCGGGTGCGAAATTTCGCTTCACATGGCCGAAGGTGCCCAGCCGTGCGGGTGGGGACTGAGTGAAATACCGGGCGACCATATCGGGTTCGCCCACTCTCTAGAATCTCGCCCCCATCTTGAATGCACCCATCTCCTGAAATTTATTGTCTCTAACCTCGCTTTGAGTATGATTGACGCAAAGCATATTTGTGTTGTTCTATGATATTTTATGCTATAATAAATGGATGAAGCTCAGTAATTATGCACGCAAAGTTGGAGTAACCTATAAAACGGCCTATCAATGGTTTAGAGATGGGCGCATTAAAGGTTATCAAATGCCGACAGGCACAATCATCATCGAGGAAGAACAGCCTGGGGTGGTTGAAAAAGTAGCGGTATATAGTCGGGTATCGAGCAGCGAGAATCGAGACAACCTGACGGCACAGGCACAACGTTTGGTGGCGTACTGTACGGCGCGTGGCTATCAAATCCACCAAGTGGTGAAGGAAGTGGGTTCTGGGGTAAACGATAACCGGCCCAAATTCTTAGCTTTACTCGGTGATCCGAGTGTGACGCGGATCGTGGTCGAACATAAAGATCGGGCAACACGCTTTGGGTTTCGGTATTTGGAAACGCTCTTAGCGCAGCAAGGGCGCGTGGTCGAAGTGGTCAATTTGGCAGAGGATGAGCAGCAAGATTTAGTAGAAGACCTGGTGGCTGTCGTCTATTCGTTTTGCTCGCGCCTGTATGGGCAACGTCGCGCGAAGCGCAAGACCGAACGGATTACCGCCGAATTGCAGCGAACGGATGATACGGATGCAAGTGACTAAGGCGCTGCCGCACATACGCCTTTTGGCGGCCAACGACGGCAAAGTGGCTGAGCTGGATGCGGTATGGGATGAGTACAAAAGCCTGTGTCAGCGCTACGTGACGCAATTTTGCGGCGAGACGGTGCCGGACGGCTATACCGACTTTATTTTTGAAAGCTTCCTATCGGCGCGCTGGCAGCGGGTGGCGGTGATGCAAGCAGCGGGCATGGCGCAGTCGTGGCGGACAAACCGGGGCAAAGCATGGGCGGCCTACGAGGAGCGGTTGAAGCGCTATCAGGGGCTGGAGTCGGAGGTGCGGGCGAAACGCAAAGAACCGGAATGGAAAGAATGGCAACTGCCGGAACTGCGCCGAGCGTGCATGCAGGCCAGTGTGAACGTGGTCGAACGGATCGCCGAAGAGGACTTGCCGCTGGCGGTGGAAGCGGCGCGCCAGGGGTCGT
>JBBRMW010000408.1:0-3839 GCA_038230635.1 Aggregatilineales bacterium | reverse complement strand
GGGACGAGGCCTGCCTCGTCCGTCTCGAAAGGGCATCGCTGGCGGTTCAGAACGACTCCGCCCCCATCCCTGAACGCCTCGTCCTCCAAATGCTTTGGTTTGCGCAGGAACGTGAAAATCGCTACAGTTTTAACCCATGATGGCGCAGCGGAACGACGGGTACACGGAGGAGATCATGACCACACAGCCGCTTACATTGATCGGTCGCCGTTATCAAGTGATCGCGGAGCTGGGCACGGGCGGGATGGGCACGGTTTATCGGGTACAGGATCGGCTGACGGGGCATATCGTCGCGCTCAAACAAATGCTCGTGCGCGCCGATCAGCGCCGCCCATCGACCCCCGCCGACTCGGCAGTGCTGGCTCAGGAATTCAAAATCCTCGGATCGCTGCGGCATCCGCACATCATCAGCGTGCTCGATTACGGCTTCGATGGCGGCGGCCAGCCATTTTATACGATGACATTGCTCGACGGCGTGCAAAATTTTGTCGAGGTGGCACAGCGACGCGATCTCGACGCACAGATCGATCTGCTGCTGCAAATTTTGCAAGCATTGGCTTATCTGCATCGGCGCGGCATCCTGCACCGTGATCTGAAGCCCGCGAACGTGCTCATCGATGCGGACGGGCAAGTGAAGGTCGTCGATTTCGGGCTGGCCGTCGTCGTCGATCAAGTGAGTGCGCCCGCCGGAACATTGGACTACATGGCGCCCGAAGTGCTGAATGGACAACGCGCGACGATCCAATCTGACTTGTACGCGGTGGGCGTGATGGCCTATGAACTGTTTGCGGGGCGACGTCCGTTCAACACCGGAAATTTCCTCGCGCTGATGTACAAAGCCTTCAGCGAGCCGCCGGATTTTGGGGCGCTGCCGATCAGCCCGGCGTTGGTGGCGGTTATCGAAAAGCTGCTGACCCCGGTCGTGGCGGATCGCTATGCGAGTGCCGAAGCGGTCATTGGCGCGTTTGCGCAGGCGACGGGGCATTCGCTGTCACCGGAGACACAGGCCACCCGCGAAAGTTTTCTGCAGGCGGCGCAGTTCGTCGGTCGCCAAGCTGAACTCGCGCTGTTGAACGACGCACTGAAATGTGCTGCCGAGAGTGCTGGGAGCGCTTGGTTGATCGGTGGCGAAAGTGGCGTCGGCAAATCACGCCTGCTTGATGAACTGCAAACACAAGCCTTGCTGCGTGGCGCACTGGTGATACGCTGTGGAGCGGTTGCGGAAGGCGGAACACCCTACCAAATTTGGCGTGAGGCCATCCGGCGGTTGGTGCTGCAAACCGAACTGACCCATTATGAAGCCTCGGTGTTGAAGCCGATCGTGCCGGATATTGGCCGCCTGTTGGAGCGTGCCGTGTCCGATCCGCCGCCCGTTGATGCCCAATCGCTGCAAACCCGCTTATGGGCAGTGATCAAGCGACTGTTCGATCAAAAGCAGTTGACGGTGCTGCTGCTCGAAGATTTGCAGTGGGCGGATGAAAGTTTGAGTCTTTTGACGAGACTGCTTGAACTGGCGAGCCGTGCGCCGCTGCTGATCGTCGGAGCGTACCGGGATGATGAACGCCCCGCGCTGCCAACCGAATTTCCAGGGGCACAGTCGATCAAACTGGCGCGCTTTTCTACGGACTCGATCGCGCAGTTGAGCCAATCGATGCTGGGCGAAGCGGGTCACTCCAGCAATGTCTTGGGGCTGCTGGAACGGGAAACCGAAGGTAACGTGTACTTCATCGTCGAAGTGCTGCGGACACTGGCCGAAGAAGCCGGCGGGCTTGCCAACATTGGGCGCGAAACGCTGCCAAGCAGCGTATTTGCAGGCGGAATGCGCACCGTGATGCAGCGCCGCGTCGCCAGGACACCGGAATCGGCGCGTCCGCTGCTGACGGTGGCGGCGATCGTTGGACGAGAACTTGATCTCAAAATTCTGCATCATGTCGCACCTGCGCTCGATTTGGATAGCTGGTTGCAGCAGGTCGCCAACCTAATCGATGTGCAAGACAACCGTTATCGGTTTGCGCATGACAAGCTGCGCGAAGCGATATTGATCGACCTTGAAGCCAACGAACGACGGGAAATTCACAAAACGATCGCCCAAGCGATTGAGCTAGTCTACCCGGCTGTACCCGAACAATATGCCAGGCTGGCCTACCACTGGGGTCAAGTTGGCGATGCACCCAAGACGGTTTACCACGCGACATTAGCGGGTCGGCAAGCCTTGCGATCTGGCAGCTATCGACAAGCTATTGAATTCTTTGAACAGGCGCTGGCGCTGGCCGCACACGTTCCATTGAATGCGCAACAATTGGGCGAGTTGTACAGTCAAATCGGGGATGCACAGTGGGGGCAGACGGCCATGTCCCAGTCGCGGCAATCGCATCTACACGCGCTCGAATTGCTGGGATTCCCGGTGCCGGGGCGGCCTCGACAGTTGATGGCGGGTTCGCTGCGGGCGCTGGCAGGGCATCTGTGGGGGCGTATTGCCAAGCATCGAACGGCGGCGGTCAAGGCGGTCAGGGCGGTCAATATGGAGGCATTGCTGATTGCCGCCAAGTCGTTCGATCAGATCGCGCAAGGCACCTATCACGATGCAAATATGACGCTGGGCATGTATTGCATTCTCAATGGGATCGATGCGGCGGAACGCGCTGGCGACAGCCCACCAGCGGTGCAGTTTCAGGTGCGGCATTACAGTACGTTGGGCATTGGGATGGGTGACCTCGCGCTGCATCGAATCGCACGCGCGTATTACGGGTTGGCCGAAAGCCGTCTGCCAGTCGCGGATGACCCCGAAACGACGGCATGGTTCAAATTCGCCTACGGCATGTATGAGGCGGGGCGCGGTCAGTGGGATGCCTGCAACCAATTGATCGGTGATTCGCTGGCACAAAGCAAGGCCACCGGAAACGTGCGGCGTTGGCTGCAAGCGAGCGAATTCAATGCGTATATCCTGATCCTGCAAAGCCGTTTTGCCGAAGCGGGCGAAGCTCTGGAAGCGCCCGGGCAGATCGCGCTGCATGAAGGGCACATCCAGTCGATCGGTCGTTTTCATATTGGCAAAACGCACCTGCTGCTCATGTTGGGGAAGACGCAAGAAGCCCGCGCTCAGTATTTTGAACATGAAGCTGCGATTGCCGAGTCGTTGGACATGAGCGGTCAAGTGATTAGCAAAATAGCGGCGGCTGGTAATTTGACAATACTCCATCTCCGAGACGAAGAATGGGATGCAGCGTTAAGGTCGGCTGAAACATTGAATCAGTTATTTGACAGCGCACAAACACTCTCGTTCATGCTGGCGAGTGAGGCATCGGCGTCGATCGCACTCTATCTAACCCTGTGGGAAAAGCATGGAAAGGCGTCCTATTCACCGCTGGTGCAAGGATTGTTCAAACAGTTTCATCGCAAATACACACGCCTTTACAATATCGGAGAGCCGGTCGAATACGCCTATCAATGCTGGTATGCGTGGCTGCGGGGGGATGATCGGCGCGCCAGAACAGTCGGCACGCTGGCGATCCAGGCTGCTCGAACCTATAAAATGCCCTATTATGAAGCGACGGCGCATTATCATTTGGGGCGGTTCATGACCGCCGATGATCCCGATCGCGCCACACATTTGAATGCGGCAGCGGAAATTTTCGAGGCGATTGGTGCGGCCTATGATGCGGAGCGCGTCCGCGAGGTCATCCAAAAATGAGAGTGCATTCAGGGATGGGTGGCGAAGGATGCGCTGTGGCTGAAGGCCATCGCCGTGGCGGACGAGGCAGGCCTCGTCCCTACCCTCGACCCCGTTTCTGGAGGGACGAGGCCTGCCTCGTCCGTATCGAAAGGGCATCGCCGGGGGC
>JBBRMW010000407.1:0-3867 GCA_038230635.1 Aggregatilineales bacterium | reverse complement strand
GTAAATCGGTGGCATTTGATGGGTCAAATCGTAAGTTCGGTTGTAGAACTAGGGTGTGTCTGCAAAGTGTTTGGGCGGCTGACCCCTCTCCCCAACCCCTCTCCCACGCAGGCGGGGCGAGGGGCTTGACTCCCCTTTCCCCCCGCCTGTGTGGGGGAAAGGGGCCGGGGGATAGAGGGGTTTGCAGACACGCCCTAGCACGCGGCGAGCAACTTGGCCTCAGAAATAACGTGGGTTTGGGGCTAGCTACCCGACATCAGTCAAATGTTCTATTGACAAGGCCGAAAACCCGGCGAGATGCGACCCGTTTTCTTGCCGTTTCAAAGTCGCGATAGAAACAACATCTGATCGCTGGTATTAGAAAAGCTTATTTGACGCCGCTTTCTGCAATCAATCAGGGTTTGGAGGTGAAGGAAAATGGTCAATCTCCCCGCTTTGCTCGAACATATATTCGGTGTCGGGTAGCTAGGGTTTGGGGTCGGATAATTCCGTTAAGGTATGCAATGTATCCGGCTGCTTAAGGTTACTTACTATGTTTCCACTGTTTTCGCACTTGACCAAACGCTTGCACAACAAGCTGATCTTTGCTTTTGTTCTTATTTTGCTTATCCCAACCGGTGTTATCAGCTATTACAACGTGCGCACCACTTCCGCGACCGTGATCGAGAAGATCGGCGCCGAAGAATTGAGTGATCTGATCACGCAGGCCAACAATATGGAACGGCGGTTGATCGACATTCGGGACGACCTGATCTTTTTGAGCCAAGCACCACCCACGCGCCATTACACAGATGTGATCAACGGTCAGGACGATCCAAAATCAGCCGCGCGTGAGGCACAGATCGCGCTCTTCAAGACCTTTCTGGATCGCGCAGGCAACCAATACAAAGATATTCGCCTGATTGATCTGAGCGGTCAAGAAATCCTGCGGGTCGATGCCAGCGGACAGCTCCTCCCGCTCGATAACAATGGTGAGAATCAGGCCGGGCAAGCCTATTTCAATCAGGCAGTGGGACTTGCTTCCAATCAGGTGTATATCTCCGACTTCGACCTCAACCACACCAACGATACGGTTGATAAGCCGTATACCCCCATTTTGTATTATGCGATACCGCTCCAGGTGGACGGCGCAACCATCGCCGTATTGGTGGCTAAAGTGCTGCTGAATCCGTTTTTCAAGGACATTACTGCGCGCAGCACGACGCCCATCTTCCTGATCAATCGGGATGGCAGCTATTTGCTGAACCCCGATCCCCTCAAGCTCTATGGCAAGATTCTGAAAACGGGCGTCACCTTCGACAACGAGCGCTCATCCCAAGATGTGATCACCATGTTCGGCAAGGATACGGGTATCATCCAGAATTCGCCGGATTACCCTGATTCGATTCAGGCGTATGTTCAGATCAAACCCGAAGCGCAAATTAGCATCCGCTGGCTGCTCATTCGCAATGTGCCGATCAGTACGATTCTGGGTGAGGTGAACAGCACGCAATATGTGGCGATTTTGCTGTCGCTGCTATCGCTGGTGTTGGCGACAGTGATGGGCATTCTGCTGACGCGCAGCATTGTCCGCCCGATTGTGCAGCTTTCCGAGGTTGCTGATACCGTGCGGCAAGGTAATTGGGACGTGATCGTTCCCAACACGGGCGCAAAAGACGAGATTGGGCATCTGACCGATGCCTTCGAGCGGATGCTGCGCGAGTTGAAATCCGTGTATGGCAGTCTCGAAGCGCGCGTCGCCAGCCGTACTATTGAACTCGAAGCGGCCAATATCAAGCTCGTTGAGGCACAGCGCAAGACCGAAGAAGCTAGCCGCGCGAAGTCAACGTTTTTGTCCAATATGAGCCACGAACTGCGAACACCACTGAACGTGATCATCGGCTATGCGCATTCGATGATCACGATGCCGCAAATGTTCGACGATTATATGATGCCCGAAATTTACCGACCGTATCTCAAACTGATCGAGGACAACGGTCACTATTTGATCGGCCTGATCAACGATATTCTCGATTTAAGCAAAATCGAGGCCGGGAAATTGGATTTACTGTGCTCCACGGTCGAAGTGACAGAAATCTTCCGGGGGGTACTGGCAACCGCGACAGGTTTACTCAAGGAAAAACCGGTCCAGATTATCCCAGACTATCCCGAAAATATTCCGCTGGTCTGGGCCGATGCGATTCGCGTCCGTCAAATTGTGCTGAATTTGTTCTCGAATGCGGTCAAATTTACGGCGACTGGCAGCATCACTTTGAAGGCAGAAATCATCGGCGACTGGCTGTCCATTTCGGTGATTGATACGGGGGTGGGCATTCCAGAGGAAGCGCAGGCGGCCATTTTTGCGCGTTTTGGGCAAGCCGACGGGGACCATTCCCGAAATATCGAAGGTACGGGGCTAGGGTTGGACATCAGCCGACAGTTGAGCCAGATGCACGGCGGCGATCTGACGCTGAGCAGCACCGTCGGCAAAGGCAGCCGCTTTACGTTTACACTTCCCATCGCCACCGAAGAACAACTCAGAAGTGCGAAACCGCAAACGCAAATCGACGAGGCTTTCACCCTCTTTCAAAAGCCCCTGCATGAGCCAGATGAGGTCTATTCGATTTTGCTGGTCGAAGATGAAGTCAGTTTGCGCGACCTGCTGCGCCGCGCGCTGGAAACGCTCGGTTATCTGGTCGTCGATACACACGACGGTGCGCGGGTCATGGAATTGGCGGTCGGGATGCTGCCCAACCTGATCATTCTGGATGTCAGCCTGCCGCATGTGAACGGCTGGGATGTGATGCAGCAGTTGCGCGCTGATCCAATTACACAGCCGATTCCAGTGATCGTGTACACTGCGTCGCCGGAGCGCGATCAGGCGATGGCGCGTGGCGCGGCGGCTTTTATTCGCAAGCCGACGCCATTGGAAGATATTCTCGCCACCATTCGAGAAGTCTTGCAGATTCCTGAGTCTCTGTTGGATTAGTGGGTGCCAAATAATGAAAAGCCGATGTTGGGGAACAAAATGACGTCCTATATCATGTTGATCGAGGATAATAAAGATAATGCGGATATGATCGCGCATATTTTGACCTCTGCGAATTATGTGGTTCGGCACTTTACGCGCGGGCTAGATGCTGCTCAGGAAGCGCGGCGCGATAAACCCGCCTTAATTTTGATGGATTTCAACTTGCCGGACATTGACGGGCGCACCCTCACACCACTGCTCAAAAAGCAATTGGGCGGGTTACAAGCGCCGCCGATTGTAGCTTGTACGGCGCGGGTCGGACGGCTCGAAGCGCGGCTGGCCGAGCAGTTTGGCTGCGATGCTTTTTTGGGGAAACCTTTTTCGCCGGAAGATTTGCTGACCCTGATTGAACGTTGTTTATCATTGACCAAATAACACGCGGGTGAGCCAATCTTGGGTATCATTAACGCAAATCGATTTTATTGCATTTCATAGTTGTTCATGGTATCCTATTACTATGAAACTCAGTGACTATGCACGCAAAATACGGGTAAGGGAGCGCCATAGAAATGGGGCAGCCAAAGTCAACACAAGCGTGGGGAAATGGATAGAAACCACTTGGGCAAGGTGGGTAAACGCAGCAGGCGCGTTTCAAGGAGAGACATCGCTTTTTGAGAAAGCTTGACGCCCGTGGGATAGGTTTTTTGGACGAACTGAACAACGGCGGCGAGACCTTTCCAAGTCATAGAGGCAGCTAAGTTGAGGACGGTCTGACATGACTCGAGCAGATGCCCATTCCAATGTTGTTCGCGCACGCCCCAGACGCGCTCCACCGGGTTGTACTTGCTATGATAGGGCGGATAATAGGCGAGTTGTACCGTCAGCCCGGTGGTATCGGCCAAGTCGGTCAAACGCGC
>JBBRMW010000406.1:0-3951 GCA_038230635.1 Aggregatilineales bacterium | reverse complement strand
CGCCTCGCGGGCGATCGCTTCGACATCGACAACGCGCGCGGCAGGTACGGCGAACGGGATGATCTTGACGAGCACGAGCAGTTGACCCGGCTCGACCAGCATATGTGTACGCAAGGTGGCGACCGTGATGCCTTCGTCGATGTTGTTGACCTGATCGAGCGGCGGCACGGCGATTCGCAGCACACCCCGCACGTCCGCGATCAGGTTGGCGCGTCCGACACCCGGCGCAGTGACATGCACGCCTGCGCCCGCCAATGCGACTCCGACTCGGCGTGCGGCCTCGTTTTCGCCCAGATCAGCCGGATCGAGCGCGGCCACCACAATTTCCAAATAATTTAACGCCGCCAGGATCGACAGATCATCGCGCTTGATCAGATGCCCTTTGCTGAACATCTTGTGACCGTCCGCGCCCAAAACATTATGTGCCAGAATCTTCCCGACCGACTCCGCCAGCGGTACCAGCCCAAACTTCATAATAAATCCCTCACCCCGACTCATACCCCCAGGAAGCGGGGAGTGAGTACCTTTCCGTTCACAGTCGAAACGTCCAGGCCGCGCCACGATAGCGTGTCTCGAACTGCGCCGCTTGATCTTGTTCAACGGATGTTAGGGTTGCCCGCTCGAAGGTCAGGTCGAAGCGTGCCGCGAATGCCGCCCCGATCGCACGCGCCGCCGCATCCCAATTGACGCTATAACCCGTTGCATCGGACACGGTAAACGCACGTTCTTGCACACGATTTTGGGCGTCGATGCGCGCGGACTCATCGGCGAAACTCAGTACCTCGGCGATCCGTCCCAGATCGCCCGTCAGCGGCAGCGATCCGTGTTGCAACACGCCGCCGAACTTGCGCACTTGCGCGCTGCCGATCAGTTTTTTACCTTGCGCTGTGATTTCGTAAGCGGAGGGGACTTCAAAACATACCGGACCATTCAGCTTGGGCGAGTCTTCGGCGCGTGCATCTGCATGGGCGATCAGGCTGAGTGATCGCAGGCCATCGAGCAGTGCGCCACTTAATCGCCGATAACTATCGAGGATCGTGCCCGCCGCAAGGGAATGCGTCCCCGGCAGTGCGACACCATATGTCAGTTCGTCGGCGTGCAAGATGGCGCGTCCACCTGTCAGTCGCCGCACGACATCCCAACCGCGCTCAGCTAGCCGCGCCCGATCGACATCCGTACCCGGCTGCCCATAACCCAGCGAGAGACAGGCGGGCTGCCAAGCATAGAAGCGCAGCGTGGGCGGTGCATCACCAGCAGCGACCGCCCGCAAGATCGCTTCGTCGAGCGCCATGTTGCGCGCGCCGCTGGACGGCGGATCGACGAGCAGTCGCCACGTTTCTGTCATGAATGATCTGGTTTATCCGCTATTTTGCAAAGTCAGTGGCGCGCGTCTCGCGGATCACCTGTACTTTGATTTGGCCTGGATATTGCATGGTTTCTTCGATACGTTTGGCAACCTCGCGCGCCAATCGCAGCGACGCCAGATCGTCGATGGTGTCTGGGCGAACGATGATGCGCACTTCGCGGCCCGCTTGAAGCGCATAGCTGGCTTCGACGCCCTCAAACCCGTTGGCGATGTCTTCGAGCATCTTGACACGCTTGATGTAGGTATCGAGACTTTCTCGACGTGCGCCCGGACGCGCCCCGGAGATCGCATCCGCCGATTCCACGATGATCGCTTCAACCGTTTCTTGATCGACCTCATGATGGTGGCTGGCGATCGCGTTGACGATCCAGTCATTCACGCCATGCCGCTTGGCAAACTCGGCACCGATCAGTGCGTGCGTCCCTTCGACTTCGTGATCGATTGCCTTGCCCAGGTCGTGCAGCAGCCCACCCGCTTTGGCGATCGCCACATTCGCGCCCAGTTCAGCCGCGATCATTCCGGCGAGGTGCGCCGTCTCGATGCTGTGTGCGTGCTGGTTCTGACCATAGCTGGTGCGGAACTTGAGCCTGCCAAGCAAGCGTAGAATCTCAGGGTGGAGGCCAGGCACACCCGCCTCGAACGCGGCGTTTTCGCCTTCCTCTTTGATCACCTTTTCAACTTCACGCTTGGCGTCATCGACCAGTTTTTCGATACGCGCCGGGTGGATGCGACCATCGAGCACCAACTTGGCGAGCGCACGTTTTGCCACCTCGCGCCGGACGGGATCGAAGCTGCTCAGTGTGACGGCTTCCGGCGTATCATCGACGACCACATCGACGCCCGTTGCCTGCTCGAAGGCGCGGATATTGCGCCCGTTGCGCCCGATAATGCGTCCCTTCATCTCATCGGTAGGCAGCGAAACGACGCTCACCGCGATTTCGCTGACCTGATCGGAGGCGATGCGTTGAATCGCCAGTGCGATCACGTCGCGTGCGCGCCGATCGGCCTCGGCTTTGATCTCCTCATCCACTTCGCGCATTTTGCGCGCCATATCGGAGCGCGCCTCGACTTCGACGGCGGCCAGCAGTTCGCCGCGCGCCTCCTCTTTGGTCATCTGCGCGATCCGTTCAAGTTCGACGCGCCGATTCTCAAACAATGTTTCTATATCTTTGCCCTGCTTTTCGATCTTGGCCTGCCGCTTGGTCAGTTCCCGTTCGCGTAACTCCATGCGTTCGTAACGTTTGTCGAGGTCTTCACGTCGCCGATCGAGCCGTTCAACTTCCTTATCGACTTCGACTCGACGCTTCTTGATCGCTTGATCGGCTTCGTCGGTCACGCGCAAGGCGTCGTCGCGCGCTTTCACCCGGAAGCGTTCGGCCTGCGTCTCGCCCGCTCGAACGATCGCCAATGCTTCTTCTTCCGCCAGTTTTCTTCGATTCGCGCCCTGTATATCCTGTTCGGCCAGCAGCTTGACGCGCCCCTGCACTTCGCCGCGCTGCCGCCCCATGTTCAGGGCGACGGCAGCACCTACCCCCAGCCCCACCAGAAGGGCGATTACACCCACAATTAGCGGTTCCATCGCTAGAATGACTCCTAGTCTGCATCATGTACATCCTGCCCAATAAAAGCGTCCGAGCCGTTCGATCCACGTTCTTCGAGCAGCCGCTCGATCACGGATCGGGTAACGTCGTAGTCGAAGCCACGACGAGTCAAAAATGCACCCAACTTGTTACGAAACGTGCGATCATCCAGGCTGGCAAAGCGTCGCGCGCTACTCTGTGCCGCGCGATAGGCTGCTTCCGAGGTATCCAGATCGGCCAGCACCGCTTCGATCACATCCGCCGCGATCCCCTTCTGGCGCAGCTCGAAACGCAAAGCGCGCGCACCCAGCGGATGCGACGCCTCGCGCTCTTTGACCCACAGCCGCGCGAAGTCCTGATCGTTCAGATAGCCTTGTTCCTCCAGCCGCGCGATCACCATTTCGATCACGTCGGCTGTCGTTTCTTTATCGGCCAAATGATGGCGAATCTCGGCGGTACTGCGTGGGCGATAACCCAGAAAACGGACGGCACGCTCGTAGGCACCCGCGATCGAGTCGCCTGCCTTGAACGCCGCAATGTCCGCATCGCTGAGCACTTGCCCTTTGTGCAGACGGGCCGCTTCGATCAGGGTCAATCCGAACGCAAATTCGCCGTCCAGATAAACACTGACGCGCTCTTTGTTCTTTTTTTGAACTTCGAGGGCTGTGACCGTTCCGCTCATCGCACGTTTCCCAGAAACGGTCAAAACTTCGACGTGAGCGACACCGCTCCGTTAAATGTGTTCTTTACTCGGAAAAGGGTTCTCACCCGAAAAAACATTCATCGCGTTGATGCTGCGCTTTCGGCGACGAGTTCTGACCGAACCATTCGTAACTCGGCAATCGTTGTTATGCTGCCGAGTCTGATTATGCCCCCAATAACAAATTTGTACAAGCGCTGTTCGCGGTGGGCCATTCCAGGCCAGTGGGGTGCATTCAACGTTGGGGGCGAGATTCGGGAATAGACAAACCCCTCTATCCCCAGCCCTTTCCCCCACGCAGGCGG
>JBBRMW010000405.1:0-3973 GCA_038230635.1 Aggregatilineales bacterium | reverse complement strand
TCCGGTGCTCAAGCTTTTTGCACCCTGCGTGGCTACCTGTCCACTGCCCGCAAAAACGGCCTCTCCGCTCTCGAAGCGCTCACCCGCGCCCTCCAAGGTCATCCCTTTTTCCCGCCCTGCCTCTCCCCCTGAGCAGTTACATTTAAGACAGCACAACAAAGTACCGAAAATAAATGAGTATTGTGTTGGGGATAGGGAAGGGCCTCGGTACATTTTGTTTTATACTGAGCCTCGAACCAAAATAGAGTTTCGATTTTCTCTATTTCGATGCCGACACCCCAAAAGAAGCTATCATGATCTGCGCGAGAAATTGCGCCGAGCAGGTTGGGTAACATTTGATTTAACGTAGTTTTTCAATCGTTCGGCTAATTATGAGCAATTGGGCAATAATGAAACCAGAATTGTATTCTGAAGTGGCACTGGTGCGTGATTTTCCTGAATATCATTTGCGATGGGGCGATTTGGCGATCGTCATCGATTATGTGTCGCATCCATCGGGTGGCGAAGACGGCGCTATCCTCGAAGTGTTCAATGCCGTGGGTGACTCGATTGATGTGGTGACGGTGCCGGTTTCGGCGATCCAGTCTCCACGCGCCGATCAGATTCGATCGGTGCGGCAGATGGAAACGGACACTCGTTGACGCCGTTCAACGTTCGCTAGACACACCCATTGCAAGGAAAACGTGGCGATCGTTACCCTTACCAGTCAGACGGACGCGGCAAGCCGTCGTCCCTACGAAAACCACCATTCGGGTCGGGACGCGGCCTGACGATAAAGGGCGCTCAAGCCGTGCGGAGGGCATCTAAACAGCGCTGCAAATAGGCACGCTCGGCGCTGTTCTGACACAAATCGAGGGCACGCTCGTAAGCATCGGTGGCGGCCTCGCGCTGATGCGTTCGCCGGAGCAGATCGGCGCGCGCGACGTGATAGGGATAAAAATCGTCCACGCCCTCAATGCGATGCAGCAACATCAACCCGACGGTCGGATTTTGTGCCATTGCCACCGCGACCGCACGGTTGACCGCGACAACGGGCGACGGCATCATCACTGCCAGCGTGCCATACAGTGCCGCGATCTGCGCCCAATCGGTCGCCTCCGGCGTGGCAGCCTCGGCATGGAGCGCACTGATCGCCGCCTGCACCTGATACGCGCCGGGCGCGTTTAGCAGCAAGGCTTCGTCAAGAATGACGATGCCTTCGCTGATTTTCGCGCGATCCCAGCGCGTGCGATCTTGATCATCCAGCAGCACGAGAGCACCGTTTGCGTCCAGGCGCGTTTCACGGCGCGAATCGTGCAGCAGCATCAGCGCCAGCAAGCCGCGTATTTCGGCGCTTCCCGGCAGCAGATCGACCAGCACCCGGCACAGTCGGATCGCTTCGCCACATAGATCGCGGCGTGTCAGGGTTTCGCCGCCCGTTGCGCAGTAGCCTTCGTTGAAGATCAGGTAGATGACCGCCAGCAGCGCGTCGAGCCGTTCTGGGAGCAGATCGGCAGGCGGCACGCGGTAGGGAATTCCGGCATTGCGGATTTTTGCCCGTGCCCGCGCGAGCCGCTGCGCCATCGTCGGGACGGACACCAGAAACGCCCGCGCGATCTCCACAGTGGACAGGCCGCCAAGCGTGTGCAGCGTCAGCGCGACCTGCGCCTCTAATGGCAGCGAGGGGTGGCAGCAGGTGAACATCAATTTCAGCCGATCATCTGGAATGGATTCCATTTCGGTGTCTTCCTCGTCGTCGGCAGCGGCTGGATCGAGGAGGACTGCGTGACGTTCCTGGGTGGCGACGCGGCGCAACCGACTGATGGCGCAGCGGCGGGCGACCGTGGTCAGCCATGCGCCGGGGCTGCGGGGAATACCGTCGCTCGGCCAGCGTTCTAGCGCCTCGACCAGCGCGTCTTGCAGCGCATCCTCGGCCAACCCGAAATCTCCGAACCGGCTGATGAGTGTCGCCAGAACGCGCCCGTATTCGTCGCGAAAGGTCGATTCGATCTGCACCGCTGCGGTCATCCCCTCGCCTGTTCGCGACTTGCCGTTATTGCCCGCTCCAGATTGGGCGGACTTCAATCGAGCCATAGTCCGCGCCGGGAAGTTTGGCAGCCCAGGAAATCGCCTCGTCCAGGTCTTTGCAGTCGAGCAGAAAGTAACCGCCGAGCTGCTCGTGGGTTTCGGCGAAGGGGCCATCGGAGATTAACGTCTTGCCATTGCGGATGCGCACCGTCGTCGTCGAGCTGGCAGGCAGTCCATCGCTCGACATATATACCCCTGCCGCTTTGGTTTCCGCCCTGTAATTTTGCCAAGCCTGATAGACGGCCTGCTGTTCTTCGGGCGTATATTGTGGCACCTCGGACGGGTCGGCGTAAATCAGCAGCATGTACTTCATGATCTTGTGCTCCTTGTTATTTTGGCGGGCGGCCACGCGAGGTCATAGACGTGAAGCTAAGGAACGGCGGCGGTCATTGTCGGGTTTTGTGAAATCTAGTGGACGGACGAGGCAGGCCTCGTCCCTACAAAAACGGCGTCTGGGGTAGGGACGAGGCCTGCCTCGTCCATTTCACATTCATGACGCCTCGCACCCCTCGCACCGTCTCCACTTAGCTTTACGTCTATGACCACGCTAGGTCGCCCGTGATGGTGCCAAGTCAAATTGGTTGCATCATGCGATGCGGCAGACACACTTTTTCGATCATATTGAGCGTGTCTGCAGCGCTTCAGGCTGGTTTGTTCGGGTTAATTAGGCGGGCTGCCGTAGGCCGATAACGTTACCATCGGCGTCCTTGACCGAGGCAATGAGAAGCCCCCCACCGACATCTTTAACGGCTTGTTGGATTTGCCCGCCAGCGTCCAGGAATATTTGCAGACTTTTCTGGATGTCGGTCACCATGTAGTAACCGATTGGCCCAGTCATGCCCGCTTGGTGTCCGTTGGGATCCAAACCTACTTCCAGGTCGCCCACCTTATAGCCCACATAATAGGCACTATCCACATATGGCTCTACCCCCAACAGCTTGCTGAACACCATCTTCGCTTGCGCGACATCTTTGACGGGATAGACGGTCAGTTTGATACCCTGGTTCATGCGGAACTCCTTATGAAATGTGATACGCTAGACCAACAAACGGCTGTTTTACCGTTCTATACAAACGTAGTCTAAGGCTGCCTCAAAATGACAGATCGGGGCGCCCACTCATCATTCACTCATAAATGGGTTGTGTGCCATCGATAAACGACCAGAAGCGTCCAGGGATGCCTCCGGTTGATCTCGATTAGCTCCACTCGTAGCCGAAGCGCCAGGGCACGTTGTCCATCGGGACATCGGCCAGCCGATTGTGGCGCAGCGCATCGAAACGTGGGCGGAGTTCAGCGAGCGAGTCGCCGCCGAGCTTTTCCAGCAGCGCATCGGCCAGCACGATCGCCACCATCGCTTCGACCACGACGACCGCGCGCGGCACTGCACAAAAATCGCTGCGCTCGTAATCGGTCGGATCGGCGGTGCCGGTCGCCAGATCGACGGAGCGGAGCGGGTTGAGCGTGGTCGAGATCGGCTTCATGGCCGCACGCACGATCACCGGATCGCCGGTGGTGATGCCGCCTTCCAACCCGCCCGCACGATTGGTGTGCCGAGTCAACGTCGCGCCATCGGTCAGGAAAATCTCGTCGTGGACATCGGTGCCACGCTGCAACGCCTGCGCGAACGCCGCGCCGATCTCGACGCCCTTGATGGCATGGATGCTGCCGACCGCGCCGAGCAACCGTCCATCGAGTTTGCGATCATAATGGACGTGCGAGCCGAGTCCGGGCGGCAAGCCGATGGCGGCGACTTCGACGATGCCGCCGAGCGTATCTTTGGCCTGGATTGCCGCGCGGATCACGTCGTGCATACGTTCGGTGGTCGTCGGATCGGGGCAGCGGACTTCGCTCGACTCGGCGGCTTCGAAGCGCGCGGGATAATCATCGGTCGGCGGCAGATCGATCG
>JBBRMW010000404.1:0-3988 GCA_038230635.1 Aggregatilineales bacterium | reverse complement strand
TCCTCGACTCTTTCCCCCACGCCGACGCCTGACGGAAGTGGCGAATGTCGGTCAGGGGTCGCGTGTGACTCCCCTTTCCCCACGCAAGCGTGGGGAAAGGGGTGGGGGGATAGAGGGGTCCTCTGAATTGCTACGGCTAACGGGGCCATTGAGATCGCCGTTTGAGCAAGCCAGATGACCGTATTTTTGCCCTTGACAACTGGCTTCTTAGCTTAACTTTTGACCAATAGGATGAGTATTCTTCAATGACCGAATCTGATACGCTTCCACCCAAAGCTTTCTATGCCAAAGACCGCGCGGAATGGCGCAAATGGTTGGCTGAAAACCATGCCACGTCCTCCGGTATATGGCTAATCTACTACAAAAAAGAGAGTGTCAAACCGCGCGTCGCCTATGACGAAGCGGTCGAAGAAGCGTTATGTTTCGGTTGGGTCGATAGCCGCCCGAACGCGATCGATGATGACCGGTTCATGCAGCTATTTTCGCCGCGCAAAGCCAAAAGCCCCTGGTCGAAGCTGAACAAAACGCGCGTCGAGAAACTGATCGCTGCTGAACTCATGATGCCTGCCGGTCTGGAAAAAATCGAAGCCGCCAAAAAAGACGGCTCATGGACGCAGTATGATACGATCGAAGACCTGACCGTCCCCGATGATCTGGCTGCCGCGCTCGCCGCCAATGAAGCCGCCGATACGAACTTCCGGGCATTTCCGCCCTCATCCCTGAAAAACATTTTGTGGTGGATCGAAAGTGCCAAACGCCCAGAGACTCGTGCCAAACGCATCGCCGAAACGGTCGAACTGGCCGCCAAAAACATCAAAGCCAATCACTATCGCCAGTAGGAATTGCCTGGATTAGTGGGTTTGTCGGCGAATGCCCGGTGCTGAAACGGGTTTTTGAGAGCGTGATGTGTGGCAATCTATCCCAGAATGACCCTAAATTCGGATGGATCAGCCTCTCCAAAATTTGGTTTCAGCCCGGCGGCTTCAGCTCCGGGCTGCATTTGAATACTGCTCAATGCTCAGCCGTGACCGCCCGCCGCCGCACCACGAAGTACAATCCGAGCAAAATCACTGGCAATGCGATAAATGCGCTTCCGGTGATCGTCTCGCCGCCGATCGCCACGCCCAGCAGCAGCGCGAGCGCGGGATTGACAAGCGCGTAACTCGTGGCGAGCGCGGGCTTGACCGTGCGCAGCAAGAACATGTACGCCGTCATCGTCGCCAACGATCCGAAAGTGGTCAAATAGGCCATTGCCAGCAGCGCGCTCGTGGTAGGCGTCCCAACGATGTGCTCACCTTTTAGCAGTGCCACAACCATCAGCAATGATCCGCCTGCCAGAAATTCCGCCGCGTTACCCATTGGGCCTTTTGGCAAATCGAGATGATTGCTCCATACGGAGCCAAGCGCCCACGAAATACCCGAAATCGTGACCAAAAGGATGCCGCCCGGATTGGCCTGCAAATTCCCTTCCAGGCTCAGCAGCCCGACCCCCAGAATGCCCAGGAACACGCCGATCCACTCCATCCGTCCCGGACGGCCACCCCAGATCATACTGAACAGCATCGCCCACACCGGGCTGATCGCCACCAACGTCGCGGCCAAACCCGACGAGATCGATTCTTCGGCTTGCGCGACGCCGCCCATGCCACCCACCAACAGCAGTCCGCCCACGATCGCCGAATTGCGCCATTGTTTGCGCGTCGGCAGTGCCCCGCCACGCACTACCAATACGGCAAACAAGCCCGCGCCTGCCATCAAAAAGCGCACGCCCATCAGCATGTACGGCGGAAAACTGACCAGCGCCACCCGAATCGCTAAGTAAGTCGTGCTCCAAATGAGGTACACCGTCGCCAGCGATACGACGATCCACAACTGTTTGCGATCCGATTCTGTTGACCCCGATGGTATGCTTGAATTTTCCCCGACGGCTACAGCTTGTGTCGTCATCACGAACTCCCCATGCTCAGGCGAACGATTCTGCAATCGAATATTTGGACAATGCGATTCTATGCGATTCGTTTTCGATTTGACAGACGCGATCGAAAGCAATACGATCGAATCTACGATAATCACAAGGTAAAATACTTCAATGGCTTTACAAAGTGATGGTCAAAACGGCAAATTTTTGGATACCATCGGCTGGCGCTTGCTGCGACTGTTGCAGGAAAACGCGCGGCTCTCGTTTCGTCAACTTGGCGAAGCGATCGGGCTGACTGCGCCCGCCGTCGCGGAACGGGTGCGCCGATTGGAAGATGCGGGCATCATCGAGGGTTATTCGATCGCGCTCGATCTCGGCAAAGTAGGCTTGCCCATCCAGGCTTTTATTCATCTGACGACGACTAATCAGCAATCATTACGCTTGCGCAAAGCCGTCGCCGATCTGTCGGGCGTCATCGAGTGTCACTGCGTCACGGGTACGGAGTCGTATATTCTCAAAGTCGCCGTACCATCTGTACCGCATCTGGAACATTTGCTGATGAGCCTCAAGGATTTCGGCGAAGTGCGCACGTCGGTCGTCCTGTCCACGCAAGTCGCACGCCGAATCATCGACGAAACGCTGTGTAAGGGGATTGAGTAGAACAATTTTTATGCTTTAAGTAGGAGGCTATTGCAGAGGGTGAGAGAAAGGGCTGAAATCTCAATTTTCAAGAGACCAATTTGTCTCTAAACCGTTCTCAGGGGCTTTGACTTGAGACGTCATCGACTCCGCTTGATAGGGATTGTTCATGTGCAGAGTCTGGATCAACGCTTCAAGGGTAAACGGTTTCGTGAGGAATTTGATTTCGCTCAGCGCTTCCCTTTGCCAGTGCTGCAACTCAGTTATTCTTATGGAAGCTGACATCAAAATAAACGGGATATGGCGCGTCTGCTCATTCTTTTTCAACAAAAAATAAAGCGTGAGACCGTTCATTCTTGGCATTACGAAATCACACAAGATGATGTCCGGATTTTCATCGAATGCCATCTCGGACGCAATCAGACCGTCAGAGGCTTCCATAATGGTAAATCCCTCCTGAGCGAGAAGACGACATATTCCGCTACGAAATTCAGTGTTATCATCCGCAATGAGCAATTTCACGCTTAGTCTCCTGTCCAACCTGAATGTAGACTCAAATCCACATTACGGTCAAAATCCCAGCGATTTGTTATCTCGGAAGTGCTAAATTATTTAAGGAAGCGGCTACATCTACCCATCTTGACCGGTAGCGCGACCACTTCCTTATTGCGAGTCAGCTTATCATATCGAGGCACATAGAGTCCCAAACAAAAACTAAAAAAACGATATTCCCATGTTTTTCTGTGAAATTATTTGTATGAGCGATATTTAGGTTTCAAAATAAGCCGCATGTCGCAGGGCCTGCGCAACGGATTGGACTGAGGTTTGGGCGCGTTTTTCGCATTTCTAATAAACGTTTGCCCGCTGTGGACAAATACAAGCAGGAAAGCGACAATCTTTGTCACTTGCCCAGACTATTTCAGGAGGCTCGATGTCCGATCAATTAGACTATAACCGCAAACTTATCGAGGATTTTCGTGCCAGCCGTGAAAACGATGACGTGGTGCTGAACGGCAGACCGCTGCTTCTGCTCACGACAATCGGTGTCAAAAGTGGCGAGCGTCGCACCAGTCCGATGATGAATTTCCCCGATGGTGATCGCTTCATCGTGATTGCGTCAAATGCGGGCGCACCGACCGACCCGCACTGGTATCGCAATTTGGTTGCCCATCCCGAAGTGACTGTTGAAGTCGGCAAAGAAACTTTCGAGGCGACGGCAAAAGCCGCCGAAGGTGACGAACGGGCGCACCTCTGGGCAAAAGCGATCGAAAGTGCCGCCCCTTTTGCAGAATATCAGGCCAAAGTTGCGCGTCAGATTCCCGTGGTTATCCTCGAACGCCGCAAAGTTTGATTTCCGCTGCATATTATGGTCAAACCAATCAAAGGCCACGTATGTCTAGATTTGCCTTCCGACTCCCCCTCTCCGTGATT
>JBBRMW010000403.1:0-3994 GCA_038230635.1 Aggregatilineales bacterium | reverse complement strand
CCCGCTTGCGTGGGGGAAAGGGGTGGGGGGATAGAGGGGTTCTATGATCTGCCCCCAAACTTGAATGCACCCATGCCAAACTCGCCTGCCCCCGACTCCGCCCGCGAGTGCTATACTTTTAGGTAGCTCGCAAAAAAATCACAGATTGTGGCTGGAGACCTCTTTTCATGACAAGTTTGGCGCTCACGATCACCGAAACGCTGCGTTATCGCGGCAAGCTCGGTCAGTGGAGTTGGGTGCTGCACCGTATCAGCGGACTCGGCACACTGCTCTTTTTGTTCCTGCATGTGATCGATACCTCGTGGTCGGTTTTCTATCCTGATTTGTATCGACAGGCCATCAGCGAATATCAGAGTCCGCTGTTCACATTGGGCGAGTTCGCGCTCGTCGCCTGCGTCGTCTATCACGGCATCAACGGCTTCCGCATTATCGTGTTCGATTGGCGTCCACGCTGGTGGAAATATCAGCAGCGCGCCGCGATCATCGTCTTGGCGATCACGTTGATTATCCTCGTGCCGACCTTTTTGATCATGGCCGCCGAAGCGATCCGCCATTACACATCGCTGTCGGTGTTCGACATCAGCACTTTCAAAATCCCGGAAATTTTGTCGGATAATGCGCGGTTTGCGGTGGGCGTGATCGGCGCGCTGATCTTCGGCTTGATCGTGTCAGTGATTTACTCGTTTATTCCAGGCCGAACCGCCGACAGTGCCACGCTCAAGCGCAGCCGCTTCGACCAAATCATGTGGACGTATATGCGCATTTCCGGCGTGCTGATTCTACCGCTGGTATTCGGCCATTTGGCGATGATGCACGTGATTCAGGGCGTGTTCCACATCACGACAGCAGGTTACACGCCCATCGGCGCGACTGGCGTGAACCAAACGGGCAGCGCGGTCGAGTTCGTGTCGCAGCGTTGGAACACGATGTTCGCGGGCGTGTTCATCTGGCGTATTTACGATATTGCGCTGCTGGCGTTCGTCGTGCTGCACGGCTTCTATGGCCTACATTATGTGATGAACGATTATGTCCATAACAAGATCGTCAATCGCGGCGTCCAGATCGCCATTTTCGTGACGGCACTCACACTGCTGATTTTGGGCGGGCTAGCGATCATCAATACGCTGCCCGTCGATACGGCGAAAATGTTGGCGCAAGCCGGGTCGTGAAGAACGTCGCCTGAAAAGCCCTCACCCCAGCCCCTCTCCCGCAGGTAGAGGGGAGAATACGCGGCGGGTGACACCCCCTCGCCGTGATTACGGAGAGGGGGACGGGGGGTGAGGTTAATTTTGAACCATTAGCATCGAAGGAACATCCTATGCAAACACATCAATTTGACGTGCTGATCGTCGGCGCGGGCGGTGCTGGTCTGATGGCTGCGCTGCACGCCTCACGCGGGGCAAAAACCGCCGTACTCAGCAAGCTCTATCCGACGCGCTCACACACGGGCGCGGCGCTCGGCGGGATCGGCGCGGCGCTCGGCAATCTTGAAGAAGATAAATGGGAGTGGCACGCCTTCGATACCGTCAAGGGCGGCGACTATCTGACCGATCAAGATGCCGCCGAAATTTTGGCGCGCGAGGCGATCAACGCCGTGATCGAGTTGGAGCATTTCGGTCTCCCATTCGATCGCACCGAGGAGGGCAAAATCTCACAGCGACGTTTTGGCGGCCACACCAACAATGACACGGGCAAACCCGTTCGCCGCGCCTGCCACGCCGCTGACCGCACGGGTCACATGATCCTCCAAACTCTGTATCAACAGTGCATCAAGAACAACGTCAACTTTTTCGATGAGTTTCATGTGATCGATCTGGTCATGAATGCCGGAAAATTGGCGGGTGTGGTGGCCGTACAGATCGGCACGGGCGAATTGCATCTGTTCCAGGGCAAAGCGGTCGTGTTTGCGACGGGCGGCTGGGGCAAATGTTGGGATGTGACCAGCAACGCGCTCAGTCTGACGGGCGACGGCGCGGCGATCATTTATCGCAACGGGCTGCCGCTCGAAGATATGGAATTCTACCAGTTCCACCCGACCGGACTGTATCCGACAGGCTTTTTGATCACCGAGGGCGTGCGCGGCGAAGGCGGCGTCCTGATCAACGGACGTGGCGAACGCTTCATGGAAAAGTACGCGCCGAAGATCAAGGACCTCGCCAGCCGGGATGTCGTCTCACGCGCGATCTACATGGAACTGCGTGCGGGCAATGGGATCAAGGGCGGCCCGTACCTGCACCTCGATCTGCGCCCGGAGACGGTCAATCGCTACTTGGCCGAGGCGGGCGAGACTCGCCGCATCGACACGCATTTCATCGAAACCAAGCTGGCCGAAACGGTCGAGCAAGGGCGCACCTACGCCGGGATCGATCCCGTAACCGAGCCAATGCCGATCCGCCCGACGGCACATTACGCGATGGGCGGCATCCCCACCAACGTGAACGGCGAAGTGATCATCGATCCGGCCAATACCGTGTTTGCGGGTTTGTACGCGGCGGGCGAATGTGCCTGCGTCAGCGTTCACGGCGCGAATCGGCTGGGCACCAATTCGCTGGTCGATCTGGTGGTATTTGGTCGCCGCGCGGGGAAAGCCGCCGCCGATTATTGCAAAAATGCCGATTTTGTCGCGCTGCCCGCCGACGCGGGTCATGCCATCGAAGCCGAGATGATGCGCATTCGCAACGCGAACGGCAAGACGCGCCCGGACGTGCTGCGCAAAAAGATGCAAAAGACGATGATGGATCAGGTCGGAGTCTTCCGCAACGGCAAGGATATGAAAGCCGCCGCCGAAACGATCCGCGAGTTGCAGCATGAATTCCGCACGAACCTGACTATCGACGATCATGGCAATCGCTTCAACACTGACCTGCTGGAAGCCTGGGAATTGGGCTGCCAGCTAGACATCGCCGAAGTGACGGCGGTCGCGGCGGATAACCGTGAGGAGAGTCGCGGCGGTCATGCCCGCGAGGACTTCCCGAAACGCGATGATGTGAACTGGCTCAAACACTCGCTGGCACGGCGCGAGGGTGACGGCGTTCACAGTGACTACAAAGATGTGGTTATCAAGCAGTATCAGCCGAAAGAGCGCGTGTACTAGACGGGCGACCACGCCGGGTTCGCTCCTGCCATTAACAGGCTTGGGTAGGGGCGAACCGATATGGTAGGCCATTTTGTTGCAAATGCTAGGAATCACTCGGATTCCGTATAAGCGAGCGAGATTCAAACCAAAGCGGCTTGCCAGCCTGTAAAAAGCTGTTACACTGAGACTATCCAGGAGATATATTTTGATTCAACGCGCGCCAATTAGCCATCAAACTCGACGATATGCCACCCTATTTGCGAGTGCGCTGAGTATATTGATACTTATTAATATTGCCCCCTCCCCAATTTATTAGCACAGTCTAATCTCCAAAGTGCAGGCTGCCCCTCACAGACGCCTTTGTTCGTCCCACCCGGTCAAAATCCGCGCCCCAGTGCGACACCAGTACGGTGTCCTACGCAAACCACGAATGTGATTCCGCAAAGTTTCGGTTTTGCCGATGGCATTGGGGTTTTTGATTCGGTCACAGATCTTTTTTATTTGCGAAATACGGCCAGCACGGGCTTTGCTGATTACACGTTTCGTTTTGGCAGCGGTGGGGACAATTATCCAATTGCGGGAGATTGGACTGGGCAAGGCTATGATACGATTGGCATCTATAATCGAGTGACAAGCGAATTTTATCTGCGCAATAGCAATACAACTGGTTATGCGGATTTTACTTTTTCATTTGGTACGGCAAACGCGGATCCCTACTCGAGACGCCCTGTTGCTGGACGCTGGCAGCCTGGCGCAACCCATGATGGTATTGGTTTTTTTGTAACTGCTCAGGGGTGAGAGGAATTGTTGACAGAACGAGGCACGGGCGGATAATTCAGCGCTATGTTGAAACGAGCGATGCCGACATCGGAAGAAATTCATGCGCTGTATAGGCAGGGAGAAACGGCTGTAGGCGCT
>JBBRMW010000402.1:0-4000 GCA_038230635.1 Aggregatilineales bacterium | reverse complement strand
GGTGCGGCGGAATCGTTGCGCATCGTCAAGCGACCACCGACGGCGTGCGAGTCCATTACCCATAACTCAAAAATGAGCGCCAGTGCCGGGAATGGTCGCGCCGGGATCCGCGCAAAGTTGGGCGCGAAGTGCTGCAAAACAGGTTGCTCGTTGAACGCCGAAGCCTCGTAAATCGCGTGCCCCTCGAACTCCCACATGGGCACGATCCGTACCAAGCCGGCGCGACCGCCATAGCGCGTGCTGACGCTGAAGGCGGGTTCGTCCGCGCCGCCGAAATCGATCTCCCAGGATTGATCGTCCGCGTAATCGATCGCGGTCAGCCGCACATCGGCGGCAAAACGCATCGCCAACGGATCACCAGCTCGCAGAGTCCAGTCACGCATCGATCGATCCCCTTTGCAAAATGTTGCAGTACGTTCAAGCCGCCCCACCCGAACTGTACATCGAAGGGGCGTCAGTCGGCAACTGAATATTTCAAACCTTACCCGCAATCCAGCGGCGGCTTTTTGGACGTTATAGATAATGGCGATGCTTATAGCAAATGCCAAGTGACGTGTGGTTCGTTTTTGTGAGGAGAGAAGACCGATGACGACTAAAAAGCTAGCTTTAATGGCACTGGCGTTGATCGTAGCGATTGCGCTGGCACCGCGCATCTCAAGCGCGGATACTGCGCCCACCGTGACAGTTGGCGATCAAGTGGTGATGGATCATTACGTCACCATCGCCAAAGTGATGGCCGCCCAGGATGGTTGGATCGTGATCCACGCGGGCGACAAAGATGGCACGGTACTGGGTTACGAAGCGGTCAAGAGCGGCGAAAACGATAATGTCGAGGTCGAAATCGACATGTCGAAGGGTACACCCACCGTTTCGGCAATGCTGCATATCGACGCGGGCACGGCTGGCAAATATGAGTTCCCCGGCGTCGATGCGCCCGTCAAAGATGCGAGTGGCGCGGTCGTGAATGTGCCGTTCAAGATCATTGGCACGGATGTGGATGATCAGTTCGTGAAGGACTCGAAGACGGTCAAGCTCAACGACGTGATCGCGCAGCAAGACGGCTGGATTGTGATCCACGCGGGTGACAAAGATGGCACGGTGCTCGGCCAAAGCCCGATCAAGGCTGGCTTGAATACGGACGTGTCGGTTGCCCTCACCGATGTGAGCAAAGTCACCGATATGATGACCGCGATGATCCACATCGACGCGGGCACGATCGGCAAGTACGAGTTTCCCGGCGCCGATACGCCGCCGCAGCTCGGTGGCAAAATCTCTAACGAGCCGTTCTGGACGGTCGATCATGTGCGCGTCGAAGATCAGACGTTGGCTGCCGATGGCACGCTGACCATCCCCTATGTGCTGGTTTCGCAGGATGGCTGGCTGGTGATCCACGCGGGTGATGCGAGTGGCACGGTGCTCGGCCATACGGCGATCAAGAAGGGTCTCAACGAGGGTATCATGGTCAAGATCGATGATCCGTCAAAGCTCACCGATCAGGTCAGCGCGATGCCGCATATCGACGCGGGCACGATCGGCACCTATGAGTTCCCCGGCCCCGATGCCCCGGTCAAAGACACGGCTGGCAAAGTGATCAACGTGTTCTTCAGCACCAAAGGTCAGGCGATGATGCCCGCCGCTACGGGTACGATGAGCATGGGTGACATGAACGCGACGATGGCGGCTACCCCGGCTGCGACCAAGTCGGGCTAACCGACGTCTCGCTTTTATTCTGGCGGGCGGCCACGTCGGGTCGCCCGTCTTTTTAAAATGCCGACCCTTGACAAGGGTGGCGGATGGGGAAAGCTGATCGGACGAGTCAGGTCTATTTAGATTTAGCCGGCGACGACCGGAACATTCCAGATGTTGCCATTCATCAGGCAGACCAAAGTGGCGTTAATCCAGACATTTTGGCCTTGATAGTCAATGCGTACCCATTCACCGTCGGCGGATTGCCCAGTCACCCGCCAAATGGTATCCGTATCGATGCTCGCCACTACTTCGGCGTCAAGGGCGGGCTGACAAGTGCGCCATGACGATCGCCTATTGGACTACGGCCACCTGATTGAGGATAGCGGTTCTGACCAACGGGGAAAGCGAGCGGTTATCCCACCCCTTGAAAACACAGTGGGAGTAACGCCTGTTCCGCATAACGATGGGCTTCATCCGCACGTTTTCCCCGAACTTCACGCTATTGGTTTTGCATTTCGGGCAACACGTAGTCGTGGAAACGCTCGCGCAGCGTCGCTTTCATGAACTTGCCCGTCGAAGTTTTGGGGATGGCCTCGATGAACACCACATCGTCGGGAATCCAGAACTTGGCAAACTTGGGACGCAGGAAGTCGAGCAATTCGTCGCGGGTGGCCGTCGCATCCGGCTTGAGCACGACCGCCGCCAACGGGCGCTCCGTCCACTTCTGATGCGGCACACTGATCACGGCGGCTTCGGCCACCGCCGGATGCCCCATGAGCGCATTCTCCAGATCAACCGAACTGATCCACTCACCGCCAGATTTCACGAGGTCTTTGATGCGATCGGTGATCTTGACGTAGCCCTCGTCCGTGATGGTTGCCACATCGCCCGTTTTGAACCAGCCATCATCCGTCCAATTGGTAGGCGGCTCGATCGGATCGTAATAGGATGCTGCAATCCAGGGGCCGCGTACCTGAATTTCGCCGATTGTCTTGCCATCGTTCGGAACGACGCCATCTGCGCCCATCACGCGCAAATCGACGTAGGGCGAGGGCAACCCCTGAGTCGCCCGGATAGCAAATTGCTCATCTTCCGAAAGATGCGAGAGGTTGTGTTTGACGCGGCTGACCGTGCCAAGCGGCGTCATTTCGGTCATGCCCCAAGCGTGGATAATGTGCATATCGTGCTTCTGGAAGGTGCGAATCAACGATTCTGGCGCGGCGGAGCCACCGACCACCATTCGCAAACCGGGTTTGAGTTTCCAGCCGCCCGGATTCTTTTCGAGCGCTTGTGCGATGCCCAACCAGATGGTGGGTACGCCCGCTGAAACGGTCACATGCTCACGCTCGAACAAGTCCAGTAGGCTGGCGGCGTCGAGGTGCGGACCGGGGAACACCAATTTCGAGCCGACCATCGTGGCCGCGAATGGCAAGCCCCAGGCGTTGACGTGGAACATCGGCACGACGGGCAGGAGCGTATCGCGCTGGCCGAGATCGAGGCTGTCAGGGAGACACTCGGTCAGCGTGTGCAGCACGACCGCGCGTTCAGAATACACGACGCCTTTGGGTTTGCCGGTCGTGCCCGACGTATAGCACATGCCAAGCGCATCGGTTTCCTGGATGTCGGGATACGTGAAATCGCCTATCGCTTCGGCCAGAAGTGCCTCGTAACTTTCATAGCCCGCCGGGATCGGTGCGCCGGTCAGCGGCACGACGTACACCTTTTCGACCTTGACCTGATCGCGCACCTTCTCGAACAGCGGCAGCAGCACATCATCGACGATCACGAAGCGGTCGCCTGCGTGATTGATGATGAACGCGATGTCGGCAGGGGCGAGCCGTAAATTCAACGTATGCAGAACGCCGCCCGCCGCCGGAATCCCGAAATAGGCTTCCAGGTGAACATGGTGATTCCACATCAGCGTCGCCACGCGATCGCCACGCTGTAACCCGATCTTTTGCAGCATCTCGGCCAGCGCGCGCGCCCGTCGATAAAACTCCCCGTAATTGGTGCGGTGCAGCGATTTATCCGGCATCCGCGCGACGATCTCGGTCTTGGCAAACAAATGCCCCGCGCGCTCTAGCATGGGCAGCAGGGTGAGCGGATAATCCATCATCGTGTGATTCATCGGGTTCTATAATCTCCAAAGACTATTTATCACTATTCGTTCGCCGCCCATTATAGAGCAAACGCGCTTGAATGGGCGTAAAGCTAAGGGGAGACGGTGCGAGGCGTCATCATTGTGAAATGGACGAGGCAGGCCTCGTCCCTACAAAAACGGCGTCTGGGGTAGGGACGAGGCCTGCCTCGT
>JBBRMW010000401.1:0-4023 GCA_038230635.1 Aggregatilineales bacterium | reverse complement strand
CGACGGGCCGACGACCCGCCCGAGCGTCGTCAACAAGGTGTCGATCACGATCCAGATCACGGGCCTCGGCCCCGACGGCTGCGAGGTCGAGATCCGGCCCGGCCATCCAGCGTGCAGCTTCAAGCCGATCACCGAGCGCGGGATGATGCCGATCGAACACGAACTCGATCAAGTGCTCACCAACGATCATTTTCCGTATCGTGTGATCGTTCATTTTAACGCGATGCTCAACCCGCTCCAGGCGAGCGCAAACATGGCGTCCATGCTCCTCACCCTCAAAAAAGATGATTTGGTGGCTGGCATCCGCAAGGACATCACCCACATCGTCAAAGATCATCTATCGGGGCACGGGCGCAATGAAGTCGATCCATCGGAGTTGGTGCAGACCATTCGTGAAGCCATCGCGGAAGCCATTAACGGGCGCAGCGGCTTGGGCGTATCCTTGATGGACGGCAGCACGATCCGCATCAACATGGAGCCACCCACCGAAGTTTTGGAGGCACGTCGGAAACTGTGGGCCGAAGAATCGAACGCAAAAATGCGGATTACCCATATGGCCGAGATCATTCAACTGGCGGGCGCAACCAATATGACGGTCGGCGATTTGGGGCGTCTTAATTTTTTCCTCAATCCGCAGGCGGGCATGAAAGTCAACTTCAGCGGCAGCCACGATCCGTTCACCGGGAGCACGCCGCGTAATAACCCGCCCGCCCAGCTTTCCGTGCCGAATTATCCGCAATTGCCGGCCCAGTCGAGCGCGCCGATCGACGATTTCCCGAATCAACTGCCGCCGATCCAAATGCCCAAAATGGAGGCTCCCGTGACATCCAGCCAGAATTTCAACCCGCCGAATAACCCACCGCGCTATGGCCGCAACCAGCCCGAACCGCCGCCGAACTTGCCAGAGTCGCTGCCGATCCTGCCTACGCGCCCGCCCGAAGCACCCGAAGCACCCGCCCGTCAAACCGATTCGGGTGTGATCGACACGGTGCAAGACGAAGACGGCACGTACATTCCCGCCAACCCGATCCTGCGCAAGAAGAAGAAAAAAGACGAATAGGCGATGCGTACCTGGGACTTAAGGGTACGTCTGACACGCCACAATCCCTTAGCTTCACGCTTACGTCCACGTCGGTTCGTTTGTGATGATGCGAAGGCTAATTGGTTTTACCCAGCGTCGAATTCGTTTACGATATGTGCGTTTGCCATTCGTTCAGTGCCGCTGCATACTGATCAGGTGCCTCGAGCGGCAGCCAATGCCCGTATTCTGCAAAATGGCGGGTGCTCTGCGCATGGAATCGTTTGGCAAACTCCGGCGCGATGAACGGATCACGGTCACCCCACAACACGATCGATGGCTTGACTGCAAGCAGCGCGACCAGTTTATCGTCCCAACCGATGAAATCGCGCGAATCGCGAGAGCGATACATGCGCAAAATGGTCTTTTTGACTGCTGGCGATCCAAACCCGGTCGACCAAGCGCTATCGAGATAGCTGGGTGGCATCGCGGGCGACGATTTTTTGATCATTTTGTCCACGTTTGATTTGGTGGTCATTGCCATCATCACTTCGCCGACAAGCGGCATTCGGTAGAGCTTTGCGAACTGATGCCACTGGTAATCACGAAAAAAGTTCGTGTTTGTGATCGCGACGCCCTGCACCCGATTCGGATATTTGACGGCGAACGCGAGGCCGTAATGTGCGCCAAAATCAGCCACGACCAGCGTCACGGGCCGATCGACCTTGAGCGCGGTCAGCAGGTCGCCGACGAAATCGGCCATTTGGTCGAGGGTGAGCGCGAATGAGTCGGGCAGCGTCGATGCGCCGAAACCGGGCAGATCGGGCATAATACAATGATAGGTATCCTTCATCCGTTCGACCAGCGGTGCCCACATCGCATGGCTATCAGGCGACCCATGCAAGAACAGCATCGGCTGTCCTGTGCCGATGCTTTCGACGAACACCTGCGCACCCCGAACCATCAAAGTTGATGTCATGATCAGCCTACCTCCAAATGCGAATGCAAATACATATTCATGTTTTAAGTATACGGTATAATCGAGGCCAAGTCAAGCGGGGTTAGCCGATGGAAAGTGATCATTTACGCACCCACCCGAAACAAAAACGCAGTACGAATCGCGTCAACGCCATCCTGGATGCCGCATCGAGCGTGTTCGCCGAATATGGCTACGATGACGCGCCGATCACGGTCATCGCAGCGCGCGCGAATACAGCAGTCGGCTCCCTTTATCAGTTTTTCGCAAATAAGGAAGCGATCCTCAGGGCACTTTTCGTGCGCTATGTCGATCGCGCGACGGTCGTCTTCGCAAATGTGAATATCGAAGCATTTCCGACTCTCACGCTTGAAGAGAGCGTTCGCCAAATGCTGATTCCACTTAAGGAATTCCTGCGTGACAACCACGATTTTCAGGTGATATTTTCCAGTTCGATTGGGTCATCATTCCTGGCCGAGGCCATCAAGGTGATGGATGATGCGTTGCTTGCGCGGACCGATGCGGCGATCCGCGCGTGGATGCCGCAGTTCACCGAACGTGAGCGGCGTAAATATGAGCTGGTGTGCATGGTCACGATGAAGGCGCTGCTCAGCCTCGCACCGCCTGCTGACGGGCTGACGCTCGATGAGGTCTTCGAGGAGTTGGAAGTGCTCTATGTTCGCTATTTGACACCGATTATGGCAAAGGGTATGAAAAGCCTTGATCATCCGATCGAGGATGTCTAAGAGACTGTTTAAGAAGGGCAGAACCTCACCCTTTTGGGGGTAGGTATTTTGATTTGGGTGGACGAACAGCGGACGCGGCAGGCCGCGTCCGCTCCCTACCATGGGGAAGTCCCTCACCGTGTACAGCGAGGTGCCGGGGGTGGGGTTCTGACCTTTCCAGGCTGTCTCTTACCCCAATTGTCCTCTGACCAGGCTGCTTCTCTCGTTATCAAACATCTGGTCAATCGTACCCATTCTCGTAAGTCTCGGCTTAAAAACCGTTCTGGTCATTAACTGTGACTTTGTCCAACTATGCACAAACTACGATTGGAGTCGTGAGCGGCAGGCCAGCAATGAAGGTAACTCGTTGTGCAGGAGTGCAGCGATTCGTAGCTCACCATCGAGCTTCGCCAGTGTGTAGATCGCCTGAAATTCATAGAGTAAATGGCCCTCAGTATCGCGGATCGCCCAGTGAATTACTGCTTGAACCAAGCGCGGCGAAATCTCTGTTGGGGTCATTTTGAGGATGTGAGCTGACCCAAATCCGATAGTGCGGTACATATCGAGAAGGTGCTCAATCTCGTTGACCCACTCCTTTTTCGTCGGAATGGACATTAGGTTAACATCGCGTATGTCGCCCATATCGCTCGTTATATGACTGGGATAGGCGAAAAGGTCTGCTATTGCAGACCCATTCAGACGATTGAAATTATCACAATAGGACTCAAAGAAAGCGTTCACACTCTCTACAGCTTGAGTAAAAGTCACAAACCCTCCGTTATGTTGGAACTATCTCGTTTATAGACCAAGCCAGTTTAACATACTGTTTCGCCTGCGATTTGGCAAAGCGGGCTTCTGGAAAAACGAGGGTGAAGCAGAGTCTCTCGTTCCAAAAAATTGGGAAATCTCAATCCAATATCTGTGAACTGCTGCGCGCCGCGCTTCCTTTGCGCCAGCTTTCAATTCAACCGGTTGCCGCGCTGGTCAGCCTCTCAAAGACTTATTTTCAGCCCGGTGGCTTTAGCCCCGGGCCTTTAACATCAGCCTTGAGGCCATGTGTCCTCATACGGGTTCCGGGTAAAGACTATCGCATCAGCGCGCGTGCGACTCCCCCTCGCTGTGAGGCAGGGGTGTTGCAAAGTCGTTTACCCCACCCCCAACCCCTCCCCATTTCATGGAGAGGGGCGCCCGGAGACGGTTGATTCCCCCCCTCCACGCCAGTGGGGAGGGGGCTAGTAGTCTAACGCACAGGAGGTGATGGATAAAGACGTGCAAGTTTTGTGCGTGCATTTTCAACAGAAAAT
>JBBRMW010000400.1:0-4027 GCA_038230635.1 Aggregatilineales bacterium | reverse complement strand
AGTACTTAAATCCTTGCCCGATCCGCCCGCACCTGATTTTATTTCGCGCCTTGGCCAACGTTTATCCGCCCTCGGCGGCATTCGCCCGCCCTCTGATTTTGAAAATGCCGCTTAATTGGCGAGGGTATTGTATTATGCACCCGTTTTTATCAGCTTTTAAGGGTGCGTTCAACGTTGGGGGCGAGATTTGGGAATGGACAAACCCCTCTATCCCCAGCCCTTTCCCCCACGCAGGCGGTGGGAAAGGGAGCCGAAGTGCCGACGCTCGCTGGGGCGCACCCAGCGGCTGAGGGCCGCCTAGCAATGTCGGTCAGCGGTCGGCTGTGACTCCCCTTTCCCCCGCCTGCGTGGGGGATAAGGGGTGGGGGGATAGAGGGGTTCTATGATCTGCCCCATCCCTGAATGCACCCGCTTTTAACTCGGAATTCACGTTGAGCGAAATCAGTGTTATACTTCGCCAAACTACGTGACGAAATTCTCAATCCCTTCCCGAATCATACGGAGCCGACCCATGCGCAACTTTCAGTTCCTCGATCATGTCGTCGTTGACACGGATAGCGACGCTATCCAGCTCGCGCAAACGGACTCGGACAATGAGCCGATCTTGGCGCTACGTCGTGAGGGAATCTATATCACTTTGTCGGCCAGTTTCGGCCCGCTCGAAATTGCGCTGCGTCCCCGCCACGAAGACCTGATCCGCACATTGGGGCGCTTACAAGTGGTCGAAGGGCTGAACACGACCCGCCAAGTGGGTACGGCGCAGGCTTTTTTGGCGATGGGCCTCAAGGCCGATGGATCACTGATGCTGCGTCCCACCATCGTGGCCGACGCGACGGGCCACCTGAGTTTGAACTTGGAAATCAGCCCGAATGCGCGTAAAGCGCTTTATGATTGGCTCAAAGTGCCCACTGCTTGAGATTCCAGCGTCAACGTGACCTGCACCACTAGAACGTATGTATCATTCCGGGCGACGCGCTATAATCAGCGAAAAATTCATAGGTAATCGCAACGCACAATGGCCGATAGTAAATCTGCGAAAACGCCGCCCAAATCATCATCCGCCAGGCCCGACGCCAACCGTTCCACGCCACCCAAAGGCAAACCCGCCCCCACCCTGGTCGAGCGTCGGGGCAGTCCGGCTGCTGCGAAAACGTCGCTAAGCGGCAAACCCGATCCGGCGAAAAAGATCGAGGCAAAAAAAGCCCAGCCCCTCCCACTAGGCAAAGCCAATACCAAAGGTACTGCCAATGGCAGCCCCGCCCGACGTGGCGCGCCGCTGAAACTACCCGCCTTCCTGGAGCCGGAGCGGTTTGGGCAGATGTTACATGATCGTCCGGCGTGGCTCGACGAGATCGCGGCCATCGGGCTGATGGTGGCGGGCATCGTCTCGCTGCTCTCGCTGTTCGACGCTTCTGCCTCATCCACGTTGGCGAGTACATGGTCGAGCACCATTCGGACGCTTTTGGGTCAAGGGGGCGCGCTCGTCCTCTCGCTGATGATCATGGGCGCGGGCTTGATGGCGGTGTTGCCCAAGATCGGCATCCATTTGCGACTGCCGCTGGTGCGCATCGTCGCACTCGAAATCGCGTTCGGCGCATTCGTGGCGCTGCTGCACTTGACTGCCCACGATCCCGAACCGCGCGCGCTGGCACGGGCTGGCGGCGGCGGTGGCTACATTGGCTGGGCGATCGGCGAGGTGGTCGCGGCGCTCTTCGGCTCGAATTTTGCGATCGCCGTGTATGGCATGGTATTTGTTATTGGTTTAGCGATCGCGCTCGGAATCCAGCGCATTCATGTGCGCCAGGTTTTGATGTGGGTGCGCGCGCGCGTCCAGGCGTTATTGGTTCGATTGACCACGCCGCCGCCACCCAAACCCGTCGTACCGCCACCCGTCTCCCAGACCGCATCGCTGGCGATTCCGCAGTATCCCGCGCCGATCGAAGGCACGTCGCCCGCGCGTCCCCGCAAATCAGAAGCGCCGATGGCGCGGCCACTCTCGCATACCCTGACTGCGCCGAGTTCGCCCGTACCGAACCCCGTGCTCGCCCCGTCCCTACCGCCGCCGCCAATCGCTGTGCCGATCGTGAGCAGCCATCCGATCGTGCCGCCTGCGCCGTCGCTACCAGAGCCGATCGTCGCCAGACCTGCCGCGCCAAAACGCACGGGTGCGCTCGCGCCAAAAGCTGAGCCACCAGCCGCATCGGAGTCGATCGATCCGATCGCCGTGCCCACTGAGCGCGCCACCAAACGTGAACCGATCGTGCCACGCGCCGCGCCGCCGATTCCCGTCCGCCCGCCCGAACCCGAACCGCGTCCGCGCCGCCATTTCACCGTCGATGATTTCAACGAAGTCCGCCGCACGCTCAAGCGCAGCCCCGATCTGCCACCGATGACGCTGCTCGGCGAAGGGGAATTGAGTCGTCCGAGCGAGCAAGAAATCAACACCAATGTGCGCATCATCGAAAATACGCTGCTCGAATTTGATATCGATGTCGAAATTGTCGATGTCAAAGTCGGACCCACGGTCACGCAGTATGCCGTGCAGCCCTTCCGCGAAGTCATGAACGCACAGGGGCAACTCGTGATGCAGCGCGTGCGCGTCAACAAAGTGGCTTCGCTGAGCAGCGATCTGGCACTGGCCTTGTCGGCGAAGCACTTGCGCATTCAGCCGTATGTGCCCGGCCACACCTACATGGGCATCGAGGTGCCGAACCGCACGCCCAGCGTCGTGGCACTGCGCCCGGTCATGGAATCCGAGACGTTCAGCGACGAAATGGTGCGCAAAGACCCCGATAACACGAATGCGACGATCGACGTTCCGCTCGTTTTACCGTTGGGACGTGACGTGTCGGGTGCATCATTCGTCACCGATCTCGCCACCATGCCGCATGTGCTGATCGCGGGCACAACCGGATCGGGCAAATCCGTGTGCATCACCGCCATGATCGTTTCGCTGGTCATGAACAACCTACCCGATCGGGTCAAGTTAGTTATGCTCGATCCGAAGATGGTGGAGTTGACGCGCTTCAATGGGCTGCCGCATCTGCTCGGCCCGGTCGAAACCGATCTGGAGCGGATCGTGGGTGTGCTGCGCTGGGCGACGCGCGAGATGGATCGGCGTTACAAGTTGCTCGAAGTGGAAGCGACGCGCAACATCGAAGCCTATAACCGCGCGCTCGGCAAACGTCGTACCGACGAGCACTTGCCGTATATCGTGATCATCATCGATGAGATTGGCGATCTGATGCTTTCGCGGCCAGAAGAAGTCGAACGCACGGTGACGCGGCTGGCACAAATGGCGCGCGCGGTCGGCATTCATCTGGTCGTCGCCACCCAGCGTCCCAGCGTGGATATTATCACGGGCTTGATCAAAGCGAACTTCCCGGCGCGCATTTCCTTCGCAGTGGCGTCGGGCGTCGACTCGCGCGTGATCCTCGATACAGTCGGCGCGGAAACGCTGATGGGGCGCGGCGATATGCTGTTCCTGGCCTCCGATGCGGCGGGGCCGCAACGGTTGCAGGGCTGTTACATCAGTGACGAGGAGTTGGAGCGCGTTGTCGATTATTGGAAACAGTGGCAGGCCACGCAGATCAGCGAGGGCGGCGAAGCGCCCGCCATCGCGCCCTGGGAGCGTGGCGTCACGCGGCGCGAGTCGCTGGTGGAGACCGATCCACTCTTGGAAGAGGCGATCGCGCTGGTGGTCAAAGAAGGCGAGGCATCCGCTTCACAGATTCAGCGCCAATTAGGGATTGATTTCCCGCGTGCGGCGCGCCTGATGGAGAATCTGCAAAAGCTCGGCGTGACGGGCGTGCTCAAGGCGGATGGGCGCTCGCGCGAGGTGTTGCTCAAACCCGGTACGGATCGTTTCAAAAAACTGGTGTCCAAGCGCTGACAGACCATCGCGTCCGGCGGTTATCCGCTGGAAAAAACGCTCTTTTAGATCCGGTTGAATACCATAGGATTCACCTCACCCCCTCAGTCATAGGCGTGAAGCAAAGGAACGGCGGCGGTCAGTGTCGGGGTTTGT
>JBBRMW010000399.1:0-4068 GCA_038230635.1 Aggregatilineales bacterium | reverse complement strand
GTGAGGACGGAGAGGGGCTGGGGGTGAGGTGAATCCGGCATCTCCGATAAGTGGGAATAGGTACTTACAGCCAGGGGGCGCAGTCTTTTCTTTGACGCAGCGGTTGTTTGTCGAAGGCATTAGCCGGGCCTGCATCAAAGGGTGAGGTTGAAAATATCGACGCGGTGGGTCATCACCTAAACGCCCGATTCAACCCCTTGTGATGTGCGGCCTTCGCACTATAATTGGCAACCGACAGGCTCAAACGAACCCATTAAGGCGGTTTGTGTGCCATCCACAAAGCGGTGAATCGATGATGCGGCGCGCCCTGATCCCGTGTGTATTGTGTCTGAGTATCCTCGTTTGGGGATCGCTCGCTGCCGACCCTGCCGTGGCCGCGCGATTGACCCCCAGCACGTCCGTCCAGCCCTGCGGAATCCCGCCCGCGCCCACCGCCACCGGGCTGATCAGCTTTGTCTCGAAGCGCAATAAAATCGAGGGCATCTACAAGGCCAACGCCGACGGCAGCGCGCCCTATTGCATCGTCAGCATGGGCAATGACGCGCCCTCCGCGCCCGCGTGGTCGCCGGACGGCAAATATCTCGGCTTCACATTGCAAAGCGGACTCGATCCCACCAACCCGAAGCTGTATATCGTGAACGGCGATGGCTCAAATCCCTATGTGCTGGTGGATACGACTGATCATTTCTCGTGGTCGCCGACGGGCGAAAAGCTCGCCTACAGCCGCAAAGGCGATATTTTTATCACCGAGGTGACCGGGAGTCCGCCCGCCACCGCAGCCCTAAAGCTGACCAAGCCGAACAGCGGCAGTCAAAGCCCCGCATGGTCGCCCGATGGCACACTGATCGCCTTCAGCCAGCGCGACGGCATCCACGTCGTCAACATTGACGGCAGCGCCGAGCGCAACCTGAGCAACAGTCCGGGACCCGGCCTCGACCAATATCCGGTCTGGTCGCCCGATTCCGCGCAGATCGCGTTTGTATCGTCGCGCGACGGCACCCAGCAGATTTACACCGTCGCCCTGGCCGATGGAACGATCCGGCGTCTGACCGATCAGACCAGCAAGCGTAACCTCGCGCCCGCGTGGTCGCCCGATAGCAAAGCGATCGCCTATGTAACGTATTTGAGCAGCGATATTCATAGCACCCGGATCATGCTGGTCAGCGCCGATGCGAGCAGCCCGCTGCATCGCCTGACACACGGCGGCAACACCGAATCCGATCCAGCGTGGGCAAAAGATGGCACGCAGATCGCCTTCGATGTGCGCTTCGGCAGCAGCGATCGCGGCGAACTGCACTTGATCAGCGCGGACGGCTCAAAAGAGCTGAATCTGACCAAGAATTCGGCATTTGTCGATGGTTTTCCGTTTTGGCAGCCGTGACCCACAGACACAGCAGACGGTCTTCTTACAGATTCATTGCGAGCGCCCAACGGCGTGGAATTCCGTATAGTTTGGTCGGATTCACCACCCGATAGATCATCTTGATGCGGCCATTTTCGATCTCGAACGTGCTGACGCGGATTGGCACTTCACCCAGGTATTCGATGACGGCGATTTGCCCATTCAACTTGACCATTTCGAGGACGGGGGGCAGTGCGTTTTTGCGGCGCACACCCAGAAAGAAGCGGGCAACTTTCGCCACGCCCAGGATCGGATTGCGCGCCGCCGACACCTTACCACCACCATCCGAGTGGAGTGTGACATCTTCACTGAGGACAGCCAGCAGCGCAGGCAGATCGCCATCGGTGCAGGCGCGAATGAACTGCTGCGTGACCTGTCTGACTTGCGCGGTGCTCGGCGCAAAACGCGGACGTTCAATCGCCAGCTTCGCACGGGCACGGTGCGCGATCTGGCGACAATCTGCGGTGCTACGGCCAACAATCGCGCCGATTTCTTCGTAGGTGTAGTTGAACACATCATGCAACAGGAGAATCGCACGATCGATCGGCGCGAGTCGTTCGAGCAGCAGCAAAAACGCGGTCGAGAGCGACTCGGCTAGCTCAGTTTCACCACCGGGATCAGCGTCTTGTGCCCAGGGTTCGGGCAGCCACTCGCCGATGTATGATTCTCGCTGGACATGTGCAGCACGCAGATGATCGATACACAGCCGGGTGATGACCGTCATCAAGTACGCTTTGGGCGTGCGGATCGTGGCCTGGGGCGCTTTCTGCCAATGTAAGAAAGCCTCCTGAACCATATCTTCCGCATCCATGACGCTGCTGAGCATCCGGTAGGCCAACCCCATCAGCACGGGACGATACTGATTGAATTCATCCGCCGACTGCATATTTACGCCTCCCCTGCATTGATTAAGACAAACAATTACCTTTGTATGGCTTCGACGTGGGGCTTGCGCTGTGAGAGATACGTGTCCACTTCGGTGCGAAATGCCACGTTGATGCGATTCCAGGCGTTGATCGCCACGATCGCCATGGTGAGGCCAATGATCTCGTGTTCATCGAACTGCTGGCGAGTCGCCTCATACAACTCATTGGGGACATGATCTCCGCTGAGCAATGTGACCGATTCTGTCCAGGCCAGCGCGGCACGCTCCCGATCGCTATAAAAAGGCAATTCGCACCAGGCGCTAAGCATATATAAACGCTGCTCGCTTTCGCCGCTGGCGCGCGCATCTTTGGTGTGCATATCGAGGCAGAACGCGCAGCCATTGATCTGCGAGGCGCGGATTCGCACCAGATCGAGCAATGACTCTTCGAGGCCGCAGTGCGTCACATACGTTTCCATGCCGAGTAACGACTTGCGGGCTTCGGGGTCGATCGTTGCATAATTGAGACGGGCTTGCATCGGGAACTCCTTCATTCAAACTTCGCTACGCACAGTAGGACGATCAAGTCGATCAAAACGTGACAACGATGATTATTGGATTCGTGCCCCGATTGTCGTGGTAATATCTGGCTTATGTGACCTTCGACAAATTGCAAAATATCACTTGCCTTTAGCCGCTGATCTCTGTATAGTCTTGCATAGTTCTGAAATACACAATCACTCCGTTTGGGGTACAGAAGGAGTTCGTTTCAATGACCCACATTATCACCAGTTTGTGCCTGCGCGATGGCGCGTGCGTCGAGGTTTGTCCGGTCGAGTGCATCGTCCCAGGCCTGCCCGAGTCGGAGTGGCCGTGGTACTTCATCGATCCCGATACGTGCATCGACTGCGGCGCGTGCGTGCCCGAATGTCCCTATGAGGCGATTTTCCCGGAAGAAGAAGTGCCGGGCGCTTACGAACTGGCCGATGACCAGGAAGTGCGGCCTTTCGGCGGCGCACCCTATAAAGAAGGCGGCAAGATCGTCGATCTGACGCTGGATATTCCGCATAACGGCGATTACTATACGAAGGGTCCCGGTTACGCCGCACGTCCGTAATCAGCAGCACGGCTCGCCATATCATATTTTCAGCAGGGGGCGCACAGCCCCCGTTTGATTCCTGCCCGATGGTATTGTGGTTGCTTACCGAAGGAGTCGAGTCAATGGCCTACGTGATCACGAGTTTGTGCCTGCGCGATGGCGCGTGCGTCGAGGTTTGTCCGGTGGATTGTATCGTGCCCGGCTTGCCCGAAGCCGAGTGGCCGTGGTATTTCATCGATCCGGATACCTGCATCGACTGTGGCTCGTGCCTGCCGGAATGTCCCTACGACGCGATCTTCGAGGACGGCGACGTACCCACCGCCGTCAAGCTCGGCGACGATCAGGAAGTGCGGCCTTTCGGTGGCACGCCCTACAAAGAAGGCGGCAAGGTCATCGATCTGACGCTGGATATTCCGCATAACGGCGATTACTTCACGAAAGGGCCAGGATATGGCGCATTGCCGTAATCGATAAAATCACAACGAATCAGACGGACGCGGCGGGCAGCGTCCGCAAATGAGCGCGGCAATTCCTATTTCCAGAAGCTGTCGAGCGCGCTCACAACGTCGTCCAGCCGCTCAAACTGTGGCAGACCCTTCGTCGGCACGATCTTCGTGGCGATCCAATTCGGATGCGCTGCTGTGATCTCCGGCAGCCGATCGAAGCGCACGAACGGGTCACGATCGTAGATGACTTGCACGG
>JBBRMW010000398.1:0-4081 GCA_038230635.1 Aggregatilineales bacterium | reverse complement strand
GTTTCGCCGTTCTGCACCTGATGTTTGATGTTGCCCTGATCGTCACGCCCCATGACGATCGGTGCTGCGGCCACGCTCGTCGGAGCTTTACCATTCGTGGGCGCACCCTCAGTTGGCGGGCTGCTGGTTGCGGGCACGAAGCCACCGCACGCCGCCGCCGGAATCCAGTTCACCTTCCACGTTTTTGCGCCCAGGTCGAGCGTGTACCATGTGCCGTCCGAGCCGCTGGCGACGCCAATACCGATGCTCGTCCAATGGGGGTTGATCATGTTGCGATAATGAATATCGTCGCCCTGCCACCAGACGAAGGCTTCTTTCGCGGTCGATCCCGCCACCACGTTCTCACCCACATAGCCCGTGAAGCCAGCGGCATGTGCGCGCGATAACGGGGTCGAGCCATCGGGCTGGACGTGCATATTGGTGGCGTTGTGGGTGGAGAGATAGGTGCTTTGCTGCGTGGCGGAGATCGTCAGCGACGGGTTGAGAGTCAACGGCGCGATGCCCAGGCTCTGGCGCAAGCAGTTGATCTGTGTCAAAAGCCAGCCGACTTCGTTGGATGCAGCGGCGGTGGGGTTCGGTGGCGAAGCGGTTAAGCCGAGGATCAGCAGGACAAGTATGCAGAAAAGTCGTCGCATATGCCGATAGTTTACTTAGTGAGGGCGGTAGTTGTCAAAATTAGTTGGGAGATCGTCGCCTATAGATGCCCGAGGCTAAAGCCACCGGGCTGAAAACAAATTTTTGTGAGTCTGGTGTGCGCAGCTTTATGGCGCAATAATCAAAACATTCGGATGGATCAGTCTCTCCAAAATCTGGTTTCAGCCCGGTGGCTTCAGCCCCGGGTATTTACGCACCTGCCTTTTCGCTTCGCCTCACGCCTATGATCCAATCGGGTCGCCCGCTCAGCCAAACCTCGATGCGCAATTTCGATGCACTTAGCCCCTCGTTTTGACTCGCCAGCGCGCGCAGCTTTGGATACACTATCAATCATCACGTTTGAGAAAGCCTTTATCTCGGTTAATATGCCGTTATAATCGAGAACGCTATCTGGCCGCACAAGGGATGATCATGGCGAAAAAGCGTCTATTAGTGATCGAAGACGATGCAGATGTTGCCGAAATGCTGGTCGTGTATTTTACCGACCAGGGTTACGACGTGCTCCATGCGATGACGGGCAACGAAGGCGTGGCGATGGCGCGCGCCAAGTTCCCGAATTTGGTTTTGCTCGATGTGATGCTGCCCGATATGGACGGCTTCGACGTGTGCCGGACGCTGCGCACGACGACGCTCACCAAGTACATCCCGATCACATTCCTGACGCAGCGTGACGGGCGATCCGACAAGGTGGCAGGGCTGGAATTGGGCGCGGACGACTACGTGACCAAGCCGTTCGATATTGAGGAACTGCGGCTGCGCGTGCAGGGATCGCTGCGGCGATCCTCGCGCGAATCGCTGCAAGACGTGCGTACCGGATTGGCGACGGGCGCGCTGATCGAAGCGACGCGCATGGAGATCGAGGGCAAACCCGGTTGGACTTTGCTCGATCTGCAACTGATCAGCCTCGCCGAATTCCGCGAAAACTACAGCTTTATCGCCGCCGACGAAGCGCTCGGATTCGCCGCGCAGACGCTCACGCGCGCCACCAATGAGCAGGGGACGCCGAACGATTTTGTTGGCACGACGGGTGACGATCGCTTCGTGATTTTCACGCAGGCCGCCGATGTGAACGCGCTCACGGAGGCGATCGACGTGAGTTTCAAGGAAGGCGTCAAAACCTTCTACAATTTCGCAGACAGCGATCGTGGCTATATGCTCGGCAAAAACGAGGATGGCACGGAGAAACAATCACCGCTGATGCACTTCGTCGTGTCGCGCGCGGCTGAGCCAGTCAAAACGTAATGATTGGTTCAAATTAAACTGTGACTGATCATTTCCGCGTATTCGAACTCGACCAAAAACGGTATATACCCTGGCGGCGATTTGCGCGCTCGGTGCTGCTGCGGGGCATGGCCTTTCACAGCATCGTGCGGGTCGAGTCGAAAGGCATGGCGCAGATTCCGACTTCTGGCCCAACGCTGCTCATGATGAACCACATGGGCGGCGCTGATCCGATTGTGCTGATGGGCGCGGTCGGGCCGCGCTATCTGGCGAGCATGTCGAAGATCGAAAACTTCGATATTCCCGTGCTCGGCCCGCTGATGCGGCTGTGGGGCGCGTATCCGATCATGCGTGGCGAAGTCGATCGGCGGGCGCTGGAGTTCACGATCAAATTGCTGCGCGAGGGCGAGTTAGTGTTGATCGCGCCGGAAGGCACGCGCCAGGCGGAGATGAGCGAGGCCAAAGATGGGCTGGCGTATCTTGCAGTGAAAGCGAACGCTGTGATCGTGCCCGTCGGCTTGGAAGGCACGCGCGAATTTTTCGGCAATTTGAAGCGCCTGCGGCGTACCACGATTACGCTCAATTTCGGGCGTCCGTTTCGCTTTCGGACGGATGGCCGCCAGCGTGTACCGCGCCCCGAACTGGCACACATGACGCGCGAGGCGATGTACCAGTTGGCGAGCCTCGTGCATCCCGATCGACGGGGCTTTTACAGCGATCTCTCGCAAGCGACGACCGATCGGCTGGAATTTTTATAGATCGGAATTTGAATGAACAAAAATGATAGATTTAGATCATGGTTAAACAATATTAAGATTGCATTGCAGGAATACATGCTATTCCTAGAACGTAACGACATAAAATCGAAAATAGGGCAAGTTGCTGATTTGCCATACTCTATAAAGGATGTTTTGGGATCACATATTGATAGGTTAAATGATTTGCTTGATACTATATCAGGACAGGTGGAATATGTTAAAAATTGTGTGACGGATATAGACAATTATTTTATGATTAATTATCTATATGATATTAGAACGCCCTTAGCAAATATGCACTATATGCTCGATGTTTCAATTGTTTTCATTTTAGGAAGTACGGATAAGCAGGGTGCAAAATATCACGCGGAAATATTATGTGTTGTAGAGTCGAAATTAAAAATCGTACTAGATACTGCAAATCCTCAGCACATTGAAGACCTCTTTCAATTGCCTGTTGACTGAATATCCCCCTCGCCATGAGGGAGAGGGGTTTGCTGATATGTGCTGGGTCGCATTGGAGCGGGATCAAATGAGCCTAAACTCTTGGATTTTTTATATATTTGATCGCCCCATCAGTATCCCTGGGTCTCCAATGGCTTATCCTGAGTGGAGCGGCTGGGATGAAATAGACTGGCGTGATTCGCACCGGATTTTTACAGAATATATGACCCAAACATTTGAAAATGCGGACGAAATGCTCTGGCAATTTTCGGATGCTCAGATAAATCAGGGTCTATGGTATTTAGCGATGCCCGGATTAGGTGAGTACATCTTTGATATGCTTCGGCCTGTTGAAGATGAATCGCATAGTGAAATACCCTGGGCTTTACGAGGTCGCTGTCTCCTTTCTTTTTACTCGTTATTTGAGACACTTTTTCAAAAACGGTGCTCACTTCATCTGAGTCATAGGCTTGAATCGGGCAGCGCAACACTTCTAGATCAAGAAGTAAGCCCACTCAATTCCATTTGCTACATGTGGTACGACATTGTATGCACGCGCACGAACATAGAAAACATCAATAATCTCCGGCTCCAAGACATATTTTTGAGCGTACTGGAAAAGACATTAACACTTGATTCAGAGCCGTGTCTTGAAGGCGCACTTCACGGATTGGGGCATTGCCACATATTCTATCCTGATAGGGTGGAACATATCATTGACCAATTTTTGACCGAAAACAACCGGATCAGCGCTGATCTACGGCAATATGCGCTTTGGGCCATAAATGGGCAGGTAAGGTAATTTGAGTAGTATTTGCATCGGAGATGGGCGACCATATTGGGCATGTCAGCGACATACCCTGATCGTAACTGCTCAGGGGTGAGAGGAATTGTTGACAGAACGAGGCACGGGCGGATAATTCAGCGCTATGTTGAAACGAGCGATGCCGACATCGGAAGAAATTCATGCGCTGTATAGGCAGGGAGAAACGGCTGTAGGCGCT
>JBBRMW010000397.1:0-4108 GCA_038230635.1 Aggregatilineales bacterium | reverse complement strand
TATCTGGTTCACCCGCCGTCCAGCGATCTGGAAATGGGCTTTCCATTCGAGCATGTCAGTCGCTTGCAGGCCGCCGTCGAGGGTGTGTATGGCGCGGCGGCGGGACACCAGTTCAATCGACAGGCTGGGCGCGCGTGTTTATCGGGCGGTCTAAGCGAATTCAATCCGCTGGTGGGTATTGCCGACCTCCCCGTGCGGATGCTGCCGCTGGGCATGAAACTACACGTTGGCTTCGACATGTTTGCAATGGTTTTCAACCGCTTCACCGATCAAGTCGTGACGCTCGGCGAAGACGATAAATCGTATCGCTGGGTGATCGAGCGCTGTCCGGTCTGTTGGGGGCGGCGCACCGACGGACCATGCTGCCATTTGGCGGTCGGCATCTTGGAGGCGGGCTTGCTGTGGGCGAGCGGCGGCAAAGAATTCAGCGTGGTGGAAACGCGCTGTACCGCCCATGGCGACGAGGCGTGCGTCATCGAAATCGGAAAACGTCCGCTGCGTTAGGTATAATCTCCGAAACACACGGAGCAAAATCAACGCATGGCTATCACCATTCTTGGCCTGGGTCCAGGCGATCCCGAACTGTTGACGCGGCGTGCATGGCGCATCCTGAGCGACGCACACGAAGTTTATCTGCGTACCGCACGTCACCCCGGCGTGGAGTCGCTGCCGAAAACGCCGACTTATCACAACTTTGATGATTGGTACGAGCGCGCCGCCGATTTCGAGACGCTCTATGCCGACATTGCGGCTGAGGTCATCCGACTCGGTCAGCGCGCCGAGGGCGTGATCTACGCCGTGCCCGGCCATCCGCTCGTCGGCGAATCGACCGTTACGCGCATTTTGGCGCAAGCGAAATCCGTGAGCGTGGTCGTGACGATCGTTGATGGACTCAGTTTCATCGAGCCGTCCCTGGATGCGCTGGGCATTGATGGCCTCGATGGTATCCAGCTTCAGGATGCGGTCGAAGTGGGTCGCCTGCACCATCCGCAGCTTGATCCCGATATTCCAGCGCTGCTGGCACAGGTCTACAGCGTGGCAGTAGCGTCTGATGTCAAATTGACGCTCGCCAATCAATATCCCGACGAACACCCCGTCCTTTTGATTCACGGCGCGGGTACGCCCGATCAAGCGCTGGAGCCGCTGCCACTGTACGAAATCGATCGCAGCATACGTATCAGCCATCTGACTTCACTGTATGTGCCGCCGCTGCCGAAAGCCGGCAGTTTCGAGCGCTTCCAGGAGACGATCGCCCATTTGCGCGCACCCGAAGGCTGTCCCTGGGATCAAAAGCAGACGCACCAAAGCCTGCGCGAATATCTGCTCGAAGAGACCTACGAAGTCCTGGCCGCGCTAGATGCCGACGATCCCGACGCCCTGCGCGAAGAACTCGGCGATTTGCTCTTGCAAATCGTGCTGCACAGCCAAATTGCCGTCGATGAGGGAGAATTCCGGCTGGCCGACGTGATCGAAGGCATCAATAGCAAAATCATTCGCCGTCACCCGCATGTCTGGGGTAACGTGCAGGTCAAGGACGATGGCGACGTGAAAGCCAATTGGGAAATGCTCAAACAAAAAGAGCGTGCCGAAAAAGGCGAGTCCGACGATGCGCCGCTCAAGTCCTTGCTCGACAGCGTTCCCAAGACGCTTCCCGCGCTCGCCCAAGCCTATAACTACAGTACGCGCGCGGCGCGAGTCGGCTTCGATTGGCCGGATGTCGAGTCGGTTTTTGCGAAAGTGATGGAAGAGATCGGCGAGGTACAGTCCGCCCCCAATGCGATCGAACGCACCAAAGAGATCGGCGATGTGCTGTTCAGCGTGGTCAACTGGGCGCGCAAGCTCGGCATCGACCCAGAGACCGCGTTACGCGAAACGAATGCGCGCTGGGCGAAACGGTTCAAGTATGTAGAAGCGGGCGCGAATTGCGATCTGAAATCCATGTCGCTCGCGCAGATGGACACCCTGTGGAAGGAAGCGAAAGCACACGACTAACCCGACAGGCGCGGCAAATTCTCCGGCAGATCGAGCGATTGGGGCGGCGTGGCGGTGGCGGCGGCGGGCGGCAACGGCAGCAGCGATGTGGAGAGCAGCAGCGTAAACAGCAGCGTCACCACGATCACGCCGATCAGCAAGAGTCCGCCTAACCGGGCGAATAGATTCGTTCTCACAGTTCCGCCGTATCCAACCAGATCGTCACTGGCCCATCATTCTGAATCGTGACTGCCATCATCGCTCCGAACACGCCTGTTTCCACGCGCTCAATACCTGCGGCGCGCAATTGTGCGACATATCGATCGACGAGCGGCGCAGCCACGTCCGGTTTGGCTGCTGCCATGAAATCCGGGCGACGCGCGCCTTTCACATTGGCATACAACGTAAATTGCGACACCACCAATACGCCCCCACCGACATCGAGTACCGATAGATTCATTTTGCCCGCGCCATCATCAAAGATGCGCAGTGTGGCCGTTTTGCGTGCCAGCAGATCGGCTTGCGTCGTAGTATCTTCGTGCGTCACGCCGAGCAGCACCACGAGACCATGCGCGATCTGTCCATGCACTGCGCCATCGATCGTCACTGCGCCACTCGTGACCCGCTGTAACAAGGCTCGCATCAGTAGGATTTTCGCAGGCTCAAACGTTGCAGCGATACATAGCCGCTTGCGCCCATTCGAGCAGCGTGGCTGCATCGGGCAGTTCCGCCGGATCGTCCGTCACGGCTTGTGAATCGACGCCGCCATACAGATCGAGCACGAACACGCCATAGCGAGCGACCCCACCCTCTGAATATGCCTGCCAAGCCGCGCCGTCACCATCCTGCAAAAGCGGCAGTGCCGACTCGCCCCGCACGGGCGCGATTACGAATGGACGCGCGTTGAGACGTTGATAGACCGCCAAGTCACGGGCGACACCCGCGATCAGCGTGCGAACCACCGGATCGTCTTCTGTCTGCACGAAGATCAGCACCAAACCGCTGCGATTGCGGAATCCTCCGCGCGTGATCAACGTCCCTGACTCATCAGTCAGGCTAAAATTCGGTGCGAGCGCATGATCGGCGAGTGGGGTCAAAATCATACAAAATTCATGCCTTCCAAACCGAATACGTACATGACTAGAACAGGCTATCAATGTAATACCGCTTGACGAGGACCCTATTTTATCCGACAATGAGCGAATGACACAATCATTTGGGGCGGCCTCGGCACGGCTCGTGGGGATGACCCTCTGTCACGACCAACACAAATCATGGTAATATCGTGGTAAACACATGGACAAAACAAGAATGGCCGTAAAAATGCTCGACGTACTCGCCAAATATGTGCGATTGCGGCAAGATGGTGGCACGCCCGCACAGGCACTACGCGGCATTCAGGAAACCGCCGAGGAGATTAACTTCGAGGAACGGGTGCAGTTGGCGGCCAAGATCAAAAGCTGGGAGGCCAACGACGGCGTAAAATATCGCCCCGCCCCGCCCGAAGCTCCTGTGCCACCACAGCCCCCACCACTCCACATGATTCCCATCGCACAGCCGCCCGCGCCGACCGCGCAGCCACCCACGGGCGGTGTTCCGACACTCAATCCGCCGCCCAGCGGATCGATCGATACGCCGCTCAATCCGATGCCGGGCATTGAACGCGCCGCCTGCCCAAGCTGCGGCAAGCTGAATTTCATCAACAGTTCGTATTGTTACTCGTGTGGCACGGTACTGAACACCAATCGCTCGCAAACGCGCGCTTTTACCAGTTCCGAACTAGGCGATACGTCCGAGGGTGACAGCTCTCATTTTGGCCGTTTCACCACCATTCATTTATATGTGAGCGGTGTGGGTGAGCCGATCGTTGTCGAGCAAGCGGGCGAAACGGTCATCGGACGCAAAACATCGGATAGCCCCTTGCAGCCCGACATCGATATGAACCCCTACAACGGCGCGGAACTCGGCGTCTCGCGGCTGCACGCCTCGCTCAAACGGCACGAAGATACCGTGCTGATTAGCGATATGAACAGCATCAATCATACCTACCTCAACGGCAAACGCCTGCATCCTCATGAGTCACACGTTCTACGCGACGGTGATGAACTACGGCTCGGGCGGATGACGCTCCAGGTTC
>JBBRMW010000396.1:0-4130 GCA_038230635.1 Aggregatilineales bacterium | reverse complement strand
TATCGCGGTTCAGAGACGCAAGATCGCCAGAAGATGAAATGGTTAGCCTGGGCATTCGGAATATTGGTGATTTTGAGTCCTCTTTTGTTCCTTACCAAAGATAGCTCCGACCCCGTTTCGCATCTCATTCAATTGCTCGGAATCACTTGGGCTTATATGTTTCCTGCGGTGAGCATCGGCAACGCAATCCTGCGCCATCGCCTCTACGACATCGACATCATCATTCGCCGCACGTTGATCTACGGCGTGTTGACCGGAATTCTGGCGGCGGTCTACTTCGGGACGGTGGTGCTGGTGCAGCAGGTTTTCCGCGCCGCGACCGGGCAAGTGCCTGACATTACGATCGTGATCTCGACGCTCGTGATCGCGGCGCTGTTCAACCCGCTGCGCCACCGGATTCAAGCGGTGATCGATCGGCGTCTGTATCGGCGCAAATACGACGTGGAAAAGACGTTGGAAGCGTTCAACCGGACTCTGCGCGATGAGGTCGATAGGGAGACGCTCAAGCAGTCATTGGTGGGCGTTGTGCAAGAGACCATGCAGCCAATGAGCGTGGCGCTATGGGTGCGCGATCCGTCCGATTCTGCAAAAAGTAGATAAAAGCAGTTTTTGCCGTTACGGTTGCCGTAACGATTTCGGGACGATAGTAAGTTAACCTACAGGCAGATTGGAGGATGTCAGACAATGGGCATTCTGAAACGCACTTTATCCCTGGGCAGAACAGCGCCCCCTACGACGCCCACAGCGACACCCGTGGCCGTCGAAACGGTGCAACGGGCGGTGACTATTCCGGCAGTCGAGATCGTGCAAGACGATGCGCTGTACGCCTACTGTCTCACCTCGCCCGGCGTGGTGGAGATCGATACCCTGAAAATGGACTCGGCGGCGTTGCGAGCGATGCACGAAGCGGGCATCAGATTGATCCTGCCACTGGTCAGCCAGGGCGAATTGGTCGGACTGCTGCAACTGGGCGCGCGCTTGAGTGAGCAGGACTATTCATCGGATGACGTGCGCCTGCTGAACAACCTGTCGTCCCAGGCCGCGACCGCACTCCGCGTGGCACAACTGGCCTATCAGCAGCAGGTTGAAGCGCGCCGCCGGGAACGCATCGAGCAGGAGCTGGCCGTTGCCGGGATCATTCAGCAAACGCTCTTGCCGAAAGGTGTCCCGTCGCTGACGGGCTGGGGATTTGCGGCCCATTGGCAGCCTGCCCGCACCGTCGGCGGCGATTTCTACGACTTCATCCCTTTGTCCGACAGCCGCCTGATGATCACCATCGGTGACGTGACCGATAAAGGCGTGCCCGCTGCGTTGGTGATGGCTTCGACGCGCAGTGTGATCCGCGCCGCCGCCGAACGCCTGATCTCGCCAGGCGAAGTGCTCAAACGCACCAATGATGTTCTGCACCCGGATGTGCCCGCCAAAATGTTTGTAACGTGTCTATGTGCCGTGCTCGATATCAACACGGGCCGCTTAGAATACGCGAATGCCGGGCACAATCCACCGCAGCAGCGCACCAGCCAGGGCGTTGTTGAACTCAGGGCACGGGGTATGCCGCTCGGCCTGATGCCGAATATGGAATATGAAGTCAAAGAGACGCAGCTTGCACCGGGTGACACCGTGCTGTTCTACAGCGATGGCCTAGTCGAGGCGCATAACGAGGCGCACGATATGTTCGGGATGAAGCGCTTGCAAGCCCTGGTCACCGAGCATCCCGGCGGCGAGTCGTTAATCGGGTTCCTGAAAGACGCGCTGTTTACGTTCACCGGCGCTCAGTGGGAACAGGAAGACGATGTAACCTACGTCGTGTTTCAGCGTGAGCTAAAGGCCGGTCGGCGGCCAGCCCACACGGAACACGGTGATGGGGAACATTATCTGCTCGACGAATTCGAGATCGTCAGCGCGCCGGGCAATGAGCGAGAAGCCATGGAGCGCACAGCCACCGCGATCAGTGCTTTGAATCTGCCCCCGGCCAGAATGGAGCGCATCAAGACAGCGGTGGCCGAGACGACCATGAACGCGATGGAACATGGGAACAAGTATCAGCCCGACAAGCCCGTCCAAATAGGTATCAGCGCGAACGATCACGAACTGATCGTCTCGGTCACCGATCAGGGTGGCGACCAACCGATATTAGATGCACCCGCCCCTGATCTCGATGCCAAATTGGCTGGACTCCAATCGGCGCGCGGATGGGGCTTGTTCCTCGTCAAAGCGATGGTCGATGATATGCGTATTCGTGCGGAGGACGGCGCACACACGGTCGAACTCGTCATCAACTTGGAAGGAGACAGCCATGCCCATCAAAAAATTTGAAGCGACCCTGCGCGAACCTCTGCTGCATCTGAAAAACGCCGTCATCATCGATCTGCATGGCGAGATCAACGGCAGCGTTGAAGCGGTTCTGACGATGGCGTATGACAAGGCCGAACTGCAAGAGCCAGCGACGATCGTGCTCAACTTCAGCGACGTGGATTACATGAACAGCACCGGAATCGCGCTGATCGTCGGCTTGCTGGCCCGCGCTCGCAAGGCTCATCGCACCTTGACGGTGTATGGCTTGAGCGAACACTACACCGAGATTTTCAACATCACGCGCCTCGCCGACTTTATGCACATCTATCAGGATGAAAACAGCCTGATGTCCGAAATCACCGCCGCCACCACCGCTGTCAAATCAGCCACCAAGCAGAACCAGGAGTAATCCAATGTCACAAGCGAAAGTCATCATGCACGTTCGGGACGCGGGCAATGCGGTCAATGCCATCGATATTCAGGGCGAAGTCAGCGGTCAAGCTGAAAACATGCTGGCCGATGCGTTTACGCAGGCGAGTACCAATGCGCGCGCCGTGATCCTGAATTTCACTGGTTTGGACTATATGAACAGTTCGGGGATCGGCTTGTTGGTGATGCTGCTCATCCGCGCGCAACGTCAACATATCCGCCTGATGGCTTATGGACTCACCGATCATTATCAGCAGATTTTTGAGCTGACCCGCCTGAATGAAGCCATCATGCTGTTTGATACGGAATCCGCCGTGCTGGCTGCCCTGAACACTACCCACGTCTGATCAAACCACGAGCCAAAAAAGGAATAACTCATGAATACCGAGCCAACGAAGGCAACCGGCGGCGTAGTCGTGCCCCGTGACACTGAAAATTGGGCCAAACCCATTGATCATTTGCGTGTTTCACCGTCTGCCACTGCATCTTCGCTGAACGTTGCAGGCCGCCAAGTGGTGGGGCCACTGCAAGGCTTCGGGCAAATGTGGCAAAAGACCTATCGGGTGCGCCTGAGCGGCGCGAAGGTCAGCCCCGCCGATGTGATAGCCGTCTGGAAAGCCCGTTTCCCAGAGTTCTGGCCGCCGGGAAACCATTTCTATGGCCCATTGACGGGTATTGCGCCCGGCGAAATTGGCCTGATCAACGTGAATGTGGGCGGCGGTATGCGACTCTCCACGGGTGTGATGGTTATCTACGCCGATGCCGAATCGTTCACTTTTATGACGCCGGAAGGGCACATGTTCGCGGGTTGGATCAATTTCAGCACGACGGAAGAAGACAGCGCGACCGTCGTTCAAGTCCAGGCTTTGATCCGTGCCAACGATCCGATTTACGAAATGGGATTCCGCGCTGGTTTTGGACATCGCAGCGAAGATGCGTTCTGGCATCAGACATTGGAAAGCCTGGCACGGCACATCGGCGTCGCCAGACCATCCGTGCAGCAGCAAGTCACCTGTGTCGATCCGCGTATGCAGTGGGCAAAAATCGGAAATGTTCGCCATAATGCGGCGATTCGCGCGACACTCTATCGAACGACCGCGCGCCCGTTGGCTCGGCGGCTTGTTCAAACGTGAGCGATAGGATCAAATCATGAGCAACGAGTATGATGCGGTCGTCGTTGGGTCGGGTCCGAATGGGCTGGCGGCGGCCATTACACTGGCGCGGGCGGGCTGCAAAGTGCTGGTGCTGGAAGCCAAAGACACCATCGGCGGCGGGATGCGAACCCTTGAACTCACGCTGCCGGGTTTCATGCACGATATGTGTTCGTCCGTGCATCCGCTCGGTGTTGCCTCGCCATTCTTCCGCACGCTGCCGCTTGACCCGTTTGGCCTCGAATGGGTATTTCC
>JBBRMW010000395.1:0-4147 GCA_038230635.1 Aggregatilineales bacterium | reverse complement strand
TTTGGCGGGAAACCGCTCACCCCGTCAAGGGGATTGAAACGATACTGGGTACGATATCACCCCAGACCAGAGCCAGAGGCGGGAAACCGCTCACCCCGTCAAGGGGATTGAAACACTGTAGAACCTTATAATACCTATGGTTACTATTACGGCGGGAAACCGCTCACCCCGTCAAGGGGATTGAAACCAAAAAAGGAATGCAAACGGCAGTTCGATATTCTTGGCGGGAAACCGCTCACCCCGTCAAGGGGATTGAAACTCCTGCTGCGACTGCGGGTGTTCCCCGTGTACCTGCAGGCGGGAAACCGCTCACCCCGTCAAGGGGATTGAAACTCACGAACCACCAGCGTAGCGCGATACTGGTCACAAAGGCGGGAAACCGCTCACCCCGTCAAGGGGATTGCTTCCCACATGATCCGCAAGCTATACTCGAAGCGGGGATAAACTGCGGTTCTCAACTAGGTCTAAACCCATTTCCCACCTTGGACGATGGGTTTTCAAAACCTCAATTGCTGACCGCGCCGAGTATACAATCCCCACATACGGGACAGTAGCTTGCGGATTTTTTTATGGATGCGACATCTTTTCACGTTCAGCTTCGGGCCGCACGACAGCGCGCTGGTTTTGCGCAGTTAACTGATTTTGCCGATGCACTCAGCGTCGAAGGTATCGTTTATTCAGATGATGCACTGGGTCATTGGGAAAATGGGCGCAGGCGGCCACCCAATCGGGAAGCATTGTTTGGCGTTCTGAAACTGATCGCGGATCGCGGTGGATTACGCTCGCTCGCCGAGGTCAATGCGCTGTTGTATAGCCTCGATTGGCGTGACCTGAACGGCGACGAACAGGGTCGCCACTTCTCGACGCTCACCAATGTGCTGCCCGACAATCTGCCCCGGCTGCCGATCGCGCGGGCGTTGGTGGGGCGTGAGGCGCTGGTGACTGAGGTTGTGGCGTCCGTTCTTGATCCCGAAGCGCTCCCGGTGGCGATGATCACGGGGTTAGGTGGCATCGGCAAAACGGCGATTGCTTATGAAGTGGCGCAACGGGCGTTCAAGAGCGGTCAGTTCGACTCGATGGCTTGGGTGAGTTCCAAATCCGAAAGTTTCGTCGGGGCGCGCATTCAGCAGCAGCGAGCGGATGGCGTCACATTGACCACATTGCTTATTGCCCTCGCCCAACAACTCAAAATCGCAGTTCCGTCCCAAGCCGATCTCAACGCTTTGGCGAACTTGATCAGCACAGCACTCGAGACTCGCCGCGCTCTGATTGTGCTGGATAACTTGGAGACGGTGGAAGCGGCGCGCGGGGTTGCGCAGTTGATGTATCAAATCATTGCACCGAGTGGATCACGTTCCGGTAGCCGCTTGCTTATTACGAGTCGTGAGCGTCTACCTGATGAACCCTACGTGGTCGAGTTTTATGTGCGTGGCCTGGAATTATTGGACGCGATCACATTGCTGCGCCAGGAAGCCGTTTCGCGCCGCGCCGAAAAGATCATCGAAGCCTCGGATGCGCTACTTGGGCAAATTCATAGGACGACGGGTGGAATGCCGCTCGCGTTGATTTTGCTGGTGAGCCAATCGCTCTTGGGAATTGCGTTGGATACCGAGTTGGAACGGCTGCAAAAAGCGGTCAACGAGGAAGAACTCTATCGCTTCATCTATTTTGCTCTCTGGCAAAAGCTGACCGAAGGCGCGCAAAAGGTGCTAGTTGGCGCGGCGACGTTCGTGGTTCCGGCTCAGCGCGCCCATGTGATCCGCGTCAGCCAGAGTGATTCGGATCGCTTCGAGGTGTTCGTGACCGAGTTGGTGCGCAGTTCACTGTTGGAAGTATTCGGCATCGAAGCAGAAAATCAGCGTTATTCGATGCACCCCATGACGCGCTGGTTCGTGAACGCACCGCTTGCCAATTTGTGGCGCACCGGGAAATTCGCCTGAGACTCCACCCTACGCAACGGTAGGCTGCATCCGCCTCCTCAGACCTTCGTTTGACCAATCCGCTGTCTTATCCTGTTGAGCAACGTATTTGCTGGCAGGAAAGGCGATCTGATGAGCGAATCAAACTCTGTCCTGATCATCGTGATTGATGCGGTTGGCACGGATATTGAGGCGGCATTGCTGCGCATCGTCCAACAATATGCCTCGCAAGCCAACGAAGTGGCTTTTGTGCGTGCGCGCGATTTGATGAATGTGCCGATCGATCCGAATCGGAACACGCTGGATGATCAGCGAATGCAATTCTACAAAGCGTTAACCCCGCGTCAACAGCAAGTCGTGCGTGGCACGGCCAGTGGGCTGAGCAACAAAGAGATCGCGGCTCAGATGGGCATCGTGTCGGGCGTTGTTGCCGCACACCTGACCGATATTTACGAGTTCATGCGCGGTATTGCCGATACGTACCCTGCCAATCGCACGGGGCTGCTCTATTTTCTCGGCGACTTTTTCGTGCATCATCCTGATTTGGTCTAACGCGCTGGGCAAGCTCAAAATTGTCGAATACCCTTTCACCCTTCCTCACAAATCAGACTGGGGATGGTCTTATTCGGGGTAGTGGCTGAACAACCACCGACTCGCGTAACCGTGTCCCCCCTATCATTGCCTTGAGGTAGTCCCATGCTTTGCCATTCCGTTTTTGCAAAGCAGCGATGAATTCGACCTTATGCCCCCTCTTGGAGGCTTGAATATAACCCTCGTAGAGATAGGCGGTCGATATGAAGCCCAGGCTCAAGTAGGCAGCCAAAATATCTGGGATAGGCTGTTCCGGTGGTTCTTCACCGCGTCGCGCTACTTCCGCTCGATAGGCTTCAAGTGTGCTACCCAATCCCGCTTCAAAAGCAACCCGCAAGCGGATCGGGACGATCTGCGCGATGTGATACAGGTCTACCCCATCAACCGTTGGGTATCGGATGCCGATCTGTCCGGCATAGCGAGCAATGTCTAGCTCAGTCATAGGTAGTGGTGGATTCGTCGAGATTGAGGGTATTTTTGCTTCAATTGCATCGGTTGATTGCTCCACCATTGCTCCGCTTTCGGCCTGATTAGCGCCGATCTCTTCAACCGGTTGGCTTGTCTCGACGTCCAATGGAGTCTGATGTTCAACGGCGATGTTCTGGACATTGGACTCAGATGTGGTAGGAACGTTTTGTTCCTGAGTTACTGTTCGCGTATCTGTTGTCTCAGTCGTTGCCGTGTTGTCTAATGTCTCGTCCATTCCACACCCATAGGTGTGTGGAATTGGACTGGACATTGGACATGGCTCTGGCAATGTCCAAATGAACGCGTTTGGACTTGCTTTAGACATGTTAGACTTGCTGGCAACAGCGGTGTTTTCAGCGCCAGACAACTTGAGACGTCCGGTGTCTGTGCATTTGTAGGGATCGCCTTTCACATGCGTCTCCACGTAGCCAAGTCTAATGAGCGTATTGAGACTATGATACTTGCTGGCCCGCTTGGTTGTGATAGGCAGCAACTCGTCTAACTGACTGGACTTGACGCCCGACGTGACAAACATCTCCATCCCGACCGCACGCAATATCTCAAGTTGGAGTGGCGAAAGCTTATCGGCTTGGGTCTGGATGCGCTGCTCGGCGGGGATGAGGACGGGCACGGGTGCTTCCTCACCAATATCGACGAGCACGGGTTTGAGCAAAAGGGTGTTGAACTCACCAGAGTCCTTCACCTTTGCACAGGACACGGCGATGAGGTCATCATCTTTGGATACCTCCATCATCACGCTCATCCCGCCACGAATGACCGTTGAGCCCCGTTCGCGGCCCCCTGCTGCGTTCGTATGATGAACGGCGAGCACGGTGGCACCCGTTTCGCGGCGCACGGTGTCGAGCGATTCGAGGACAAAACCCATATCCTTCTGGTTGTTCTCATCAGCACCCAGGCTGCACCGCGACAGCGTATCGAACACGACCAGAACAGGCTTTTTTGGCTTGATAGCGTCGATAAATAGGCGAACAGCCGACGGCTCAAAGAGTTGGACCGGTTCGCGCCATATGTACAGTTCCCCACCACTCTGTTTGCGGAACTTCTGCCACGCCAGCTTACGACCGCGATAGCCGCGTAACCCTTCAGCGATAACATAGATGACCGTTTGACCGGAGGCGGCGAGTGTTTGTGCCATATCGAACACAACT
>JBBRMW010000394.1:0-4187 GCA_038230635.1 Aggregatilineales bacterium | reverse complement strand
GGTGCTGGTCGCGCTTTTCAAGAATGCGCTGCGCCGTTTCAAACTCTTCCACCGTAACGATGGGCGGCCAGTCGCCTTTGACAATAAAAACGTCGTCGGGGATTTCATCGTCGTCGAAGTGGTTGCGGATGTAAATCAACCCCGCATAGAAAGGGTTGTGGAAGACGCGCGACAAGGTGGAGATCGCCCGTAAGCGCGAACCATCCGGACGTATTTTTACAAAGGGTGTTCCGGTGCAGAGCGTGTAACCGCGCTTGTGCAGCTCATCGCAGATGTACTTACACTTGATACCCTGAAAGAGCATGTCGAAAGCCTCACGCCAAATTTTGGACTGCTCAGGATCGATTTCTATCCAATGACGATATTTGCCATTCGTGTTATCGCGGTCTATGCCGGGAATGCGTTCCTCTTTGTTGATATAGCCATCTGGCGCTTTCCAACTCCACCCACCCTGAAGCACTTTCGTGACCATCCCGCCCAGGGCACGTTTACCAATCACATCAGACTCATAGCGAGCGCTGGACAGTAGAACGCCCAGCATCATGCGCCCCGAAGGGGTCCAGGAATCCAGTTCTGGATTGCTGGCGATGCGTACCCGAATGCCCAACTCTTCGAGCAGTTCAAACGCGCGCAGTCCCTCGGCCACATTGCGCCCTAAGCGGTCAACCATGGCGATATAGATTTCGGAAAACAGTCCTTTTTGGGCATCAGCCAACATTTCTTGATAATGTTTGCGGTCCTCTTCGAGCCCCGACTCGATATCAAAGTATTCTTTGACAATCGTGTTGCTGCGTGGCTTGACGAGGCGCTCCGTCACATCACGAAACTGGCGGGTATAGGATGTTTCTGGATTCTGCGCATTTTTGCTGCTCACCCGGCCATAGAAAGCCGCACCTGGGACGAGCAGTTTTTTCTTTTGGAGTTTCCGGTTCATAGCTTTTCTTTGGCGTCACCCTACATTTCATCACCGTCGATAGACTACTGTATGCCTGAAGCGCATCATACAACGAGTTCTCGATCCTGTGTTTTTAACGCCCCCACTGGTGCAGCGTGGTCAGCATTTGCCATAAAGCGCGGAAGCTCTGCTGGTGTTCTTCGGCCAATTTCGTGGTCGAAACACCATAGGCTTTATCCCAAAAGCACAGCCAGTACAGCTTTTCCAGCGCACTGGGGATGTCCTTACGGGGCAGCAGCATTTGCAACGCGAGAATGACTGATGGCTGTTGCAACAACCCATCCAGATACGCTTCATCGATCGCATCCGCGACGACTGGATCATCATGAAACACGAACTTGAATCGATCCACCAATTGTTTACGCATAGGCGGGATTTGTAGTGAGGGCGTAAAGCGAACGGACAAGTGACCCATCTCATCTTGAAGATTGAACTTGCGTTTCTCAAACATGGAATGATCGCGGCGCAACTGACGAACCGCATTCAGGATCGTTTCCAGCGCCTCGTCGGGCGTGCCCAGGTTGGCTGATTTCTCCAAAGAGTCAAGCAGATCGACCAGCACATTTTGCTTGTCTTTAGGCAACCGGTCGAAACGAATTCCGATGCGTTCGGCCTGGTCGCTAAGATAACTCTGTGGCATGGTAGGCAAATAATCCAGCAGTTGGAAGGCCGCAATCACATCGAGGTTCAGGACGCGACAAATCGCTTTGACAACCTGAGGATGCGGGCCGATCGACTCTGGGTCACCGCCATCCTTAAGGATTTTGCGTACCGTTGACTCAGCAATCCCAGCCAATTGAGCTAATCGATTGTTACTGAGGTGCTGTTCGGCCATGGCGTTTTTCACCAAATCGATGAACTGCTGGCGATTGGCTTGATAGGTCATATCGGACATCGACACCTCCAAAATTGATCATTGACCTGCACAAAATACCGTGTTATCGTATTCGCACGAGAATGCGAATATATCGCAATAATAGAGCGAGGCCGCGATTTTGTCAACTACCAATTCAAGATCGAGCTACGCGAGTGAGACTGAGCAGATGGTTGAACGCTTATTGTCAGTTGGGCGCATCCTGCACGAGATACGCCAGAGCATCGCAACAGAAATCGACGACCAACAAACCACATCCTACGAGTCAAACGAGTCGAAATCGGATGAAATTTCCTTTTCTCATACTCACGAACAATCGCATATAGAGCAGCAAAAGTGAGTACGTTCCGACGTAAGCATGGCGCGCTTGGTGCGCGCCATACGGCGTGCATACGCACGCCGCTCGCCCCGCCGCCGGTTGGGGTGATAACGATGTGCGGCGGGGGAGCCAGCTAAAACCGCTGGCTCCTCATACGCCGGCGTGGCTTATATAGCGCGCTCCGCGCGCTCAGCAACACACCGCGACGGGTCTTGGCGTGTATCTGCACGACGTTTTGCAGCGTGCTTGTCTTGGTCTGTTTCTGACGAATTGGTGTCGCGTGGGTGTCGCAGCAGTTCGCTACCAAGTGAAGTGGCGATTCCGCTTTCTCCAAGCGTATCAAAGTCAGTGTAAGTTAGGTGATGAGGAGTCTGTCGTGAACCACAGCCAAATGATTGCAGCGGTCGCACGCAGACTGCGCCAGTTCTCGCGGCGCGATGTGCGTGAAGTTTACGAAGCATTAGTCGAAGTCTGGCAGGAGGAATTGGTACAACCCGATGGCTATATCCGTATCGAAGGGCTGGGCAAACTGTATGTCCAACAACAAACCATCCGCAGCACAGGCGTCGTGCGTGCGCAAGCCGCGAAGCAGAACAAACCCGCGCCAGCGCTGCTGACGCGCTACTACTTTCGCTTCCGTCCGGTCAAAGCTTTGCACCGCCGTTTAGTTGCAAGCCGCGAGCAAGCGACAGAGCCAGGCAAGGACACACGCCATGAGTAAACCGCTATTCACCGAACGCCTCTCGTTCGGCGTCACGCCGGAGATGGATCGCTTCCTCGAAGAGATGGCGCGTACACGCACCCGAAAAGGCAAGCCCACCAGCAAATCCGACTTGCTCCGGGAAGCAGTCCGCTACTACATGGACAACCAGGCAGACCTCAATGGCTCGCGCCGTCAGATTGCGCAATCGCTCGATGGGAAAATCGCAGGGCTGATGGACGTCATGCGGCAGCTTCACGCACAAACGCGATCATTGCAGGCTGAGGTTGGCAAGCACAACGCAGTCGTCGAAGCCATGCAGGCTGGCTTGCAACCGTTATTAAAGTGGATCGCCGTGCGCTTCTCACCGCCAACTAAGTGAGCGACCGATGGACAGGAAACAGAGCGTCATTGCCAACGTGCGTTTTCAAACGCCGAAAGGCAAAGGCGCGAGCAAACTCAATGGACTCTTGCGCTACATCCAATATCGAGATGACCGCGACGGGCACATTCCACAGGAGCGCGGCTTGGAGCGTTGGGTGGATCATGGGTTGGGGCGTAACTTTCGGGAGATCGCGGCCAATTGTGAGACGCTCAAATCGGATCATGTGCAGGCGTTCACCTTCATCATCAATCCAAATCCCGATCTGATCCAATTCGTGCCGGAGGCGCAGCGCGAGGTGTTCGTCAAGGAACTGACCGAGACGGGTGCAGGCAAAGGTTGTCAGGCAACGTGTGGCAGAGCGAAGGGCGCGAAGTTAACCTTATCGCATAAGAAGGCAGCCCGGGCTTTAGCCAGCTTGCGAGCGCCATCTTGGCTCCAACGAGCACCTGACAGTTTCAAACGCTGTAAGCCGATTTGCTTACACGTGCTTTCCATGACTCCTGAGCCTATTTGTAAGCCGAGCGCGCGGTATTTGGGATAGCGCAGGCGGGTGCGGTTATTGGCAAAGTAACGGCGAGCGGCGTCAGAAGCAGCGGGCGCTTTGGGGCGGATAGTGCGACAAGCGCGCATGAGTTGAGCCAGGTGGCCGTCATGCAGGAGGGTTTTATGGGTGTCGAACCAGGCGACGGCCTGGGAGGTGCCTTCGCCGAACGCATCAGCGGCGATCTTGCCCAGGTAGGAAGCGGCGTGAAAGGCGTCCACGATGTGAATGGCCTTTGGGAATAAGCGTTTTGCCATGTTCCAAATCCAGACCGAACCATCGCCCAGAATGACGACTTGCTTTGCCAGGTCAACGCCATGCTGCCAAGCCTCAGCCCAAACCAGTTTGGCAAAGTCATCAATGCTGGCGGTATCGACAAAATAATGCTGGTGGTGCGCCTTTTTGTCATCGTC
>JBBRMW010000393.1:0-4193 GCA_038230635.1 Aggregatilineales bacterium | reverse complement strand
TGGCGAAAACAGGCTCAATAACGTCATAATCTCATTCGGCAGGACAAGCATTGAACTTCCTTTGTTGTGATTGGATCGTTCTCAGCTTATCCTGTCTTTTTTTTCGTGTCTACTATATGGATAAAGTCCAGTTAAAGCCACCCCTTTTAGGGGTGGTAATTTACTTGGCGGTGCTGGGATCGCGTATAGCCGAATTGCGGGACGACCATCTACGGTGCCGACGCAGGCCAGCGTATCAGCATTCACCGACCACGCGCTGAGTGTACAGGTGACGGGCGTGTCGAACACGCGCTGCGCCGCCTGTTTCGGATCGCTGAGATCGAGTCGCCAGACGGTTTGCGGCGGCTCTGGTGTCAACGTGGCAGCGACGTTGGGGTCTACGGTGGCGGTTGTAATGGGTGTCGCGGTGAGCGGTGCAAAATAGTACACCGAATGCGATCCCGGCGGCGAATACGGGGAGCGTCCGATCGCGGCCAGCAGCGTCGGTGCGCCCCCTGCGATCGGCTGTTGCCACACGCCGCCGCCATCTACCGTATAAATCACGCTGCGACCATCTGCCGCCCAAACCGCCCCGCTGTACAGACGTGCCTCGTCGGGTGTCCCGTTGTTGGGCACAAGCACGGTCAATGTGTTCGTCGTCATATCAGCGACCACCAGCGAACTGCCACCTTCGCCACCCTGTTGCAGCACCACTGCCGGGTGTGCCCAATCGGGCGACCACAGCGGCGATCCACCCAGAAAGGGCGCGGTCAGCACGATCGTGTCTTTACCGCGCACCACATCGCGCCGGATTAAAGCTGTGCAATTGCCGGCTGGCTCCTTTTCGCAGCCGTGCGCATCATCGGCGGCAGCGCGAATCAATGCCACGCTCAGCCCATCGGGAGACCAGGCTGCCCCGCCATCATGGGTCGTGAGCACTTGCGGCGTCGCCACATCGTCGGTGCTGTCGCGGATAATCAAGCCATCGGCCAAGAGGCGCGTGCCATCCGGTGAATAGTGCGCACCCGTAAGCGCGCCGGGCAGCGTGCTGACCCGCACAATTTGATCCGACCAACGCACTCGTATCGCGCGCGCATCTGCACCGCTGTTCAGGCTAACCAAAATTTCGGGTTGATTGGGTCGAAACTCGACCGCTACGATCGATTCGTTCGAGTCGGCGGCAACTTGATAGGCCACAACGCCCGCATCGCTGACCTGGAAGGGGGTCGCGGTGGGAATGGGGGTTGGCGTGGGTGTGACGGTTGGGTTAGGCACGGCGGTCGGCGTCTCGCTGGCGGTAGCGGTTGGCACGGGCGTATCGGAGGGCGTGACGTGGGGCGGCAGCGTCTTACTGGGTGTCAGCGTCGGCGGCGGACGGGTCGATCCGCAGGCGGACATGAACAGTGTGAGCAGCAGAAAAGACCCGGCGCGCAGCCGCCAAGCGATGTATGTCACGATTGCTTCCTATTGAGCGGCAAGGTGGCAAAGACTTCCTCGACGCTGTGCTTCAAGATCGACCGGTTGCGATACGCGCCGATTGGTTGCGAATAGAGCGTCAATGCGGCCCGATCGATTGTTAGCGGCAGCACGGGCAGATCACGTAGCGGACGGAGCGCGTCCAAAATCGGCGCGGTGGGATGATCGCCAAAAAAGCCCAGCGTGATATGTGGAATCAGCGGATAAATCGGCTTCTGGCGGCGCGTCTTCGGCAGCACACTGACAGCGGCTTGTTCCAAAAAGCGGAGACGTCCTCCATCGCGCACTTCCGCGATAGCTGCGTTGGGAAAGGCATTAATCGGGCCGATCTTCACGGTAAAGGGTGGCAGTTCGGAAAACAGACGACGCGCTTGCTCAGCAATGTACTCTAATTCGAGCCGCGTCCAGCTTTCCGCCAGCGGCAGCCGACCGCGCAAATAGCCGATCTGATACAGGGTGATGTGCAGTTTCTCGGTGGGCTGCGGCGCATAGGCCATATAGGGAGCGAGCGCGCGTTGAACATCACTCAGATACGCCCGGACGGCTGAATCACTGATCGGCACAATGAACGATACGTTGACGGGCGTAAGCCAACGTCGCCAACGTTGCGGCCAGCGGTTGAGCGTGTCGGTCGTGCGCGTCAGCCGCGAGAAACGCGCCCACAGCGCATCGAACTGCGCATCAAGCGAGCGTCCAGGCATCGTGGGATCGAGCATGGCATCGTTGGTCAAGCGACGATCTCGACCGGTATGCCCTGGGCTTGTAAGGCAGCAACGAGTTCATCGACCTGATCGGCGCGTACCGCGACTGCTGTCGGACCGAGCGGTGCGCTTAAATAGCGGCGCAGCGTGGGCGTTGATTGGATGGTATTCAGCAGATCGGGCGACGAAACGCGCAGCACAACCAACCGTTCGAGCGTAGCCGGGCTGTCGCCTGCGAGTCCCCAGGTTTCGATCATGGCGACCACCGATTCAGGCACCGCGTCGCGGGTGGCATTGCGCAGAAAGGTCAGAATTTGCTCGCTCTGAATTTTCTGATTGGCCGCCTGCGTCAGCCCCGCCGCCGACAATCGATACACGAACGGATCGGCGGCTTTGAGCCACTCCGTGAAGCGCGCCACCTGAAACCGATCGTAGCGACTGGCCGCACGCGGCGCTTCGATCGTGCCATCGTCGCTGATGCGGATGAGCGGCTGATCGGTTTTGATCGACGGCCAATCGGTCATGCCGACGAACGCGCGTCCATAGGCGGTCAGTCGACACAGCCCGCCATTCTGTGCGGTGTCGAGCAATCCCAGGCCGTTCATCGGGCCGATCAATATGAAGCGCAGCATCGCACCATCGACCCGATCCCACGAATCGAACCCGCGCAGATACGCGCCTGTCTGAGCATCGCGGATGTACCAGCTATCGTAATCGCCCGCTGGCCGCTGGAAATCCGGCTCGTTTTCTTTGACCTCATCAACCAGCTCATCGACCGGCCACCACGCATCGGGCGGCACCAGCTCCAAAAAGCTGAGCACCGTTTGGCGCGCCAACAGCGGATCGTTCGCCCATCCGGCGCTCGTCTCCGGCTTAAGTCCAGGCACATACCACAACTCGTTATAGAGGGCGCTCCGCTGCCAAGCCTCGGTGAGTGCCCGCACCTGATCGGTACGCCGCAGTTCCAGCCAGCGGCGCACCGTTGGCAGCGGACGCAGCGCGCCGTTTTGCTCGGCAGCGATGCCCAAATCGAGCGCCAGCGAGACCATCAGTGCGAGTCGCGCGGTTGTGGCTGAGCCGAGCAAATGTGGCTTGATCGCATCACGCGCTTCCGCGATCAGGCCGGTTTCGCCGATGCCGACGTTATACACCTGACAAAAAGCCAGCAGCGTCGCCAGATCGTCAACCAGGATCGTGTCGGCGGCGCGCACGTTGGGGGGCGGCGGAACGGCTTCGAGCGGTTCGGGTTCGGCAGTCAGATCGTAGCCCGTCTGGTGGATCGGCATAAGTGGCATCAGATCGGAGGGGACGAAGACGAAACCCTGCGTACCGGTTGCGCTATGATCGAGCGTGGTGGCGATGAGGCCGCGATAATAGAGCGCTTCGGCCAAACCGACCGGACTCAAATAGGGTTTTTCGCGTTCGAGTTTACCCGGCCCCATCGGGCGAATATCGCCGAACAGCCGCTTGAACAGCGCCGCCGACATCGTGCCCCCGCCACCGAGCAGCGTTTGCAAGGCGCGCCGCTGATCGTCGTCGAGCCGATTCCAGGCGTCGGTCACACGATCGGGCGAGCGCATGACCGCGACCAGACGTGCGGCTGCTTCTTGCGGGTCGCGGGTGTTCAGATCGACATCCCAGCGATTAGCGATGACGCGCAGCATTTCCAGGTCATAGGCGAGCAGCGTTTGGTTCAGGTCTTGCATCACGAGCGCTCTGATTGTCTCGAACAATGCGCGGATTATACCGCCAATGCGACGAGATCGGTAGATGTGCCAGGGCACGTGCAAAGTCAGGAAAACGGCTCAAAACACCCCAACCCAACCCCTCCCCGTCTACGGCTGGGGAGCGGACATGTTTAGAAAAGGGGATTGGCAAAAAGGTGTTCATCGTTCAAACTGAGAGTGACAAGTCAAGCAGAGGGAACGATGAACAACGAGATATTGTACCAGTGGGAGCAAGAAATCGGGATGCACCTGCCGAGCTTGAACAGTTGGCAGGTGGCGAACGTAGCACTGATGAGCTACGGGGTGCTGA
>JBBRMW010000392.1:0-4203 GCA_038230635.1 Aggregatilineales bacterium | reverse complement strand
GTGTTTGGGCGGCTGACCCCTCTCCCCAACCCCTCTCCCACGCAGGCGGGGCGAGGGGCTTGACTCCCCTTTCCCCCCGCCTGCGTGGGGGAAAGGGGCTGGGGGATAGAGGGGTTTGCAGACACGCCCTAGTTTACGGCTTCAAGACACACATTGGATAGACTAGGCTTTGGCCTCCCGCAGATACATGCTAACTATCCCGACAGGAGATAACTCTCCTGCGTCCGGATTGGCGTGGTTAGCCGATGTGCCCTGTCGTTTCAGGCTAATTCTACAAATTATCACGTAATCGCCCTGGCTGCGGTTCCGATTACCGCGCGGTCAGCCGCTTAATGTGCCCACATACGAGTAGGAGGATACTTGCGTGAGCGTGCCATCCGTAAGTGACAGCTTGAATGTTCCGTCCTTATCGACACCCGTCAGGATCAATACGTTCTGCTCGAAACGCACGGGGCGCAGCCAGTTCGGGTTGTTGTCGAGCAAAATTCGCTGGCCTTTTTGCGACGAGTCGGCTAAGATCAACGCATATTGACCGGAGACATATTTGGTCGCGGCGCTTTTCACGGCGCTGTAAACGGCCACGTTACCGCGATCGGAAAGCAGGGCATCACCCGCAGACACATAACTTGCCTGCGGTGGCGAAAGCCGCACATCCAAATTGGCGGATGAATCAATGAAATGAGCGGCGGAATTGCTTTCGAGACGAAAAAACAGGCGACCATCTCTGCTGAAGGACGCCGCGCACGCGCAACGCGGTTCGCCATTCAAGTGCGTGATCGCACTACCAGCCACCGTCAGCCGATAAATATCCTCGGCGAGAGGATAGGGCAGCACGCCTTTTGGATCGTCTTTCTGGCGGGTGTAGAAGACGGTCGCGCCATCGGTGCTGATCGCCAGTGGGCGCAGGCCAAGCCCTTTGGACGACGAGGTGTGCAGCGCCAAGCCCTGACTGCTGCCGTCCGCACGCGCCACATACAGATCGGCGAGGACTGAACCGCTCTCCGTGCGCATCACGTCCCACGCGATCCAAGTGCCATCCGTTGAGACGACCCAGCGCGCCCCAATAGGCAAAAACGGATGCGATACGACACGCCCATCTGGCGTCGCAAACTGCGTTTTGCCAGTTGCCTGATCCAAGAAGATTACGCCGTTGCCCAGGATTATATACGCGGTCCCATTCGCTGGAGCGACGGTGCTCAGCCCGGTGCGCGTATCGACAAAATAGAGGCCGCCTTTGCTGCCGCTCGCATAAAATACGTCGAAAGTAATAGGCGCCGATTGTGCCTTTGCCTCATCCACCGCGCTGATCCCGATCATCAGCAGCGCGGTCAAGCCTATCAGAACGCGCCGAGGCATAGCATTACAGCGCTCGCATAGCCGCGATCACACGCGGCAAGGTTGATCCGGCGGGTGCTTCTAGGAACACATCGGCCATCACCGCGAACTCATCATCTGTCGGATTCACATCGATGATCGCGGCGTTTGCGTAATGTTTGGCGTGCCAGGGCAGTGAGGCGGCTGGCTCAACGACACCCGATGTGCCCACAATCAGCACTACATCGGCGGCATGGCACAGCGCCGTCGCACGCGCGATCGACTCAGCGGGTAGGTATTCACCGAACCACACGATGTTTGGGCGCAAAAACTCCCCGCAATGTGGACAGCGCGGCACTGCAGGTAGATCATTCCAGACCACTACATTGACGAGGGTTGGCGCGCCCCGACAATCCGCCAGACATTTATACTGATGAATAGCGCCATGCAGCGGAATCACATCGCGACTGCCCGCACGCTGATGCAAACCATCAATATTTTGCGTAACGATGACCACTTGCGACAGCAAAGTTTCCAGATCGGCGAGCGCCTGATGTGCCGGATTGAACGTCACGGCTTCGATTATGGTGCGGCGGCTGGCGTACCAATCCCAGACCAATTTCGGATTGGCGCGGAATGCTGCCACCGTCGCCAGTTGCGTCGGATCAAACGCTGCCCATAATCCGGTCAGCGCATCCCGGAATGTCGGAACGCCGCTCTCTTTGCTGACGCCTGCACCCATCAGCACGACGAGCCGCTGACTGTTCCGCAGCAAACGGGCAGCCTCGTTGATTTTTGTATCTAGGGCCTCTGCGGAGGTAGCCATGCGCGCCGAATCGGGGGTCACAGCAGCTTTTCCAACTCGTCCCACATGCCGCGCAAATCCGGCTGATCGAAACGCGCGCGCACGGGTTCGAGCAGGGTGATAATGCCCTCGGCAACGGCATTTTTGAGATCGGTCGGATGCAGCGCACCGGATTTATAGGCTTCACACAGCCCCTCATAAGTTGGAAACGAAATATCGCCGCCATTTTCCGGCGTCCGCTTCACTTCGAGCGGGGCGCGATCGTTTTTGTAGAGCAGGTGATTCGCCCAGTCGAGCACGGGATTGAATTCGGTCTCGTTCGGTGGGCAAAACGCCTTGCGCATTTTGCCGCGAATCTCATTAGGCGTATCGTGGACAAACACCGCCGATTTGGGTTTCGATTTACTCATCTTCATCGAAGTCCAAAGATCGCGCAGTTGATCGGCGGGCACCGGCCATACATCCGGTTTTTGCAGGCCGAGCAGCAGATGATGATGCAGCGCGATCGGCTTGATATGCTGGCCTTGGGCATCACACAGCGGATTGACCGTCATTTGCAACGCGACATCGCGGGCAATCACATGGGCTTTGCGCTGATCCATGCCGCCCTGGGCAAAATTGGCGCGCAGCATGAAAATATCGGCCACCTGCATCGGCGGGTAGATCAACTTGGCGAAATCGATCGAATCGCCCTCGTTGCGTCCCATAATGCTGACGCTGCGCAAGATACGCGCGAGGGTCGTGTTTTTGCTGACCTCGATCAACGTTTCCCAATAGCTGTCGTTGTTGTGATACAGTTCCGTGCCCAGCACAAAATCGAGCTGCTCAGGATCGCCACCGATGGCAGCCAGTGATGCTTTCAGCCCTTCTTTGAAGTAGCCGACGGCGGTGCGTTTGATGGCTTCGCGGTCGCCGCCCAGTTTGTCATTGATCCAGGTGTGCCAATCGGCCAAGAACACGGTTGCACGGATGTCCGCTTTTTGCAGATCGCGTATCTTCTGCATACAGACCAGCGCTGTGCCCAGGTGCAGCCGTCCCGAAATTTCAAATCCAATATAGTGACGCAGCGGCATATCCTTTGACAGCAGCACTTTGAGTTCGTCTGTCCCGATCACTTCTTCGAGGTTGCGGCTGATTAATTCAATGCGTTCATCGATACTGAGCCGGGTTTGCGAGTCTGTGCTCATATTGACCTCCTGATCAGGTTCAAAAACTACGCTGCCAAAAGCTACGAAAAAGCCCCGCGTCTGGCTGAGTCGCAGGGCTGACATGGTGCGCCGGAAAAGTCCCGAGGGAGGGATTCGAACCCCCGCATAGGCGAGTTACAGTCGCCTGCCTTAAACCACTTGGCTACCTCGGGCCACGCGCCACATGATAACATACCGTCTGCCGACCGTCAACGGCGGAATTTTGTACTCGTCACGTTTTTGAATCAGGCTGATGAACTCAGTCTTGACGGCGCGTGCGAAAATGTTAAAATCAACGGCGTTGTGGGAAACGTTATGCTGGCCTCGTAGCTCAACTGGCAGAGCAATTGACTCTTAATCAATGGGTTCTGGGTTCAAATCCCAGCGGGGTCACCTTCGAAGATGTAAAGTGAACCAGCAGCAACTCTGCTGGTTTGAGCTTTTGTTCGCTTGCTTTCATTTATCCTGATACCACCATCCTGACCCAAATCGGTCAGATAGCTAAAGGGCGGCTTCAGGATAATTCGCCTTACCATACCCTCAAGGTCAATCACGACCTGCTTAACCATTTGTATACGACATACGCGCGCGGTTCAGCGGGATCAAAGTAAGCGACAAACGGCGGGACCATCGGCAGCGGTGGTTGAGGAACGATTGAAAGACATAATCCATCCAGCGCTGTACAGCCAAATGGATTTGTTTCGGTCAATGGGCTTACGGGCGCGCGTGCTAACGCTGGCGGTGATGATGGCGCTGGTGGTGAGCTTGATATGGCGGTAAATTGGTGCGGTGAGTGAAGCGGTGCGCGTATTGAATCAAGAGGGTCTGTTGTGGGTCAATCCGACACCCGTCAGCCAAACGGCCGTGTTGCAACGGCTTAACAGTTTGCCAGCGGTC
>JBBRMW010000391.1:0-4214 GCA_038230635.1 Aggregatilineales bacterium | reverse complement strand
TGGCTCATCCTGGCCGATGATCCGCTCGTGCAGCGCGTCTTCCATGCGCAGCAGCTTTTGCGATTCATTTTCGAGCATTTGATGGAGCGGGATGCCCGTCCATTTGGCGATCACTTCGGCGATGTCGTTGGCGTCCACGATCTCATCGAGCGTATGTTCCTGCCGCCAATTTTCGCTGGCCGTTTCATAATCCTGATCAGCCTGCATCCGCTGCATCTTGAACTGCGCGGCACGCTCGTATTCGCGCGCAAATCCGGCGGCTTCTTCCTCGGCGGTCAACCGATCGAGTTCGGTTTTGAGTGCCTTGATGTCGGGCGGGACACTGTACAGTGCAACGCGCACTTTGGCCGCCGCTTCGTCGATCAGGTCGATCGCCTTATCGGGCAGTTTACGATCGGTCACGTAGCGGTGACTCAGTTTAACGGCTGCTTCGAGCGCATCATCGGTGAAGCGCACTTTGTGGTGCAGTTCATAGCGATCGCGCAGTCCTTTGAGCATTTCGAGCGTGATCTCTGGCGACGGCTCTTCGACGTAGATCGGCGCAAAACGACGATCGAGCGCCGAGTCCTTTTCGATGAACTGGCGATATTCATCCAACGTCGTCGCGCCGATGCAGTTCAGTTCGCCACGCGCCAAAGCCGGCTTCATCATATTGCCCGCATCGAGCGCACCCTGAGCCGCACCCGCACCCACTACCTGATGCAGTTCGTCGATGAACAGGATGATCTCGCCCGCGCTGCGCTGCACTTCTTCGATCGCGGCTTTGAGCCGTTCCTCGAACTCGCCCCTGAAGCGGCTGCCCGCGATCATGCTGCCCAGATCAAGGCTGATCACGCGCCGATTCATGAGCAGTTCGGGCACGTCGCCCGATGCGATCCGCTGCGCCAGCCCTTCGACGATGGCCGTCTTTCCGACGCCCGCCTCGCCGATCAACACCGGATTATTCTTGGTGCGGCGGCTGAGAATCTGAATCACGCGCAGGATTTCCTCATCGCGCCCGATCACGGGATCGAGTTTGCCGTCCTGAGCCATCCGGGTCAGATCGCGGCTGTACTTTTCGAGCGTGCGATAGCGAGTCTCGGCCTGCGGATCGGTGACGCGCTGGCCGCCACGAATCTCTTTGATCACGTCCAAAACGCGATCTTTGCTGACGCCCGCCTCTTTCATGATCCGCGCGATAGCGGTGCGCGTCTCGCTGAGGATCGCCAGGAACAGATGTTCCGTGCTGATATATTCGTCCTTGAGCCGATTCGCTTCCTCTTGCGCCACATCCAGCACGCGCTTGACACGCGGCGTCATGAAGATTTGCCCCGCACCGCCGCCATAAATTGCGGCTTTCGGGCTCGCTTTGAGGATTTCATCGAGTTTGTAGCGGATCACTTCCTGATCTGCGTTGAGCTTTTCGAGAATTTGCGCGGTGACGCCTTCGGGCTGTTCGAGCAGCGCCAATAAGAGGTGCTCGGTATCGACTTGGTTGTGTCCATAGCGCTGCAATATTTCGTAGGCGCGCGCCGCCGCATCCTGCGCACGCTCGGTAAATCGGTCAAATCGCATCATGGGTTCGCTACTTTCGTCAACTTACACTACATTGTCAGCAATGTGACCAGTATACATCGGCGCTATCAGAGGCGTATTTGAATCGCCTTTGCGCACTATTAGAAATCGCGCCGCGCCCTATCCAGCATTCCAACGAGCCAGTCGGTAGTCAGCGTCATCAGCGCCTTTAGCGTACAATCGATGGCAGAAGTGGTCTGCGGACTTTGTTTGGGTTCATCATCAAAATCAGGAAATTTAACCCATGAAACAACCTTCGATAAAACGTTCGCTTGTTGTGGTTGGCTTGCTGATGGCGCTATTCGCGGCTGCGACCATCCAGCCCGTGTTGGCCGTGGTCGGCGGGCAGGACGCTAAACTTGGCGAATTTCCGTTCCTGGTCGCGTTGGTCAGCACCAGTGACAGCTCACAATTTTGTGGCGGATCGATCGTCAACGCGGAGTGGGTACTCACGGCGGCCCACTGTTTCTTCACCGAAGATTCGCCGCCTGTCCAAGATACCTTCGAGGAAGATGTCCAGATAAAAGCCGGACTCATTGACTTGAACGATTCACATGCCCAGGTGGTCGCTGTGAAAGAGATTTATCAGCCCGGTTATGACGGCGAGATACACGACATCGCGCTGCTGCATCTGGCGAAACCGCTCACGCTGGACCACAAAACCGTTGAACTCGTCAAGCTCAACGCCGATCCGAAATTTCCGGCACTGATCGCAAAGGTCATGGTGGCGGGTTGGGGCGCGACCGATCCCGAAGGTCAGACTTTTCCCGACACGCTCCAAAAGACGAGCCTCCCGGTCATTGGCTGTGAGTCTGACGTACCCACGGAATATGTGTGCGCCGGCGACAAGAAGGGTCACGATACCTGCCAGGGCGATAGCGGCGGGCCACTCGTCGTTCAGCAAACCGCTGATGTGGCGGCGACCCTTGATCCAGCCGAGTCAGTGCCAGGAATCCACGCCCTGCAAATTGGAATCGTGAGCTTTGGTGGCGATACGTGCGGTCAGCGCGGTGCTTATACGCGGGTGGCCGCGTATATCGACTGGATCAACAAAACCATCGCCGACAACAGTAACCCATAGCTCATCCTGCAAAAGGTCGGTTTTTGAGAGGGAATTCAAAAATCGACCTTTGATTAGAAATGTCACGAATTCGCCGAGTTGTCCTATGACAAATATAACCAAACCGCGTTATTTGTTTGAGTCGGATTTGCGTTTTATGTGACTCCGCATAAACTCAGAGGAGCGCCTTTTCTCTGCGGTTAGGGTGTGCTATGGCGAATGTATTTATCAGCTACAGTTCAAGCGATCGCCCTTTTGCCCTGCAACTCGCCAACGATTTACAGCAAGCCGGACACAGTGTTTGGATCGACCAGTGGCGCATCACGGGACGCACCGAATATTGGGACGAAATCCAGGCGGGCATCGAGTTCAGTACACATTTCGTATTCGTCATTTCGCCAGAATCAATCGATCGCGCGAGTGGCGCGCGCCGCGAGTTATATCACGCCGCCAATTTGAAGCCGATCCCCGTCATCGTCCCGATTATGGTGCGCGAAACCCTACTCAAACAACTGCCGATGCTCATCTCGCCGGGGATGTACCAAATCCACAATTTTGTGCATAAACCCTATCAAGCGGCGCTGTCCGATGTCAAAGGCGCGCTGCTGCAAGGTGCGAGTGTGTCACCTGCGCCAACACCTACACTCACGCTGAATTATCCCGTCGCGGCAGCCGCCAAACCGAAACGCGCAAAAACGACGCCCCTGCTGCGAACGTGTGCAGTGCTCATGGGGTTATTCGCCATTCTGGGAGTCGTGGGTTTAATCGGCGGCGTCGCCCTGATTTTGTCGAATTCGGCGCTCACCCCGACGCCCACCATCACTCAGATCACGCAGATCGCACTCCAGCCGACAAGCCTGCCGCTGTTCCCCGCTTCGCCCGCGTCTGCAGCCTTACCAAACGCCGATCCGGCGACGATAACGCCAATCGTGCTCGTACCCACGCGCTTCGTCACCAAGGTGCCGTTGTTCGTCCCGTCGTTCACGCCGACAAACGCGCCTGTACGGGTCTACGATCCCACACCCTGGTTCGATCCGACGCCCACTACTTTCCTTCTGCCGCCGCCAGTTATCACCGCGACGCCGCCGCCGCCGCCCTCGAATAACTCCCAGGCGTGTCCCGGTTCCACATTCCCGTTCCAGTTCAAAAGGGGTGATCTCGCCGTTTCTCTGATTGATCTTCGCGTCTATAGCGACGTAACCACCGATGAAAAAGTCTTTGTCGGCATCATCCCGCAAAAGAGCACCTTCGTCATTAACGATGGGCCACAGTGTTACAAAGATTTGACGATGTGGAACGTTACCTACAAAGATAAGGATATGTTTAGCGGCTGGACTTACGAATCGGAAATCGGCAAGGGCTACTTCATGGAACCGTATCGGTAGGGACGCGGCCTGCTGCTTCCGCGACTTATATGCTGCGTTCCGCAGAAACACGATCGATTGCGCCCCGTGCTATAATCGCCACAATCTTTTCTGCGGAGCAAAACGCATTTTATGCCTAATCCATCCGATCCGAACGCGAGCGCCCATTGGCATCTCGAAACGCAGGCAATCCATGCCGGACAAGCGCCCGATCCAAGCACCGGCGCTATCATGAC
>JBBRMW010000390.1:0-4251 GCA_038230635.1 Aggregatilineales bacterium | reverse complement strand
CCGTGTCCATCTGGTAGCCCTTGAGCTTCCCGGCCTTGTACCACAGCCATGCCGTTTTGTAGCTCACCCCTATTTTGCGTGCATAGTCACTGAGTTTCATAGTAGTAGGATACCATGAACAACTATGAAATGCAATAAAATGGTTTTGCGTTAATGATACCCACTTCCGATCGGTGTGCCGTGATCAAAGACGCACCCACCCTCTCCATCCCAAGATATTAGGAGCGAATTGCCAATTATGCGCATTTTTCGATCTCAAGCCGTCAGCGAGCGCCCACCTGCGCTCGTGAATCCCAGGCGCGGCGTTCCGGCAACGACGGCACTGACCCGCGTGTCGCACTGGCATCGGGCACAGCGTAGTTTTCGCCGCCATTGGCAGCTCTATCTGGTTATGCTGCCCGCGCTGCTGTATTTCCTGGTGTTCAAGTACATTCCGATGGTTGGCGCGATTATCGCGTTTAAGGATTTCAACGTCGTGCAAGGTATTTGGGGCAGCCCGTGGGCTGGCTTCAAATATTTCAATTTGTTTTTTAGCAACCCGGTGTTTTGGACGCTGATTAAAAATACGCTCGCGCTCAGCCTCTATTCCCTGGGCGTCGGTTTCCCCATTCCCATTCTGCTGGCGATTGGCCTGAACGAAATCCGCGACGGCTTTTTCAAACGGTTCACCCAGCAGATCACCTATGCGCCCTACTTCATCTCGACGGTGATCATTGTATCGATGACCATGTTGGTACTGTCGCCGCGTTTGGGCGTCGTCAATCTCGGTTTGCAGTCGTTCGGTATGCAGCCGATCAACTTTCTGGGGGCACCGGAGTTGTTTTCGAGCGTCTTCGTGTGGTCAGGCGTCTGGCAATCGAGCGGCTATGGGGCGGTCATCTATCTGGCCGTGCTGGCGGGCATCGATCCGCAGTTACACGTTGCCGCCGTCATGGATGGCGCGTCGCGCATACAAAAAATCCGCAATGTGGACCTGCCCGGTATCATGCCCGTGATTCTGGTGATTTTGATCCTGAACGTGGGCAGCTTGCTGACAGTTGGCTTCGAGAAGGTTTTCCTCCTCCAAAACCCGCTCAACCTGGGCGCCTCTGAGGTCATCTCAACCTATGTGTACAAAATTGGATTGCTCAACGCGAATTTTAGCTTCGCTACGGCAGTCGGGCTTTTCAATTCGGTGATCAGCATGATCTTGTTGGTGATGGTGAACAGTCTCGCCAAACGAACGTCCGAGTCAGGAGCAGGTTTAAGGTAAGCGAACGCGCGTTGAAGCAGGCCACGGCCATCCGCGAGTCGGTCGATGATCGAATCTTCCTGTTCGCAGTGCGTTTGTTTTTGGGCATCTTTCTGCTGATCGTTCTGTATCCGCTGATCTATATCGTCAGCGCCTCATTCAGCGATCCGCTGGCGGTGACATCGGGCAAAGTTTGGCTGTGGCCGGTCGATTTGTCGCTGCGTGGTTATCAAGTCACCTTTCAGAACCCGCAAATCATCACGGGTTATCTCAATTCGTTGTTCTATACAGTTTTCGGCACGGGCATCAGCGTGGCGTTGACCGTCCTGGTGGCGTATCCGTTGTCGCGGCGGGATTTGTATGGCGGCAACGTCCTGATGTTCTTGATCACGTTCACCCTGATCTTTTCCGGCGGACTCATTCCGGCCTATTTGGTCGTAAAGTCATTGGGAATGATCGACACCCATTGGGCGCCGCTCATTCCACAGGCGGTGGCGGCCTTCCAGGTAATTATTGCCCGCACGTTTTTCCGCGCAGCCATCCCTGATGAGTTGGTGGAAGCGGCTGAACTGGATGGCTGCAACGATCTGCAATTCCTGCGCTCGGTGGTACTGCCGCTCTCAGCACCGATCATCGCCGTGTTGGCCTTGATGTACGCCATCTCACAGTGGAACGGCTATTTTGACGCGCTGCTGTACATCAAATCGGTGGGTTTGCAGCCGCTGCAATTGATACTACGCAACATTCTGATCCTCAACACGCTCAGCAGTGGGTCGATGGACGCGGTGGCGATGGCGGAGCGTCAGCAGTTGGCCGATTTGTTGAAGTATTGTTTGGTCGTGGTGGGCAGCGTGCCGGTGCTGCTGCTCTATCCATTCGTTCAACGCTATTTCGTTAAAGGAATGCTGATCGGGTCGATCAAAGGCTGAGCTAATGGTCAAACCAATCAAAGGCCACGTATGTCTAGGTTTGCCTTCCGACTCCCCCTCTCCGTGATTACGGAGAGGGGGCCGGGGGGTGAGGTGAATGCGCGAAGTTTGATTGGTTTTACCATAAACGAGTCACCGAAAATTATCTGAAAGGGGGTGATGCTCGTCAGTTGGCAGCCCAAAACAAACTGAAAACACGGTTTCCCAACGTTTGAATTTCTCGCACACTAAGGATTGAGAACTCATGAAAAAAGCCCTGTTAGTTACAATTTCGATCGTGGCTGTCCTGAGTATGCTGTTCGCCACAGCACCCAGCACAGCGTCGGCAGCCGATCCCACCCCCATCAAAATTTTCGCGCCACAAGCCCCCCTCCGAAATATGGCGACAAACGCCTTCTCGCTGGCTTTGGAGAAGATGTTCAACGTCAAATTCGATTGGACCGTCACCACCTACGACTCCAAAGATGCTGCCGAAAAGCGCAACCTTGCGCTCGCCAGCGGCGACTTTCCCGATGTGTTCATGTTGATCCCCTGGATTGACCAGTTCTCGCAGGTTGACCTGTTGAAATACGGGGCACAGGGTGCGATCGTCCCACTGAACGATCTGATCGATCAGTATGCGCCGAATATCAAGGCTGCCCTCGCCAACAACGCCAACTTCAAGGCGATGGCGACTGCGCCCGACGGCAAAATTTGGGGCTTGCCGCAGGTGAACGAGTGCTACCACTGCTCCTACGGCAACAAGATGTGGGTCAACACCAGTTGGCTGAAGAAGCTGAACATCGATGTGCCCAAGACGGCCGAAGACTTCAAGAACATGCTGATCGCCTTCCGCGCCAAAGACGCGAACGGCAATGGCAAACAGGATGAAGTTCTGGGCGGCGCGACGATGGACTATGGTACGCGCCCGATTCCGTTCCTGATGAATGGTTTCGTGTATGATGACGACCGCACCTTCTTGATCTTGAACAAGGGCAAGGTCGCCACCGTCGCCAATACGCAAGCCTGGAAAGATGGCTTGACCTATATCAAGAGCCTCTACGACGCCAAAGTGCTCGACCCGAGTGCCTTCACCAATAACGCCGATGCCTATTTGGCATTCGGCAGCAACGCCAGTGCCGAAATGCTCGGTGCGGGTGCAGGTATGCACCCCTGGATCTTCGTGAGCTGCGCCGACAACGCCAAGCCCGCCTATTGCGCGCACTACGACGCGATTCCCCCGCTGCAAGGCCCGAATTCCGCTTTTGCCACCTACCTGCCCAACTCGGTGCCGGGTGCCACCTTCGTGCTGACGAACAAGGCCAGCAAAGAAGCGCAGATCGCCATGATCAAGATTGTTGATTACACGTTCACGTTCGAGGGACACCAAGCAGGTATCTTCGGCGTCAAGGACGTGGACTGGCGCGATCCGAAGGCTGGCGAAGTCGCCAACAACCTGGATGTGAAGCCGCTGTACTTCGTCATCCCGCATCCCGACTCATCCGACAACAATTCGTGGGGCTCTGGCGCGCAGTATTTTGACTACGGCGCACTGCGTGATGCCCAGGTTCAATCGACGGACATCTACACAGCCAATGGTTATGAACACCGTTTGCTGCTCGCCACGAATCTCTACAAGGGCAAGGAATCGCCCGATCTATATCCGTTCTGGCAAATTTGGCCGGATCCAGCCGCCGCTGATGAGCGCGCGCTGCTCAAGCAGAACATCAACGACTACATCAACACCAACGCTCTGGCCTTCGTCACCGGCTCCAAGGACCTGAGTAAGGACTGGGACGCTTACGTGAAGGGTCTCGAAGATTTGAAGCTGTCGCGTTACCTGGAAATCAACCAGAAGGAATACGACGCCTCCAAGCACTAAAGAACCTCACCCCCCATCCCCCTCTCCGTCACCACAGCGAGGGGGAGTCAAGCACGTCCGATTCCGCTTCACACCTAGCGGGGTGGGGGTGGCCGCGTCCCTACACGCAGGGTGACAAAGTCGTTTACCCCACCCCCAACCCCTCTCCATGAAATGGGGTGGGGCGCCCGGAGACGGTTGATTCCCCCTCTCCACGCCAGTGGGGAGGGGGCTAGGGGGTGGGGTAAATG
>JBBRMW010000389.1:0-4271 GCA_038230635.1 Aggregatilineales bacterium | reverse complement strand
TGTGTGGCCTGCCCCCCCCCAACCCCCTTGGGTTTGGGGGGTTGTCCCGGGCCCGCCCACCTCCGCCCCATTTCCAAAATACCTACCCCTAACAGGAGGGGGTCGGGGGGTGAGGTGAATGAGGGCAGTCGCAATTTTCACAATATAGTTTTCTCATTGGCTTTGGCGCGACGGCGGGCGGCGATCGAGGTTTCGATCCGATCACTTGGTGGGGCGATACGCTCCCGCGATCTTTCGGCGGTGATCGCAGACTCGGCGAGTTCGGATTTTAGTCCGTCGATCTGCATCAGGGTTTCGATGCCGCGCGCTACCAAAGCGGATCGCTGCGGCTGGTAATCCGATTCGATCAGCTTGCCCGTCTGAAAGTCGAAATCGAGATCGCGTATGGTGTTCAGGATCGACTCGTGTTCGGCTTGAAGCGAAGCACGGGGTGAGGGCAATAGGCTTTCCTCGAACGCAGATTCGGTGGTGTTCGAGCCGACGATCAGCGGCCAGACGATGAACGCCAGCGAACCCGCCAGGATCGCCAGCAGCAGAAATAAACCGGCGGTACTCATGAGGCGCTCGCCAGGAGTTTATCGAGCAGCGCGCGGATAGCAGCCTCGCTGGTGTGATCGATCGGGAGCGGTAGTGTATAAGCCAGATTCCCCGCGCGATCGACGATGTAGGTTTCGGGCACGCCTTATACACGGTAGGCGGCGCTGATTTGCGTGCCGTCGTCCGGCGCGATCGGGTAGCGCAGGGCGACTTGTTGCACATAACTTCGGGCATCGGTGCGGTTATCCAGGTAATCGACGCCGATAAATTCGACGCCGCGATCTTTATAGTCGTTCCAAAGCTGGTTGAGGATCGGGGCTTCGGCGCGGCACGGTCCGCACCAACTCGCCCAAAAGTTGATCAGCACGATTTTGCCACGCTGCGCGCTCAAGCTGAATGATCCGCCTGTAAACGTGGTCAGCGTAAAATCGGGCGCGGGACCGTGATCGACTTGTGTCAAATTCGCGCGATATAGGGCAATGCCAAAGCCGCCGATCAGGATCACGACTACGAGGATGATGACGACGTACCAGGGAATCGTGAAGAGGCCCGGCGCGGCGGAGGGCACGGGTTCGTTCATCGGATCGGCGGTCACGAGCGATCTTCCAATTCTTGCTCCAGGCGAGCGCGGTAGTCTTCGGGCAAATCTGTAATTGGCGGATCAACTGCGGCGGCTGAAATCAGAGTTAGTGCGCGCCGCCGAAGTATATTCCAACTGATGAGCGCGCCAATGATCCCGATCATGAGCAGCGGCAGCGCGATGGTGAATAGCTGACCGCCGGTGTCGGTCGGCGCGCCGACGGTGCGCATCCCGAAGTGATCGATGAAATACTGACGCACCTGATCCTCGGATTCGCCTTGCGCCAGCAGATCGCGCACTTGATCACGCCAGCGCGCACAGGCATCGGTCGGGCACACCTCGAGCGGCGTGTTTTGGCAAACGGGGCAGTACAGGTTGCGTGAGACCGCATTCACCTGATCGGCGGTGACGGGCTGCGGCGTGGGAGTCGCCGGATTTACCTCACTCCCGGCGCTCAGATTTACCTCACCCCCCTGCCCCCTCTCCGTCATCACGGAGAGGGGGAGAAATGCGGCAAGAGTCGGGGTGCGGGCGGGAATAATGGCCCAGAAAGTAAGTGTGAGCAGGAGGAGCACGGCACGCGGGGGCAAGGTTTTCACGCCGGGACGACTCTGCGCGGGGCGGCGATGCGCTCAGTGACGGCGGCGGGTTCGCGCTCCGGTGACGGCCACGCCGCGATCACCGTGCCGAGGATCAGTACGATGCCGCCCCACCACACGAGATTGATCAGCGGGTTCAGGTAGATTTTGAAGGTCACACGATCGCCCGCCCAATCGTTGAGCAGCACGTAAAAGTCAGATTGCAGCGTGCTGTAGTTTCCGGCGATGGTCATGGGATTCACGCCATTGCCGAACAAGTCTTTGCGCGGTCGAAGCTGCGCGATCGGTTGGCCGTTTTGCAGGACAGTCACATTGGCGATCACCATTGTGCGGTTGTCATCAGCGGTCGCTTGGAACACGTTATCGTAGCGCAGTACATAGCCGCCCAACGCGATCGTCCCGCCCGGATCGACGGTTTGCTGCGTCGTTTGCTGAAAGATCGTGCTGCCGATGATCCCAAAACCGATCACGACGACGCCGAGATGGATCATGTAACCACCATAACGGCGACGGTTGCGGGCAAATAATGTCCACAATGCCGTGAGCGGATTCTCCTGATGTGCCTTGATGCGTGCTTGCGTGCCTCGGTAAAACTCGACTAGCGTGCTGAAACCGGCCAACCAGACGAGTCCATACGCGACGACTGCGCCGGGCGTTGTGCCCGCAACGATCAGGACGAGCACGAAGATCGCCGTTGCGATCAGGCTGGGACGCATGACTTTGCCGAGCGTTTTCCACGAGGAGCGTTTCCAGGCGACGAGCGGCGCGACGCCCATCAGCAGATAGAGCAGGCCGAACAGCGGCACCGTGTAGTAGCGATAATATTCCGAGCCAAGCGTGATGCGATTCCCGGTCAGCATTTCGGTAAACGTGGGCGAATAAATACCCCAACCAACCATCACGATGATCGCTACGAAAACCCAGTTATTTAGGATGAACAGCGACTCGCGGCTGAGCAAGCCATCGAGTCGGTTCTCGGTGCGCAGATCGCCGCGCCGCCACCGCCAAATCCACAAACCGAGGCTGATGCCGACCGCAAACGCCACGAACAGGAACATCGGGACGCCGATTTTGCTGCGGGCGAAGCTGTGAACCGAATCGACCAAGCCGCTGCGGGTGTTGAATGTGCCGAGCATTACCAGCAAAAAGCTGAGAATCACCAGGAACATGTTCCAGACTTTGAGCATTCCGCGCTTTTCCTGGATCATGACGCTGTGCAGAAAGGCGGTCGTCGCCAGCCAGGGCAGCAGCGCGGAGTTTTCCACCGGGTCCCAGCCCCAATAGCCGCCCCAACCGAGCACGTCGTAAGCCCAGCGTCCGCCCAAGATCAAGCCGAGGCTCAAAAATAACCAAGCGGCTAATGCCCAACGACGAGTCGCCCGAATCCAGTTCGTGTTAAGCTGGCCGGAGGCGAGCGCAGCCATCGCAAATGCCCAGGGGATCACCATGCCGACGAAGCCCGTGTAGAGCATCGGCGGGTGAATAATCATGCCGGGATGGCGCAGCAAGGGGTTGAGTCCTTTGCCGTCGGCGGGTTGGAAAAGCGTCGCGCCGATCGGGGCAAACACCGCCGCGATCGGGTCAGCGCCGTTGACCGACCAATAGCGCGCGAAGGGGTTTTCCGAAAGCACAACGAGCGCCATGAAAAAGCTGAGCGTGACCATCGTGAATGTGATGACCCAGGGGATCAAACGCCGCTCGCTGCGCCAGTTGAGGATGATTACGGCGGCGCTGAAGCTGCTCATGACCCACGCCCAAAATAGCAGCGATCCGGCTTGACCGCCCCACAACGCGGTCAGTTTGAAAAAGGCGGGCGCGGCCAGATTCGTGGTTTCCCAGACATAGGCGATGTTGAATTCGCCCGTTGCCTGTGCGGCGATCATGGCGATGCAAGCGGTCGTGATCAGCGGCCACGTGAGCAAAGCGGCATTGCGTGCGCTGAGAATCCAGCGTTCAGCATGATTGACCGCGCCGTAAAAGGAGGCGACCATCGCAAACAAGGCGCACAGCAGCGCCAATGCCGTCGTAATAATGCCTAATTCAGCTAACATCCAAAGTTCTCGCGCTCGTTTGTTCCGATTATCACACATTCAGGCGGATCGGGGTAGAGCGGAAGATGAGAAGTTGAGGAACCTCACCCCCCGGCCCCCTCTCCGTAATCACGGAGAGGGGGAGTCGGAAGGCAAATCTAGACATACGTGGCCTTTGATTGGTTTGACCATAAGCAATGTGGGAGCAATAGAACCAGTAAGTATAAGAATATGAATGCCATTGCTAAGCAATGCGAGAGCAATAGAATCAGTAATAAGTTATATAACATACGATTTATAAATGAAACATAAACAATAGAGCATATGTTCAATTCAGAGGTCGTGTGATAGGATACGTCGTTCGGATATAGAGAGAGGTCTATCAACTGGACTTTATCGATATAGTAGCCGAGAAAAATAGGGCAGGATAAGCTGATGATGTTCCAATCATGACAAAGGAAATCGAATGCCTATCCTGCCCGTGGAGATTATGGCGCTGTTGAATGTATTTGCGCCAGTGTTCAG
>JBBRMW010000388.1:0-4277 GCA_038230635.1 Aggregatilineales bacterium | reverse complement strand
GCGTTTGTTAACGTGCCCGGTGAACTTTCGTCCCCCGGTCTGAACCTCCCACCCACGCTGCCGTTGGTGAGCCGCTCAGACCGCTTGACGAACCCTGCTTGCCCTGAGACACAAAAAAACCTGACAATTTGTCAGGCCGCCGATCGCATTTCTGCGTGCAACTCTGTTGTCACTGCCCAGCCTATTCGGTTCGCGCCCCCTCACTCGTTGTCGTCACTAAGCTGTCTCCTTTATCCCGTCGCTTCGTTTGCGTTGCGTTTCTTTTCCGTGTTGAACATTCTACTCGCACCCCCCAGGCTTGTCAAGACCCTTGTACCTGCCAATTTTGGCGTTTCCCCGGAATTGCGAAAAACCGTAGTAAAATGCGATGAGAATACTGCCCAAGAATGCGGAAAAGGACTATCGCATGACATCCCTAATTGCTCACCCCACTTCGCTCGTCGCTGAACCGACTAACGTGTCACGCGCCTATGATCGCTTCCTTCAAACGCATCCTGGATATGCTTCTACGCTGCCACTTGACACCCTACGCGCGACCGATTACGCGCGGCTCGACGACCAGCAGCATATTTACCTCGATTACACGGGCGGCAGCCTGTATGCTGAATCGCAGTTGCGCGAGCACATGACGCTGCTGCAAAAGGGCATCTTCGGCAATCCGCATTCGAGCAATCCCAGTTCGCAGAGCATGACACGCCTCGATGAAGCGGCGCGCCATTACGTGCTCGAATATTTCAAAGCCTCGCCCGAAGCGTATACGGTCATTTTCACGCAGAATGCTAGTGGTGCGCTCAAACTGGTGGGCGAGTCGTATCCCTTTCAGCCGAATGGTCATTATTTGCTGACATTCGATAACCATAACTCGGTTAACGGCATCCGCGAGTTTGCGCGCGCGAAGGGTGCGACGGCCACCTATATCCCGGTCGTTGCGCCCGATCTGCGTGTAGATGAAAGTAAGCTCGACGCCTACTTCGCGCTCGCTAACTCCGCTGGTGGCAACCTGTTCGCATATCCGGCGCAGTCGAATTTTTCGGGTGTGCAACATCCGCTCGAATGGATTACTCAAGCGCACGCGGCGGGTTGGGATGTGCTGCTTGACGCGGCGGCGTTTACGCCAACCAATCGACTCGATCTGAGCCTCTGGCATCCCGATTTTGTCACGCTCTCGTTCTACAAAATCTTTGGTTATCCAACGGGTGTGGGCTGTCTGATCGTGCGACGCGAGGCGTTGGCGCGGCTGCATCGACCCTGGTTCGCGGGTGGCACGATCGAGATCGCGTCGGTGCAGGGCGACGGCCATTATCTGCACGAAGGTGAGGCGGGTTTCGAGGATGGCACGATCAACTATTTGAGTCTGCCCGCTATCGAAATCGGACTGCGACATATCGCCAAAGTGGGTGTCGAAATGGTCCACGAACGGGTGATCGCCCTGACCGATTGGTTGATCGAGCGGTTGATCGCTCTGCATCACAGCAACGGCGCGCCTTTAATTCGGCTGTATGGTCCGACCGGAACGCACATGCGCGGCGGTACGGTGACGGTCAATTTCTACGATCCTGATGGCAAACTGTTCGATTGGCGTTTCATCGAACAATCGGCCAACGGGGAAAATATCTCACTGCGCACGGGGTGTTTTTGTAATCCCGGCGCGGGTGAGGTGATCAATGGTCTGACCAAAGCCGACATTGGTGAATATTTCAATGGCAGCCACCGCATGACGTTCGATCAATTCATCACGGTGATGGACGGTCGCGCCAACGGTGCAGTGCGCATTTCGTTCGGTATCGCGTCAAACTTTGCGGATGTTTATCGATTCGCGCGCTTCGCAGAAACCTTCGTCGATATGCACGCGGCCACCGACCAGATCGCCGATCCTGAGTGTGAGGTGACCTGAAAGCGGAACCATATCGAGTTCGCACGATCGATCATGGAAGTAAGTTGGTGCCGCGAATCGCCTTGACAAAGATCGTCTTGAGCGGAAGTAGTGTATTAGAATCCATGTTTGGTGCGGTAATGCGCTTGGCATCCTGCCAATAGTAAAGCGAGAGACGGATGGTCTGCTCGCTCATATCCAGCGGGTAAGGCAGCGTGATTGTGCGTTGTTCGAGATAATAGTGACCGGGCTGCCAGCGGCTCGTTTGCGATGGGCCTACAAGCGGCTGCGGCGGGCCATCCACCTGAGCCGTGACGCTGCCATTTTGGGGATCGAGAATATATGTGCCCTCGCTATAATCGAGCAGCACCGGCGCGTCAACCGACCACCACAGCCGCAACGTGACCGCTTCGCCATCATGCCATGCGAGCGTCTGACCGCCTGGATTAAGCAGCTCGTAGCCGTCTAGCCGCATCCCATTGGCAAACAAAACGCCAGTTGGATCGGGCGGAGCCTCGTATAAGCGGAAACGCAGCGTCGGGTCGCCCAATGTCTCGCTGAGCGCACGCGTTTTTTCCAGTTTCGCCAGGGTGACAAGGTCTTCGTGACCTTCCGCGGCCACGTACCAGATACGACGCTCAGTCTGCGGCGTCCCGATGAAAGTCAATCCTTCCGAGAAATAGGCGCGGCTGAAGTAGTCCCACTCTTCGGGACCGACATTCGCACAGCCGTCGCATTTCGGATCGAGCAGCACCACATCGCCGCCTCGCAAGAGCGGACGCAGCGCATTGAAAGTCGTCACCAGCGGTGCGCGCGGTATCGTCTCGTAGCGCTCGGCCAACGGAATATAACCAAACATGCTGACCAACATCACGACTATCAACGCCGCTTTGGCCGCACGCGGCAGCAGTGATAACCCCCAGCCGATCCATAGCGCGAAGCCGAACATCACCCAGGCTAAATGGCGCGGATGGAATGCTTCAATGTTGAGGGCGAACCAGATTATCGCACTCGGCGCAGCCATCCAGAGGAGCAAGACGATAATGCGACGGGACAGCCCAAAGCGCTCGATCAGCAAGGCTGAGGCGATCAACAGCAGGCTCGCCCACAAAATTACTTCTTGACCAGCGTAATCGACGTAATGATTGAAAAGGACAATGCCAGGCGGAACATAAGGAATATACAGGGCAACCTGCTTGTGCTTCATCGTTATAACAGGCAGCTTGGCGAGCACTTCCGGTAAGCACAGCGCGGTCGTGATAAGTCCCGGTAAAATCCACAAGCGCAGCCAAGTGCCAAAATTGCGCCGTAGCCCGCGCAGGTATATCACGAGGCTGTAAACCGGCAAAAAAACGATACCAAAAATAGCACTGCTGTGGATATAGAATAATGCGGTCAGTGTCAAACCAATCAATATGCCGAGCCAACGTGAACGACGTTCAAAATAAGTGATCGTCAATAGCAGGGCGGCCAACCACAAGGTTGCACTGAGCAAATAGCCACGCAAGATGGTGCTGAGAAACAGGACGTAGCCGAAGGCGCTGAAGCTGAGCAGTGCAAATAGAGCGGCTTCGCGCCCGTAAAGTTTGTGTGCGAGCCGATACAGGAGCGCGCCGCAGATGAGCATTGTGAAGGCAGTCATCACCCGCAGCGTGAACGGATTAATCCCCGTCAACTGCTGCCACCCAAACACCGTCACATAATAAACGGGCGGCCAGTCATAAGGCGTCCACCGGATCGTATCCGATAACGTGCCAAGCGTTTGCCAAACCGACCATACTTCGTCGGTCTCCAGGTTCAGGGAGTTGAAGCGCACGACACGGCTGGCAAAGATGATTACGAAGATCAAGGCCAGCAGGACGACAGGCGCGCGCCCGTGCCGGGCCGTCGATTCGGGCGGGTGAGTCGGCAGTACATTGGAAGCGGGAAGAGGGGGCATTCGCATCGCCAACACACAGTCCATTCTTGGAGGTAAACGCGACGAAGCCTGAGATTGTAGCAAGGCAAAGTCGAATGCGAAATCCAATAGGTGCGATTTTTAGGGCGATTAGATCAAAATTAAGCTGGCAAAACACGCAAAAAAAACTCCTCAATGAGAGGAGTTCGCAAAGCAGCTATTGATAGTTCGTTATAGTGAAGGCGCTTTAACCACTGAACAGTGACAAAGAAGCGCAATTTGAGCGACGGGCGTACAGGGTGCCCGGTCAGACACGTCGCTTGCGCGGGTATCTGCTCAACCTGTGATGCTGGAAGGGAAAAGGTACTGGCTACCTGCTTGCGCAGGTCGTTTTCGCTGTTCGGCTTCGTGTGCTCACTAGAAAGGAGGTGATCCAGCCGCAGCTTCCGCTACTGCTACCTTGTTACGACTTCGTCCCAGTCACCAGCCCTGCCTTGGGCGGATGCG
>JBBRMW010000387.1:0-4289 GCA_038230635.1 Aggregatilineales bacterium | reverse complement strand
GTGGATTGACACCCCCTCGTTGTGGTGACGGAGAGGGGGCTGGGGGGCGAGGTGAATCCGGCGGACTTTGCTTCCGATCAAATACATTAGGCGTCGGTCAGGGAGCGCCACGCTTGCTTGAAAGACGGGCTGAGTTCATCGCCCGTTCCGTCTAGCTTGCTGAACCACGCCCTTGATATGTCAGATTCTTTCGGCGCAGGCATCGGTCCAAGTCGCGTTTTACCTCTGGACGGCCATCCCAGGCTTTGGCGGCGATTTCCAAAAAGTCGCACAGGCCGCGATCGGCCAACATCCAGGCTTCGATCTTGTCATCGGCGATCAGATGAACTACGTTTTCCGCTTTACAGAGCGCCGCAATTGCCGCGAACTGAACATTATTACGATTTGGAACATGTGCGTCGAGATCGTGTAAAACAACGATGCAGTCACCGTTGCGCCAGTTCTTATCGTTGCGAGTGACCGTGATAAGGGTCAAGAGTTGTTGTCTCAAGCGCCCAATTCCGCCCGATCCACCAGAAGGTTTTACCAGCTTGAATGCGCCTTGAAACCCCTTTTTCTTGAAGATTTGTCGCATCACTTCAAAATCCGTTTTATCTTCGGCGATCAACCAAATCGTCGGATTCATTCGGGAACTCCGCCGAGCAAACGAGTTGTCCAGATGTCGCCCAGGTTAAATGCCCCGTCTTGTTCGAACCAAGCGTTTGCCACGCCCATATCGACGCCTTCGACGGTGGTTTCGCCATTGGCATCACGTTCTACGAAGCGCACTTCTTCCGGCTCGAAATAGTTGAGCAGCATCGGGTTGTGGGTGGTCAAAATGAACTGGCGCGGACGATCTTCGCGTTCCGTATAAGTACGCAGCAATTCAACAAAATTCCCCAAAAGCAGCGGATGGATTGCGGTGTCGGGTTCTTCGATCACGACTAAGCCGGGTAGTTCGGGAGTGCGCATATCGAGCGCGTAGTAGGCAGTGAGCATGGCAATGACGCGCGCCGATCCGCCGGAGATGCTGGGCGCGATGCGGCCTTGAAGCGCCGTTTCGGTCAGTTCGAGGCGCGTTTCGTTTACCCCACGTACCACCGTCGCCGCCTCGATATGACGGAGCAGCCAATGGAGATCGGCTTGCAACTCATGGTAGGAATGGCTATCCACTTGGCGCATATAGTCGAGCATGAAAAGTACATTACGCGCGGACGGATCGACCACGTTGAGATCGCCAGGGTCTTCAATCGATGAAGGTACTGTTGGCATCACAAAATTCTCGCGGAGCAACTGCCAGCGTGAGACGAAACGTTTGAGTTTAGCTTGTGGAGAACCGTTGTCACCTAGCTCACCAGTCCCTACTTCGCTGTACAAATCGCCTGGACGGATGACCACTTCATGGTAAATTGTTTCTGATGGGGCGCGAAACGACAGTCCAAAATGAAGTGGGAGATGTTCATCATCGAAAACTGCGTGAATATTGTCGTAGCCACCCCAGGCGGCAATGGCTTGTGAAGCGTTTTTTTCGAGCGCGCGCCGCATGAAATGCAAGGCATCCAAGATATTCGTTTTGCCCGACGAATTTGCGCCGACGAACACCGTGATCGGCGTCAGATTGTCGATCGTCACGTTGCGCAGGCTGCGCCAGTTTTCAAAATGTAGCCTGCTGATCACAGGTTGAGTCATCGAGTCACCCCGCAAAAATCCGACGGTATCAAGCGGTTCGCAGAGGGATATTGTACCGAACGGCGGTGGGTCTGTGCTATCTTTGATCGCCCAGCCTCCTATTGTTGCGGCTTGACGATCGGGCGCGGCTCGGCTAAAATGTCCGATTGCGGACGGGTTCGCCCGCTTCGGCTATCCGCGCTTACATCCGGTTTATCTCCGGTTCGACCTGCGCGTTCGATTATTTTGGAGGCGTTTTATCATGGCAGAAACCTACGCCCTGGACGTGCAGGATCGTCACGTCACGGGCAAACAAGTGCGGCAACTGCGCCGCGATAACCTGATCCCCGCCGTCGTTTATGGCGCGGGTGGCGAGTCGCTCACCATCGCGTGCCCGCGTCGTCCGCTCGAAATCCTGCTCACGCGCGCCAGCGGCACCCACGTCATTTCGCTCAATGTCGATGGCAAGCTCGAAAACGTGCTGGTGCGTGATGTACAGCGCCACGCCATTCGCCGCGAGCTGGTTCACGTCGATTTCCTGCGCGTGGACTTGACCAAGAAACTGCGCGCCGAAGTGCCACTGGTGCTCACCGGCGAGCCGAAATTGAGCGCTGATCTGACGATGGCGCACTATATGACGCAGATCGAAGTCGAGTGTTTGCCCGCTTCGATCCCCGATCACATCGAAGTGTCGCTGGCGCATCTGGTGCGCGCGGGCGATCAAGTGACCGTCGGCGATCTGGCTGCCATCGCGGATGTCACGTTTGTGGCCGATCCGCACGATGTCATTGCACGCCTCGAACTGGCGACGGGTGCGCAGACTGCCGCCGATGATGCAGCGGATGCGGCGCTGGCTGCCGAGCCGGAAATCGTGTCAACGAAGGGCAAGAAGGAAGAGGACGAGGTCAAGTAACCGCGTCGGTTCCAACTATCCCGATATTGGAAAGAGGCGCATTTGCTGCGCCTCTTTTTTTGGTTCGTATCTCGCCTTAAAAAAGTCAGCAGGGGGTTTTGATGGAAGAAGCACAACAAAGCTCCGACATTTACGGCATTCTGATCGATTCGGGCGCGCCGCGTATTTTGGTTCTGCTCGACGAGACGGGCAATGGATCGCTTCCGCATCTTCATCTGCCGGATAGGCGGGTGTGGGTCGCCAACGTCGATGTGATCTGTGTCGGGATGCGAAAGATATTGGCGGCTGACGTGACCGTTTTGCGCAATATCTATTCCAGCCATGACACCGACCGCGCGCATACCGAGTTGATCTACGTATTGGAAAATCATCAGCCAGACTGGCTACCACCCGCCAATGCCCGGTGGATAGGCCGCCATGAGCTTGAGACGCTGAGCTTTGCCAGCCCTGAACAGCGGGCGGCCATCGAAGGAATCTTGCAGGAAGCCGAATCCGGACATGTTCCGGGCTTGCGTCCGCACTGGGCACGGCTTGGCTGGTTCGACAGAGCATCCGCCTGGATGCGCGAACAACTCGAAGGGCGTGGCTATATCCTGAGTGCGCCGATTGAGCAAATTCGGACATGGGGTATTTCGTGCGTTCTGCGCGTACAGACTGATCACGGTCATGGGGCTATCTTTTTCAAGGTTGCCACTGCGTTGCCCTTGTTTGGTAATGAGCCTGCATTGATGAACGCACTCTCTGAACGCTTCCCTGATGTCGTGCCCGCGCCGCTTGCCATCGAGCCGACGCAACGGTGGATGCTCATGCGCGATTTTGGCGAGGAACTGCGCTCAATGCCCGATCTCGAACGATGGGAGAACGCAACGCGGCGTTTTGGTCAGCTTCAGTTACAGACAGTGACACGTATCGATGAATTGCTCAGCATCGGCTGCCTCGATCGTCGGTTGCACACACTGGCCGCACAGATCGATCCGCTGTTGGCCGACGAGGATGCACTGTCGCCGCTATCTGAGGCTGAACACACTGAGATACAAGCGCTGGCACCGCGGTTGAAAGCGATGTGTCAGGAATTGGCAAGTTATGCCGTTCCCTATACGTTGAATCACGGCGACTTGCATAGCGGCAACATCACCGGACAAACGCTGCTCTTTTACGACTGGACGGATGCGTGCATTGCGCACCCGTTTCTTGATTTAACGACTTTGATTAAAGACGCGGAAGAATACGATTCTGGCGCGCGCGTGCTTGTGGTGAATACGTACCTCAATCTTTGGACAGCCTATGAGCCGATCGATCGCTTACGCACGATGTGGCAATTGGCCGAACCGTTGGGCGCGCTGCATCAGGCGGTCAGCTATCAGCATATTCTGGCGACCCTGGAGCCGACTTCAAAGCAAGAAATGTTGACCGGCGCGGCAGATTGGCTGCGGCGGATGGTGCGCATGATGCCCTCCTAATTCTACAACCGAACTTACGATTTGACCCATCAAATGCCACCGATTTACCTCACCCCCTCAATCCCCCTCTCCGTCCTCACGAAGAGGGGGAAGCCAGCCTATACCCACTGCGCCTATCGCTGCATCATTTCGGTTGTAGAACTAATTCATAGTAAAACCAGATAAAGTTCGCACATTCACCTCACCCCCTCTCCGTCACCACAGAGAGGGGGCGTCAAGCCGCACAACTCCCCTCTCCGTGAGGACGGAGAGGGGCCGGGGGTGAGGTT
>JBBRMW010000386.1:0-4319 GCA_038230635.1 Aggregatilineales bacterium | reverse complement strand
GTCAGCTTCAATTGGCCGTCGGGCAGCGCCCAAACACGCGCGGTCTGATCGGCGCTGCCCGTCACGACCCAGGAGCCATCGGGCGCAAAGGCGACGGACTGCACCGCACCGCTATGTCCGGTCAGCGTGTGCGTGCGCGTGGCCGTTTTCACATCCCACACCTCGGCGGGCTGACCTGCCGTGCCCACCACCACCTGCGAACCATCCGGCCAGAAAGCCACCGACCAGGCCGCGCTGCTCAGGCTGAATTCGTGCAGCAGCGCCCCCGTCGTCACATCCCAGGTTTGCATGACCTTATTGGCGTAGCCGAGTAGGAGTGTTGAACCGTCCGGCGAAAAAGCCGTGCTCAATATGTGCCCTTGATTCGGGGCAAAGGTGCGAATCAGCGCGCCGCTCTGATAATCTGAGAGGATCGCTTTGCCATCGTTGCCCGCGCTTATCAACATCGTCCCATCGGGTGAAACAGCCACGCTCGTCACGGCCTGAGCGTGATCGGTCCGCCGCCGCAGAGCATACTGCTGATCGAGCGCAGTTGCCAGGGCGCTGTCGGCTTGCGGCGAATAGGCGGCGTTGAGCGCGTAAATGTTCAGCAGAATCGCCAGACCCGGCCCATAGCGCGGATCGTTCAGCACGCGACCGGCCGCCGCCGCCAACTGTACCGAGACGATTTGGTTAGCGACGAGTGTGCCGGTGGCGTGCGCGGCGGCGATCTGCGCATTTCCGGCGATCAGCGTCAGGGCGACGGGCGTCAGCGTAGCCGGAACGGGCGTCAATGTCTGGGCGGCGACGCTCAATTGGGTATTGGTCTGCGATACTTGCAGGATGGCGACCAGCGTGGCAACCACGGCCAATGTACCGACGACACCCAATACCGCCGCCGCCCGTCCAAAAGTCTGGGCACGGCGGGCAATCGCTTCTTCGCGGACATTGCGGACTTCATCGCGGGCGTGACGGGCTTCCCGTTCGAAAATGCTGGTCGCCAGATATTCGGCTTCCTCGCGGCTGAGCGCCAGCGACGTGTTGGCCGCCCAACCCTCAAATTGGCTCAAGCGCGCCTCGCTCGCCAGGAAACCGCCATCGCGCCCGGAGGCGACCCATTCGGCGGTGGCGGTGGCAAGCCGACGCTGCATCTGGATGTCTTCTCGGCTGGCGGTGAGCCATCCTCGCAAGCGTTCCCAGGTGCGGATCAACGCTTCATGCGCGACTTCGATCGTGGGAATGCGCGTGGCCGGGTCTCGATCGAAGGTCAACAGGCGATACTGCCCAAACCGATTCAGGATTGCGTCGATCGCGTCGTCATCATCGGCGGCCAGTGATAATTCGGGACGTGATACGCGCCGCCGTGTATCCTCGACGCCTTCACCCGGCGTGACCAAGCGCAGGAATATCTGGCGGATCAGCGCTTGCCCCCCCGCATCCGATTCGGTATGGAGGACATCCGCGCGCCGCGCCAAAGCGCCGATCACGCCGCCGCTGGCCTGATACGCCGCGACCGTCAATGTCCGATCCTGACGACGCTCGAACAATTCGGTCAGCGCATATTGCAGCAGCGGCAAAGCGCCCGGTTGATCGCTCACATCGCGCAGGATCGCATCGCTGAGTCCGGCTTCGAGCGTCAATCCAGCACGTTCGGCGGGAAGCGCGATCACCCGACGCAGATCATCCGGCGCCAATGGCAGCACAATCTCGGTACGCTTGCGCACCAGTTCGCCGAAACCCGGATACAACAAGGGGCGATCGTAAAAATCAGCGCGCAGGGTGATGATCACCCGCAAGCGACTCCCGACCGTGCTGACCGCCGTCAGCAGCGCATCCAGAAATCGGGCGGGGTCGGTTGGATCGGCGGCCTGCGTGAACAATTCCTCGAACTGATCGATTACGAGCAGCAGCTCGAAGCGCCCATCCGTCGGCAGCAGTTGCTGGACAGCCGTCATCAGCCCGTCTGAATCCTGGGCGAGGGGGTCAGGCGCGGTTAAGTTGCCCAATAGCGAAGTGGCGACCCGTCCCAACGCATCGCTCAGTTCGGTGAAGGGGTGCGTGCCGGGTGTCATTTCGACCACGAACCAGCGTGCCGCCCCCGCTAATCCGGGGATGGCGCCGCGCCGCAGGGCTGGGATCAACCCAGCTTTTACCGCGCTCGATTTGCCGGAACCACTCGGCCCCACGACCGCCAAAAAGCGCGCCAGGATATCCGACTGCGCCAGCCGCGCCCCCAACTGTTCGACCAACCCTTCGCGGCCAAAGAAATCAGCGGCGTCTGCTTCCTCGAAGGCGCGCAGTCCTTTATAGGGATTGTCGAGCGCATCCGCCACCAACCCGTTCGCAGGCGTGAATGTCCGCTCCAACGGCGTTTGCACCAGCGGCGCAACAGGCACATCGGCGGGCGTCACGGTGATCGTGCGATCGTCGATCCTGTCCGGTCGATCGGGTGACCGCTCCGGGGTCATGGCGGGCGTGATCGTGCGCTCGTTGAGCAGATCGGAAATGGGCGGGGTGGCCGGGCGGCTGCCGGCGCGACCGGGTGTACGGCGCGTCGGCGCGCTGTGATCCCCCGGCTCGCGGGTGGATTCGGCGGACGGTTCACCCAGCGCCTGACGAAAAGCGGCGGCCACGCTCGGCGGGATTCTTGGCCGTCGTTTTTTGCACGACCGCATTGAGTGCGAGGGGCAGATTGGCGCGCCGGAGCGACAAAGGCGGCACCGTTTCATAGAGGTACTTCTGCAAAAGCTGAGTCGCCGACAGCCCCGTGAAAGGCGGATCACCGATGAGCAGTTCGTAGAGCATGATGCCCAAGCTGTACACATCGGCCTTACCCGTGATCGGCGCGCCGCTGATCTGTTCCGGGGCCAAATAGGCGGGCGTACCCGTGATGGTGCGATCCGATCCCTTTTCGGCGGCCAGATCGGCGGCGCTCATGGCGATCCCAAAATCAGCTAGATAGCCGTTGAGTTCTTCATCCAGCAGGATATTGTCCGGCTTCAAGTCGAGATGCACCACACCGCGCCGATGGGCGAGAGCGAGTGCCGCGCTGATCTGATCGAGGATGCGCGCCAGATCAGGCAGCGGCAGGAATTCCCGGCGGGTCAGTCCCCGCAGACTGCCCCCCCGGCAGCCAGCGCATGACCAGATACGCCCCGCCCGGATCGCGCCAGAAATCATAGAGCGGCACGATATACGGGTGTTCGAGGCGGGCGACGATCTGCGCTTCGGCCTCGAAACGGCGCACGAATTCCGGCTCATTGGCGAACTGCGGCAAAATCGCCTTGACGGCGACTTCGCGGCGGATGGCGGCCTGATAGGCGCGATACACCGCCCCGAAACCACCCGCACCGATGGATTCGCGCAGTTCGTAGCCGCAGATGGTTTGCCCGGTCAGGTCGTCGTTGGGCATTGCGCGTTAGGGCGTCGCGGTTGGCGAAGGCGCTGCGTTGCACGTAAAATCCAAGTGAAACTTCCAAGTACAAGGGGGATCGGTAACAGTGGCCGAACCCGTTATATGTGTCGGACTCATCACTGAAAAGTCTAAACTTGAAGTACCGGTTTGTGCTGGATTGAAGGTACTTTGGAAGGTATCTTTTGTAGTGTAGACACCTTGTCCTGATTTCGTCAGTTTTGTGCTCTCCCACCACATTGTATTGTCGTTGCAGGCCAGTTTGGTAGTCTCTGAACTATCTTTGTACTTAATGCAGTTGATCTTAGGTGAGTCACCTGATACGGTGAAATTACTCCGTACTACTGTCCAATCGTCAATCGTGGGCGGGGTGACGCCTAGTGGAAATCCCGTTTCAAAGGCTACCGATGTATTGGGCAGAATACGGACCGGCAAGAAACGAACCGCATCGGTACTAAAAAAAGCAGGTAGTGTTGGTGGGCCAGAAACGTGCAAATTGGCGTCCAGTGGAAATTTCATGGATGATCCGGGGATAATCGTTCCCCCGTTACCTGTTCCGGCTTGATACGCAACAACCGTACCTTCAAGCGTGCTAATCGTCAAAAACTTGCTGGCTTGCGCCGTGACGAATATCGTTGAATTTAGGTAAACGATTGCGTCGTCAATTCGCAGCTTGACTGGGTCTTTGAGATTAGCGGGCACTTGAATCAAGATTCCATCATGGGGCGCTTGATCGCACGGGGCGGTGTCGCTCGATTGGAAATAGAATGCCTGCAATCCTTTATAGCTGGACTTTATCGATATAGTAACCGAGAAAAACAGGGCAGGATAAGCTGATGATGTTCCAATCATGACAAAGGAAATCGAATGCCTATCCTGCCCGTGGAGATTATGGCGCTGTTGAATGTATTTGCGCCAGTGTTCAGTG
>JBBRMW010000385.1:0-4322 GCA_038230635.1 Aggregatilineales bacterium | reverse complement strand
GAGAGCGTCATGGCGTTCACCGACTTCGGCATCGACACGCTCACCGGCATCGTCGCGTTCTACAAGGCCGATCCTGACCTGCTCAAGCGTTCGACCGGCTCGAAGTAGCCCTCCTCCTGCGGCCTACGCCGCATGCTTACGTACCTTCGAGCTATACGACATCAATAACAATTTGATCATAGGGGCGAGCGCAATCGGTGCGGTCGGTTTGGATTGGCAAGTCCAAGGCTTCGGCGACTTTAATGGCGATGGCACGGACGATATGATGCTACGCAACAAAAGCACCGGCACGTTCCAGACTTATGACATCAAGGGGGTTAACTCGTCTCGTCTCACGCGATGGGGGCTGTCGGTAACGACTGGCAGTTAGTGGGCTTAGACGATTTTAATGGTGATGGCTCAACCGACATGATGCTGCGCAACTCCAACGGCATATTCGAAGTTTACACCATTAACAACGATACGGTTACTGGGGCGACGGCAATTGGCGCCGTCGGGTTGGACTGGCAGGTCGCCGGTTTTGGGCCGCTCAATGGCGTGGGCTCAACCGACATGATCCTGCGCAATGTGAACAGCGGAGCGTTCGAGGTCTACGACATCGCTGACGGCAAGGTGACAGGAGCCAGTCCCCTCGGCGCCGTTGGGCTCGATTGGCAGGTGGGCGGCATCGCAATCCACTTTCCCACTTAGGCGCCTGGTTCGCTGCTATTGCAGGCCGCCAGTGCCGCGCCAACACTAAAGTGATTGTAAAGGGGCACGGGAGGTTACGGGGTCGCAGGAGTTGACCCGTTAAACCGAACACGCGACGGGTTGGGACAGGATGTGCTCCCGGCGTGAGCGATAGCCCAGCCGGGAATGCGGATGCACGGTGTTGTACAACGCGCGCGGTAACGCCCACAGGACCGACACGGCAGAAAATCGCGAGGTCCTCTATCGCCGCGGCGGCCTGATCGTGGCCTCGGTCAACAAGGTACACCATGTTCACACCATCGCTCGTGTCGCCGCGATGCTCGGCGCTTAAGCGAACAAGCCGCTAACCGCGCTGGTCCGCATCGGTATCGCCGGCCAATGCCACCCGACGGACCCGCGGCTTCAACCTTGCAGCCGAATGCGCCCCTCATGCCGCGCAGAAAACACCGTATTTGGAGGCGTCCAGCTGGCACAGCAGCGTCGCCGCGACTGTCGGCAATTCTGCCACCGCTCAGGGGCGCTGGATTTTGGTCGTCCGGCCGCTGCGCGAGCGGCCGATGGCTTGACCGCGTTCCCCCTTTGCCTCGCTCGCCGCGCGATGCGCCGGCACCGCCGTGCTGTCGATCATCGCCACGCCCAGCGTCTCGCCGCAGCTGGCCAGCGGCGAAAATATCCTGCCACAGGCCGCACTTGCTCCAATGGCCAGCTCTCTATTTTGAGCTCTCGATCGTGTTCATTTCAGTCTCCCCGACATGCCCATTTTTAACCACGACCTTGATAGCATCTTCGATGCGCTCGCGCGCGTACCTAATTGCCGTCGGCACCTCGTTGAGCCCAAAGGTGTGAGTATGGATCAACTTCGCCTCAAAACGTCTTTGCGCGATCAGTGCTGCGGCACGATGGGTGGCGCTGCGTCCCTCACCCCTGATACCAAAGACGTAGATGTTGTTTCTGACGAGATAGGCGAGGTCGACTGACACCGGATCACTTGGAAAGGCGGCGAGGCAAATACGCCCACCACGATTAACCATCCGCGCCGCCTCGTTAAGCGCGTTGGGCGCGCCGGAGCATTCGAGTACGTATTGCACGCCCTGGCCCCCGGTCAGGCGCTGGACGGCCTCCACTGGATCTTCGCGGGCAACATTGATGACGTGGTCGGCACCGAGGCGTTTGCCGATGTCAAGCCGACTGTCTCGGGTACCGGTTAGGATCACGGGCTGGGCACCTAACGCTTTGGCGACCCCCACTCCCATAAGTCCGATGGGCCCGGGGCCGACCACGACAATTCCCTCGCCAGCAATGACCCCGCCCATTACGTCTAGTCCGTACATCGCTGTGCCAGCGGTCACAATTAGGGTGGCCTCAGCATCCTCGATATGATCAGGAACGTGGACCAGGGTATTTACATGATTAATCGCATATTCAGCAAAACCACCATCAGTAGTGAATCCGTTTGCACGATGCCCCTTAGCCCGATAGCCATAGTTGAGACACGAGGTATACATGCCTTCGCGACAGCGCGGGCAGCGGCCACACCCAGCATGTATCTCAACCGCAACCCGATCACCGATCTGAAATTCGTCTACCGTTCGGCCGAGTTTTACCACCGTGCCCATATACTCATGGCCTAGCGTAAAGCCCTTATTGAATGGTAGTTCACCATCGACCATCGCGGGAATCCCGTGCCGGAGGATTTCGATATCCGTTGCGCACACCGCGATTGCGTCAATCCGCAGCAAAACCTCCGCAGCCCCCGGCTCTGGAACCAACTTCTCAACCAGCGACAGTTCTTCGGAATTGCCGAGCACCCAGGCTCGCATAGTCTTCGGTATCGAATACTCGTTCGTTACCTGTGGGTGGGCAGCAAGAGCTGACTTCAACGTAGGTCTCCCATGAAAATTGACAAACAAGAAGGGATTGTCTTTTATATCACTGATCTAACCAAACGTCCGCCAAATCTTGGCCAATGAAGTGGCTGGGAGTGATGGCCCATCCTTTAACCTGTGCAGAAGTGACAACTATCCGATTCCACCATAACAGCGGAACCGTATCCGCTTCTACCAATGCGCGCCGTTCGAACTCGTGTACGATCTTGGACCGTTCCCGCTGGTCGGAAGTCATTGCCTGCCCGATAAAAAGTGCGTCCAGAAAGCGGTTCGTAGACCCGGAATAGTTAACTGGCGAAAGGTCTTGCGAAACGTATTTGACTAGCTGAATAGTCGGATCGTCATAATAGTCGCCCGAAAAATCGAGGGCGACGTCAAAATCACCAGCATCGACAAATTTTTGCCATTCCCAGATGTTTCGCCGCTCCTGCGTCGTTTCGATGCCGATCTCACGCCAGGACGCCGCCAACAAGTCAGCGCCAGCGTAATGGGGCACTGGAATGTCACGGACGAGAAGCTTTAGTTTTAAATCATGGATTCCCGCTTCAACTAAAAGCTTCTTCGCTTCCTCTCGTGAAGCAAATATATCATGAGAAAAACCAGGGATCGTTACCAAATCTGACTCCGGCATTGCCATATTGGATCCTGGCCGCAATAGCGCGCCTACGTATTTGAGAAAGCTCGTATTTTGCAGTGTTCGCGCCGCTTGCCATCGATCTACTGCCAGCGACAACGCACGCCGCACGCGCGCATCGTTGAACGGTGCCCGCTTACTGTTGGAAACGACTGAAAGGTTTGAAAGCCATGGACTTTCACTTACCGTGATCCGGTCCCCTAAGACTTCCAGCAAATGGTCCCGCTGGACTGGAGTTACCCCACGAAACTCGGCCATGATGTCGCCGTTCTCATACGCTCCCGTAACTGAGGCGGCGTTCATAAATTTAGCGCGATATCCGTCCAGAAACGGTCGACCTTCCCGATAGTAGCGCTCCCACCGCCGGCCCTGCCAATACTGACCCTTTACGTGCTCCACCATCACAAACGGCCCTGTTCCTAGGACATGCGTCTTCGGAAATTCCGGGTCGGCGATGATCTTTGCAGCGCTATAAATACAGTTCCAAGGTGAGGCAAAAGCGGCCAGCATTTCGGCCTCAGGCCATTGAAGATGAAATATGACTGAGAGGGGATCGGGGGTATCGATCCGCGATATAACCATATAGTCTACCTGCCGCGCCGATATCACTCCCGGGGGCGGATGAATGATCCGCTCGTAGCTTGCTTTCACATCGGTAGCCGTAAGCTTCGAGCCGTCGTGAAAAAAAACGTTGTCTCGCAATTTGAAGGCGTAGGTTAAGCGATCGCTGGAGATACTCCACGATTGAGCCAAATCTCCTATTACCTGGGGATAATTAGCTGGGCTGAATTTCAGCAACGTCGAGTAGTGCGGTGCGATGGGGTGCAGAAATGCAAACGAGGTAGCGCCATGACAATCATAGTTCGTCGGCTCAACGGTCACTGCAAATTGTAATGTTCCACCGCGTTTCTCCGCAGCGTGACCAAGCACGATGGTATGCAAGATCAACAAAGTAACTAAAAACACAAGCCGTGCACGCCTTGATATCATATTCACAGTCCAGACCCTATTTTGTCAGCGTCATCAGCAAGCGGACTTTATTGGAAGCAAACTTTTCATCGTTCCGAGCCACCACGCCAGGACTGGAATTGTTGAAAAAGCGCGTTCTTTTC
>JBBRMW010000384.1:0-4329 GCA_038230635.1 Aggregatilineales bacterium | reverse complement strand
GGTGTGACTCCCCTTTCCCCCCGCCTGCGTGGGGGATAAGGGGTGGGGGGATAGAGGGGCTCTATAGTCTGCCCCCAACCTTGAATGCACGCGAGCGCATTCCCCCGATTTGAAACATCGTGCATTGCCGGGCTATAATCTGATCGAGAAATTCGGATCAGCAAACATTTCACACAGGATCGAAACCGTTTTGAAGACGAAAGTTGCGCCGGGTCAAATTGCGGCCCTGGTTTTGGCATTGTTTGCGTTTGGCCTCGCCTTACACGTCAATCGGACAACCTTCGAGCGGCTGCCACATCTCGAAGATGAGTACGCCTATTTGTTCCAGGCGAAGGTGTTCGCGGGCGGCCATCTGTGGGTCGATCGGCCTGCGGATGTCGAAGTAAAAGTGCTCTGGCAGCCGTTCGTCTTGCAACCGGATACCCCAACCGATGGCGTCCTGAAGCGCTTCGGCAAATATACGCCGGGTTGGCCGTTGGCATTGGCGATCGGTATCTTGCTTAACGCGCCCTGGATCGTGAACGCCGCGTTGGCGGCATTGACCGTCGCCCTCGTCTACCGCATCGGACGTGAAATTTTCGATGAGGCGGTGGGCCTCGTTGCTGCGCTACTGATGGCGATCAGTCCAATGGCGATCCTCTTGAGCGCAACGCTAATGAGTCACACCTCAGCGCTGTTCTGCACGATGTTGTTCATCTACAGCTATTGGCGGCTGACGAAGGCCGATCGCCGTTGGCGTACCCTGATCGGTTGGGGCATCGTGGCCGGGTTGGCGATCGGCTGGGTGGCGATGACCCGCCCGCTCACGGCAGTGGCGATGGCTGCACCCGTCGGCTTGCACGCCCTGTCGCGGCTGCTCGACCTATCGGGGCTATTCGCAAATGCCGATCAACGCCGCAAAGCACTGCGTGTCGTGCTGCCGATGATCGTATTAGCCCTGGCGGCCCTGCCATTGGTCGGATCGATCTTCATCTTCAATCACGCCGTCACGGGTGAATGGCGCTCAGAATTGTATAGCCTGCAATGGCCGTATGATAAGGTTGGTTTTGGCGAAGGGTATGGTCTGATGGGCGGCGGCCACACACTCGAATTCGGTTGGACAAATGCCCGCGCCGATCTGAGTATCTGGCTGCGCGATCTGTTCGGTTGGACGCTCGATCCGGGGCTGACGGATTATGTTCATCATAATTTTGGCTGGGGCGCGGGCGTCGGACTAAGCTGGCTGCTGCTGATCATTGGATTGATCGCGGGTTATCGTAGTGAATGGATTTGGCTGTTCTTTGAACTGTTGATCGCCATCATTCTCGCGCAACTAACCTACTGGATCGGCTCATCGGTGTATGGCTCGGCGGTATACAGCGTCCGCTACTATTTTGAGGCGACTGGCGGTGTGGTGCTCGTCGCGGCCTATGGATTCGTCGCCTTGGCGCGCGGTTTGCGCACTCGCTCGCCGTATTTTACGTTGTTTTTCCTCACTGTGATGGCGATTGCCCTGGTCATTTGGCTGTCGGTTGCGCAGGGGACGCTCGACCTGGACGCGGCCTTTCGCATTTTGCAGTACCTGCTCCTCGCGCTCATCTTGATCGTGATCGGCGGCTTGTTCAGCACCTTTGAAAAAGCCTCGAATACCTTCCTGCGCGGTCTTTCCGCAGCCTGGGCAGCGCTATGGCCGGGGTATATCATCTTGGCGGCACTGGCGGGCGCGACCATTTTTGGTTATGTGCCCACACGTCTCGCCGAACCCCTGCGCGATTGGCCGCTGGGCTTGTACCGCTACAACGAAGTCGGCCAGCAAGAGATCGACGCCCTGAACGCGATCCGTGATCCCAATAAACCTGTGCTCGTGGTCGTGCTCGACAGCCCTGCGACTGGCGCAGACGACAACTGGCGTGATTACGGCGCATTGATGGCCGAAACCAGCCCATACTTGAACAGCGACATTGTGGTCGCGCGAGTTTTTGATCCGATCATCGCCGAGAAGTTTGTGCAACGCTTTCCTGATCGACAGGTGTTATATGAGATAGGCACGAAGTTATATTATACGGCACAGGAAGCATTGCAAGCCAATACACCCGGAAACGACGGCAGCGGCAAATCATGAACGATTCCCGCACGCCGCCCAACTTGACCTATATTTAGCGGGCCCTACGGCGCGCCACGGACGGCCAGGGATATGAGGATAAATCGATGAGCGCCATTCCGATGTACCGGGCTGAACCCCGGCAAACCTTGATCCTCAAACTTTACCGTAATCCCTATTCACTTGATCCGTATTCGGATCGGTTGAACTCACAGGGCTACGAAGTGCTCAACGCCAGCACCTATCAAGTCGGGCTGGAAATGGCACGCGAGTCGCGCCCAGCCTTGATCGTGGCGCATGATAATCCAACGGACGGTATCGACGCCCTGCGCTGGCTCGAACTTCAACATACCGATCGGGTGGCGGCGTTGGCGATGATCCCGCTGATCATCCTTGCCGATGCGGCGCGCGTGCCAGACCTGCGCCGTGAAGAACAGCCCGATCGCGTCGTCGTGCTGCAAAATCGCGCCGATACGCTCAATCAATTGACGCGCACCATCAAGCATGTCCTGCGCGTTTGGGGACTCGAAGCAGCTACTGGACGCTAACCACTCGAACTCCACGTTCTGAAAACCTCCTTGTGCTCAAACGAGGGTGTGCGGCTGACTCCCCCTCGCTGTGCTTACGGAGAGGAGGCAGGGGGGTGAGGTGTATGTGCAAAGTCGAAGGATGGGCGTAGATCGGCAATTTACCCCACCCCCTAGCCCCCTCCCCACTGCCGTGGAGAGGAGCGGGGGGGTGGGGTGAACGACTTTGCAAGCACCCTGGCAGGGGGGTGAGGTGTATGTGCGCCGAGCATATACAAACCCAACTCTTCTTCGCGGAGCGTCGCTACATCCTCGAACGTTGCCGCGATCTGTCCGTTATACATCACCAGCAGCCGATCGGAGAGCTTCATCACCTCACTCAGTTCGGCGGAAATCAGCAGGATAGCTAGTCCACGTGTGCGCTGATCGACTAGTTGTTGGTGGATAAACTCGATCGCGCCCACATCGACGCCGCGCGTTGGCTGCGCCGCGATCAAAAGTTTCGGCGCGGCGGACAATTCGCGGGCGATCACGATCTTTTGCATGTTCCCGCCGGATAGCACGTTGGCGGGGATCGCGCCGCTTGGTGCGACGATCCCAAACTGCGCGATCCGCTCGCGGCCATTCTCAGCGATCCGACGTGGTTGGAGCAGTCCGCGCCGCGTGTAGGGTGCGCGATAAAAGCGATCGACGATCAGGTTTTCAGCGATCGAAATATCGCCCGCCACGCCATTCGTCAGCCGATCTTCTGGAATATGCGCGACGCCCATTTCGCGGATTTGGCGCGGCAGCCGCCCCACGATCGATTGTTCGCCGACGGTTGCCGAACCACTCAAAGCGGGTCGCAAGCCAGTGAGCACCTCCACCAGTTCGGTTTGACCATTGCCTTCGACGCCCGCAATGCCCAGAATCTCACCCGCGCGTACCGTGAATGACACGTCATCGAGCACGCGCTTGCCTCCTACATCCAGACAGCTCAAATTGAGGACGGTTAACACGGACGCGCCGGGTTGGGCGGGGGGCTTTTCGACCGTCGTCAGCACATCACGTCCGACCATCATGCGCGCCAGATCGCGTTCAGTGGCCTCGGCAGTTAGCAGCGTGCCTATCACCATGCCATCGCGCAAAACGGTCACGCGATCACTGATGGCGCGCACTTCCCGCAGCTTGTGCGTGATAAAAATGATCGTTTTACCCTGATCGACCAGCCGCCGAATCGCCACGAATAGGTCGGTCGTCTCGTTGGGTGTGAGCACTGCTGTCGGCTCGTCCAAGATGAAAATATCCGCGCCCCGGTACAGCGCCTTCAAAATCTCGACCCGCTGCCGCATCCCGACTGGTACACTATCGACTCGCGCATCGGGGATGACAGCCAGCCCATAGCGATCGGCCAATGCTTGTGTTTCCGCGATGGCACGTCGTTCGTCGATCACCCCACCGCGCGTCGGCTCACGGTTCAGCACAATATTCTCGGCGATCGTAAACGACGGCACCAGCATAAAATTCTGATGGACCATGCCGATTCCGAGTTGAATTGCGACTTGCGGATTGGCAATATGGACGGGTTTGCTGCGCAGATAAATTTGACCGCTGGTTGGCTGTTCCAAGCCATATAGAATCTTCATCAGCGTCGATTTTCCCGCTCCGTTTTCACCGACCAGCGCATGAATCTCGCCGGGTGCGACCGCCAAATCGACGCCTTTGTTGGCGGTTACACGATTC
>JBBRMW010000383.1:0-4349 GCA_038230635.1 Aggregatilineales bacterium | reverse complement strand
GCACGGTTGAGGAGCGCGCTGGCCTCAGCGTCCAGATCAGTTTCGGCTAGCGGATCATTCTCATCCGCTGAGACGATTGGCAAGCGCGCGATGGCGTCCTGAATATCGGCTTGCGTCAACTGCTGGCGGTTCGTCGCCACGGTGATGCCATGCTGTCGCCCGGTCGCCCGATCCGTCGCGCGTACCTCCAGAATGCCATTCATATCCAGGCTGAACTGTACCGGGAACTGCACCGGCTCACCCGGTTGGAGCGGCTGCAAATCCTCGAATAGAAATTCGCCGAGCGGCACGTTCTCTGAGGCAACCGGGTTGTCGCCCTGATAAACTTCGATCCGCACACTCGTTTGATCAGGTGAGATGGCCGAGAAAACTTCCTCAACGGTCAGCGGGATCGTGCTGTTGCGCCGAATGAGCACCTTGTAGCTGTCCAGGATCGGGTCGCCAGCATAAGTGAAATTCACAACGCCGATGCCGAGGGCGTGCGGCGAGACATCGACCAAAATAGCGTCAATCGGTTTGCCCTCAATGATCGCGCCCTGAATGCCTGCGCCGAGCGCCACCGCTTCTGAGGGAGGCACATCCTGACGGGGCTGGACGCCCGTTTGCTCCGCGACCAGTTCCCAGACCGCTGGAATGTAGGTGCTCCCGCCGACCAACAGCACCGTATCGGGCGTTTCGATTTCGCCATCTTCTAGCACCCGTTCAATCGACTCAGTGGTGCGGATCAGCAGGTCTTCGATCAACGACACGAACTGCTCCCGGCTGATTTCAGTCTCCAGGTGCAGCGGCACGCCCCCCTTCTCGGCCAGGTATTCTTCACGCACCCAGGTAAACATCTGGCTGCTCAGATCGATCTTGGCCTGCTCCGCCGCGCGCCGGATACGTGCCATGGCGCGCCGATCATGGCTCAGATCGAGGCCGTGATCGTCTTCAAAAACGCTTAATAGATACTGCGCCAGACGCTCATCAAAGTCATCACCGCCCAGGTGCGTATCGCCGTGACTGGCACGCACATCGATTACCCCGTTGACGATCTCGACCAGCGACACATCGAAGGTGCCGCCGCCCAGGTCATACACGAGCGTTGTCTGATCGATATTCGCCTCTAGCCCAAAAGCAAGCGCCGCCGCCGTCGGCTCATTGATGATACGCAGCACCTCCAACCCGGCGATCTGCCCGGCGTCGGCAGTCGCCTGGCGTTGGCTGTCGGAGAAGAAGGCCGGAACGGTGATAACCGCCTGCGTAATTTCCTCACCAAGCTGCAGCTCTGCGATGCGCTTCATCTCCCGCAAGATCAGCGCCGAAACTTCTTGCGGCGTCAGCGCATAACCGCCGATGGCAACCGTTTCGTTTGATCCCATAAGGCGCTTGATCGAACGGATCGTGCGGTCAGGGTACAGCGTATATTGATTCAGTGCGGGCGTACCGACCAGCCAGCGCCCTTCCGGTGAGAGGCCAACCACCGAGGGGATGATCCGCTCCGCGTGGTTCGGCAGCAAAACCGGCGCGCCGTCATAAACGGTGCTTACAGCAGAAAAGGTTGTTCCCAGGTCAATGCCAACAATCGTCATCCAGATCATCCTCCAAAAAGACGTATGGATTATAGCACAGGGGTTCTAGGAATTCAGCTAATTGAGCGGCTGAGATGGGGCACGTGCAAAGTCGCGTAGGCGTGTCTGCAACCGTATTCACCTCACCCTAACTCCCTCTTCATGTGATGGAGAGGGGGAATGTTTCCGTTCCAGGGATTATTTTCCACGTCGTTCGAAATTGCAAGACTGCGTAGTAGACACCAAACGCGCGCCTAAAGCAAAACCTCGATCCGTCTAAGTCACTGACGGCATTGTTCAACATACTGGTTCGTCCTGGGTCGGTCAAGCTGATGAACTTGATCACAGGTTGCACTGTGGTTTTGCTTATGAAGCAATGTCATTCAGTTCGGTCAGATCGTGCTCGGAGAGAGTCAGCGTGGCAGCGGCAACATTATCGCGCAAATGGGCGACGGATGAGGTACCTGGAATAAGCAGAATGTTCGGCGAGCGCTGTAGCAGCCACGCCAGCGCGACGGTCATCGGCGTGACGTTGAGACGGTTGGCGACTGAATTCAGCTTGTCGGATTGAAGCGGGGAAAAGCCGCCCAGGGGGAAGTAGGGTACATAGGCGATGCCCTGTGCGGCGAGGGTGTCGATCAGGTCATCGTCGACTCGGTGCACAAGGTTGTATAGGTTCTGTACGCACACAATCGGCGCGATGGATTGTGCTTCAGTGATCTGATCGGCGTTTACAGTGCTGATACCGAGGTGCTTGATTAGTCCTTCTTGCTGTAATTTCGCAAGTACTGTGAACGGTTCGGCGATGGAGCCGGGGGTAGGACCGTCGAACCCGCCGAGTCGCAGGTTGACAACATCTAATGTATCTAGTCCAAGGTGTTCCAGATTGTCGAATACGGCCTGACGCAACTGTCCAGGCGTGCGTGCATGAGGCCAGCCGCCTTCGGCATCTCGACGTGATCCAACCTTGGTGACGATGTGCAACGAGTCAGGGTAGGGGTGCAGGGCTTCTTTGATGATCTGGTTCGTAACGTAGGGGCCATAGTAGTCGCTGGTGTCGATGTGCGTGATACCTAGCGCGACCGCCTCGCGCAGGACGGCTACGGCAGCATCGCGGTTGGTGGGCGGGCCGAACACGTGCGGGCCAGCTAACTGCATCGCGCCGTACCCCATGCGAGTGACCGTCAGTCCCTCAGCCAGGGTGAACGTGCCTGCGGCGGTGGCCGATAGGTTGCTTTGTTCATTTACTGAATGCGATACCATAAAAATTCCTCTTTTTCTCGTTTAATCCCAACAATCGCGTTGCTGTGATACGATCTGGAGTATGATTTAGAAATTATCGTATGACCAGAGTTCCTTTATCATAGGATTGAAACTAGCAGGATAAGGAATAAGGAAAACACGATGAGTGACGAACAACGCAGACAAGGTCTTGCGGATTTTCTACGCACTCGACGGATGCGCCTCTCACCTGAACAGGTCGGGTTGATAAGTGGTGGGCGGCGACGCACGCCGGGATTGCGGCGGGAAGAGGTGGCGCAGCTAGCGAATGTGGGCGTTTCTTGGTATACCCTGTTGGAGCAAGGACGCGATATTCACCCGTCAAGGGAGGTACTACTTAGCATTTCTCATGCGTTGCAACTCACGCCAGACGAACGGCAACATCTTTTCTTGCTTGCCGATCAGCAGCAGCTTGTTGATACACGCGCCGATGATGAACATGTAAGCCCTGCGCTACGCCGTGTGCTTGATGCGCTCACTCCAGTTCCGGCTTACGTTGTTGGTCGTCGGTGGAATTATCTCGCTTGGAACACCACTGCTGATGAGGTCTTTTTGCTGTCTAAGTCGGTGCCACCATATGAATATAATGTCGTCTGGCGTATGTTTGCTGATCCAAGGAGTCTTCGTCCATACAACCCTAAGTGGGAGCAGGTCGCGCAGAGAGTGCTAGCGGAATTCCGTGCTGATAGTGCGCGTTATGCCGATGAAGAATGGTTCAAACACTTGATTGCTGATTTGCAGCGCATAAGCCCTGAGTTTCGCACATGGTGGCCCCGTCACGATGTACTCGGTAGAGCCGATGCACGGAAGGACATAGAGCATCCGTTGGTAGGCTGCCTGATGTTTGAGCATACGACCTTGCAGGTGCCTACGATGCCCGAACTCAAAATCATGATCTATACACCATTGCCCGAAACGGATACGCTGGAAAAGCTCCAGCAGCTGATGGACCTGAAGGTAGCTACGAATATTGTTTATTGATGTCGACTCTAAAGCGAATCCGCCGCTATCAGTAGGGCAAACGTCTCATTTTCGAATTTTTGCCACGCATCTATGCAGACCTCACCTCGGCTCCCCAGGGGGAATGCGTCCGTACCGAGGATTATTTTCGGTCAAATTTGAGATTGTGAAACTCACAAGGGTACGACAAAAGAAAAAATGAGGCAAGAGTGATCGATGCCCAGATGGGCGATGTTCTACGCATATGAGGCTCGACAATGTTTAGATTGTCGTCGGCGCACAAACGAAAGGGCAGTTTCACTTGATTTATGGTACAGAAGGCACACAAGCGTTGTTCACCGGGTTAGCCACTCAGATCGTGTATGGCGGCTGCGATCACGATACTGCCGATTTTTACAGCAAAGCGTCTGGCACGACCACTGCCGACGCCAATCCCGATCCGCAGAAAGCTAATTTTCGCCAGCGTCCTTTGCTCACCGTCGATGAAGTCGTCACACCACAGATAGGCAACTGCACCATCTTCGCCCGCTTTGTCGAACCCGCCTTCGCTACCCAGGT